>JASHUG010000276.1 GCA_030040155.1 Streptosporangiaceae bacterium | reverse complement strand
TCGACGGCGCCGGCTAGAGCAACTCCCGCCAGGCACGGTGACCATGGGTGACTCCGATGGTTACCGGCAGGTGACCCCGCTCACAACAGACCATTGCCTACGCACCGAAGGTGGGGATACCGTCTAGTCGGCATGTAGTCATTCCGGCATACACCCCTCGTTTACAGCAAGGAGGACCGTATGACAGCAGCCACGGCGGAACCGATCTCCGCGCAACGGAGTTTCGCCTCCTCGCTGATTCACCGGCAGCTGGATTATTACCCGCGGACTGGTCCCAGGTTCTTCTACCTGGCCATCGTGGTCATCGGCACGATCACCTTGTACTACGAGCTGTACGTCGGCGGCTCGGTCTCCACGCTGGTCCTGACTTACTTTGGCATGACGTTCAAGTTCTACGTCCTGAGCCTGGCCATAGGTAACCTGCTCGGCGCGTTCGGCTCGTTGTTCGCCGGCCTCACGGACCGGTACGGCCGGGCAAACCTCGTCGTGTTCGGGCTGCTGTTCGCCGCCATCTTCGTCGAGTTCATCCTCCCCATGGCGACGAACCGGTACGTGTTCATTCTCGAAGGGTTCATTGTCGGCGTCGTGGAGGGCATCTGCCTGGTCGCGACTCCCGCGCTGATCCGCGACTTCTCGCCCCAGGTAGGCCGGGCTACAGCGATGGGCTTCTGGACGACCGGCCCGGTCATGGGCAGCCTGATCGTCGCGGTTGTCGGCAGCATCACGATCCCGGCTGTGATCACGTCCACCCACTTCTGGACCCACGAGTACCGCATTTGCGGCGTCGTCGGCCTGGTCGTGTTCGTCATCGCGCTGCTCGGGCTGCGCGAGCTGTCGCCGCAATTGCGAGATCAGCTCATGGTGACCTTGCGTGACCGCGCCCTGATCGAGATGCGGGCGAAGGGCCTCGACATCGAGGCCGCGCTGAAGAATCACTGGAAGCAGCTGATCAAGCCCGACATCATCATCTCCGCGCTCGCGGTCTCGGTGATGCTGCTGATGTACTACGCGCTCGTCGGCTTCCTCGTCATCTACGTCGGCTCGATCTTCGGCTACAGCGTCCACACCGCCAATAACCTGGGCTACTGGCCCTGGGCGTTCAACGCGGGCGCGGTGATCCTGATCGGGCTGCTCTCCGACCGGCTCCGGGTTCGCAAGCCGTTCATGCTCGTCGGCGGCATCGGTGCGGCCGTGCTGATCGTGCTGTTCCTGGAGCAGGCCAAGGTCGGCGCGCACCCGGCTTTCGCCACGATCGCGGCGCTCCTGTCGATCATGCTGTTCTTCATGGGCGTCGCGTACACCCCGTGGATGGCCAGCTTCACCGAGACCGTCGAGCACAGGAACCCGGCCGCCATCGCCGCGGGCCTGGCCATCTGGGGCTGGGTCCTCAGGGTCGTCGTGTTCGCTTCGTTCCTGTTCATCCCGGTCGTGATCAACACGGTCACGCCGATCGTGAACTACGGCACGGAGATCTCGACCGACCTGGCCAACTACCCGGCCCTCAACTGGGCAAAGACGCACCCGACGATCGTCGCCCTCGGCCAGAAGTACGGGGCTCTCGGCATCGAGGCAACCAAGCTCAGCCCGGAGATTGCGTTCGCGCAGAAGTACCCGGCGCTCATCACCCAGCTGTCGAAGTACACGGCGGCCACGATCCCGTCGAAGCTGCTGTCCACCGCGATTGCGGACGCGGGTGGTGGCTCCAAGGGTCTTGGCGTGCTCACGACGATGGACGCCAACGAGTCAACGCTGCTCCAGATCAGCGCTCACCAGGCACAGCTGAAGGCGATGGAGCCTTACACATCGGAGCTGACCGCCCTGTCAAAGGTGCCGGTGAACGTCACCTCGTTCGTCCAGACATTCGGGCCGCAGGTGTCGTCCGCGCTCACGAAGTCACCCGGCCAGTGGCGGACGTGGTTCTGGGTCTGCTTCGGCGGGGTCATATTCTTCCTCATCAGCATCCCGCTCTTGCGGGGCCGCTGGCGCCCGCGTGACGCCAAGCGCGACGAGCAAGAGCACGAGGCGATGGTGCAGGAGGAATTGGCCAAACTCGGCATGACCTGATCCTCGCCTGGACAGCCAGGAAGAGCCGGCGGGCCGCGCGCTGCGGCCCGTCGGCTCTCGCTATTTGTCCGCGAGTTGGGCGGGGCCGCTAAGCCGCGGGCGCGGCGCCAGCCACGGTCGCCTCACGGCGAGCCGTAAGTGTCCTCCCATTCCTGCGGCGGGCCCTCGGTGGCGGCGTCGGGACCGAACCGCGCGACGTACTCGGGGTGAACCAGGCGCCACCGCTCGTCGGTCGTGAACGGCGCGGGGCGGCCGTCCAGGCCGAAGCGCAGCTCGTCCAGGCAGGCGTGCCAGCCGGCGGCATCCCTGGCCGCCTTGCCGATGCCGGTAAAGCTCGCGGTGAATACGAGCAAGGTCCCCGCCTCTTGCGCCGTGAGCTCGAACCGTAGTCGCTCGTCGCCCCAGAGGTACTCGAGCACCTTCGGCGGGTCGCAGGAAATCGCGTGACCGTCCATGGGCGCGATCGGGACGTGCCGGAATGCGAACCGCAGCGGGGCGCCGGCCACGGTCAGGTCACCCTCGATCGTGGTTGGCAGCCAGGCCGCGAGGTGCTCCTCCTCGGTCAGGGCGCGCCACACCTTCGTCGGCGGATGCGGAAGTTGCCGGGTGAACCGCAGTGTCACAGCGTCGTCGCCGCGCTCGAGCACGCCGTACTCTTCCCCGTTGGGCAGGCCAGTCTCGGTCATCGGGCATCCTTCCGCTCTAGATCGTCAGTCATCTCATCGAGGTGCTGCGCGAGGCTGTCCAGCCGGCCGGCCCATAGCCGGCGGTAGGGCTCCAGCCATTCGTCCACCGCCGCCAGCGGCCTGGCGTCCAGCCGGTACAGCCGCCGTTGCGCGTCCGTCCTCGGGGCAACGAGCCCGGCGTCCCTCAGCACGCGCAAGTGCCTAGACACGGCAGGCTGGCTCATCGCGAGCTCGGCTACCAAGTCACCAACCGCGCGCTCGCCGGTGAGCAGCAGGTCAAGAATCCGCCGTCGTGTCGGCTCAGCAACCACCTCGAACGTCGACTGCATGTCGCTAATATAACTGCCAGCATATATAACTTCAACCAAATATAAGCGGGAACGAGGTGTGTCCGCGGCGCCGGCCGGCGACGACCCCGAGCCGTCCGCGCGGCCGCCGGGAGTCGTCCGGTGAGGCCGCGGCGGCAGCGCGCGAGCAGTCCGCCGCGATCGGTCAGTACCGCATGTACATCAGCCGCCTGACGTCGGCGAGCGTCTCGCCGGCGATGGCCCTGGCTCGCTCATTCCCTTCGGCCAGCACCTCGCGGAGGTAACCGGGATCGGCGGCAAGCTCAGCACGCCGCGCGCGGATGCCGGCGAACCGCTCGTTCAGCGCCTCGGTGACAACCGCCTTCAGCGCGACAGCGCCGCCCTCGCCAATCTCCCTCGCAAGGTCGTCCGGGTCCTGATCCCGGCACAGCGCCGCGATCAGCACCAGGTTCGACACCTCCGGCCGGCGCTGTGGGTCGTACGTGACCAGCCGCTGTGAGTCGGTCGTCGCCTTTCCCACCAGCCGCGCGGTCTCGTCGGCGCTCGCCCGCAGCGGCACGGAGTTACCGAGACTCTTGCCCATCTTCCTGCCGTCGAGCCCCAGCAGCAGCGGAGCCCGGCTGAGCAACGCCTCCGGCTCGGCGAAGAAGGGAGTCTCGGGGCTGTAGCGCTCGTTGAACCGGCGCGCGATTACCCGGCTGAGCTCCAGGTGCGGCAGCTGATCCTTGCCCACGGGCACGAGGTTGGCGCGGCAGGACAGGATGTCGGCCGCCTGATGCACCGGGTAGGCGAACATGAGCCCGGACATCACGCCAGACCCGGTGGCCGCCATCTCCTCCTTGACCGTCGGGTTCCGCCCGATCTCGGCCACGCTCACCAGGCTCAGAAACGGCAGCAGCAGCTGATTAAGTGCTTCGACCTGACTGTGCGCAAATATCGTCGCCCGTGCCGGGTCTATGCCCGTCGCCAGATAGTCGGCCACCAGTCCGAAGACGTTCTCCCGCAGTTGCGCGGTCGCAGTCCGGTCGGTCAGAGCCTGATAGTCGGGGATCAGCACCATCAGTTCGACGCCGGCATCCTGCAGACGCACCCGGTTGGCTAGCGTGCCGAAGTAATGGCCAATGTGCAGCGGCCCGGTCGGCCGGTCCCCGGTGAGGATACGGAAGGCGCCGGGATCTGCAGCGATGGCCGCCTCGAGGTCGGCGCTGCGCCGCTGGCTGGCACGCGCCGAAGAGGTAGTGGTTGCCGTCGGCATGACATGTACCTTTCTGGTGAATGAGCCCGCCAGGAGTCGGCTCGTTCCCAGAAGAAAACGGCGGCCCTAGCGGGCGCGCCGTCGGAAAACGCAGGGACAGGGCGACCGCTTAGAGCGGCCACCACTGGCACGAGCGCTGCATATTCATGGGCTCAGTCTAACGGCCGTCGGCGGCCGCCGCCACGGTCTAGCCGGCGCGGTGGATGTCGGCTGGGCCGAGGTGACAGCCCGGCAGGATCAGCTCCTCGGGCGCGGGCCGCTGGCCGGCGAGGATCCACCGGCACAGGCCGGCCAGCTGGTAGCTGATCAGCGGAGGAACTGCGTCCCCGACATGCCGGTACATGTTGGCCAGGGAGCCGACCAGCCGGTAATCGCGCGGAAAGCCCTGCAGGATCGACATCTCGCGGACCGTGCACAGCCGGTCCTGCTCCGGGTGGGCGTAGCGGCCGTTTCCGATGTGGCCGCACTCACGCTTGATCGTGACGGCCGGCTTGTCCCAGTGCAGACGGCCGTAGATGTCCGGATGACTGCCAAGGTCGCCGATGGCGGCTCGTCTGGACATGGCCGGCGTAAGCAGGACAGCGCTGTCCCGGTGCCCGATCAGGTCGGCCCAGCTGCCGCCGTCGCGTGGCACCGCGGCGAGCCGCCGCCGGTTGGCTGGCGACAAAAGCGCGGGCGAGACGTGCAGCGGGTCGCTCGGGTGCGCCTGCCCGGCCGGCACCGGCGGCAGGTCCCAGATGGCTCGGCGGACGTGGGTTGCCTTGGCGTCCAGTCGCCAGCCCGCCCACAGGCCGGTCAGGTCCAGCGCAGGCAACGGCCGGCGGACCGCCACGATGATCGCGCGCTCGCGGCGCTGCGGCAGGCCGAATGCGTCCAGGAAGTACGTGCGGGCCACGGTCTGGTAGCCGAGCCGGGAGAGGTCGCGGACGAGGCCGTGCAGGTGCGCCGCGAACCGGCCCATCACCAGTTCCCGCGCGTTCTCGACGAGGACGATGTCCGGCCTAAGCAAGTCGGCGAAGCCAGCGATCCGGCCGACCAGGCTGTTGCGCCGGTCGTCCCTTAGGTGGTTACTCGCCGTCGTCCGTGTGAACCCGGTGCACGGCGGGCACGCCGAGAGGACAGCCGGCCGGGTAGCGCCTAGTTCCATCGCCTGGCAGACGTCTGCCGGATCGCTCGAACCCAGGTCCGCGCGCACCGGATGCAGGCCGATGCTGGCCGCATAGCTTGCGTTGCAGCCAAGCGCACCAGGACCCGCGCTTGGCTTCCCGATCTGCGCATCGGCGGCGCCCACCACGGAGAAATCGGGGTGGCGCTGGAACCCGCAGCTCATGCCGCCCGCGCCGGAGAAGAGATCGACCACCGGCCAGGCCTGGCGCATGGGCTACCCCCGCTGCGGTCGCGGACTTAACGGCTGCACCCAAACACTAGGAGCTTCCGGGCATTGAGGGCCGGATGCCGGGCCGGCGAGCGCGCCGCCGTTTTAGTGAACGACGACCCTGGCGGGGCTGCGCTCGTCGAAGACGAGGTTAAGCACCCAGCCGACGATCCCGACGATGATCGCCCCCCAGAACGCGGCGGTGAAGGTCGTGATGTGGAACGGCAGGGACAGCTTGCCGGCGATCCAGCTGCACAGGTACAGCAGGGCGCCGTTGACGACCAGGCCGATGAGGCCGAGGGTCAGGATGTAGAACAGGCAGCCGATGGTCTTGATTATCGGCTTGAGCACCGCGTTCACCACACCGAAGATCAGCGCGATGATCACCAGTGTGCCGGCCTTCTTCGCGTCCGAGTGGCCGGTCAGCTCGATGCCGGAGATCAGCTCATGAGCCACGCCAAGGGCGATGGCCGGTATGAGGATGCGCAGCAGCAACTTCATGGCGGTCATACTGCCATGAAGTTGCAAACAGCCATAATCCCATCCAGAAGTATTTCCGAGCTTCGTGACCACCAGGCTGGGCGGCCGTGGTACTGGCGTGCCGGGCCTCGGGATGAAACCATCTCCGGTGGGGGCAGGCCGCCGCTGCCGGTGGTCCCGCTCGGGGGGACAAGGCCACCAACCGCCGGCGGTCCCGCTCGGGGGAGCGGAGCATGGGTTTTGCATGGGTAAACGGGGATGGCCGATCTGACGCGCTCCTTGCCGACCTGCCGCGGCTGCCGGGCCCGGCATCAGCGGCATCAGCGGCAGAGGGGCGGCACGGCCGGGCGGCAGGTCTCAGCATCGCGGGGCGACGGGGGCGACATGCCGTCCCGCCCAGGGGGTTCCGCGCGGCGGTGATGGTCAGCCGGGGCGCGCAAGTGCCGCCCGGGCTGGTCAAGCGGCCGGGACCGGGTCAGGCTGGCCGGGGTTAGGTCAGCCGCCGGGGTTAGGTCGGCCGGGGTTTGGCCTGGTTGCCGGGCTAGCCCGACCGCAGTGCGCCGATGGCAGCGATGACCTGCCCGGATGACGGGCAGCACCAGGCGGCCTGATCCCCGCGGACCTGCGGGGCCAGCGGGTGGGAATTGGGGTGCAGCGGGCACTCCGGCCAGGTGGCCGACCGCGCGGCGGCGGAGAGCTCTTCTACTTCCCACTCCTGTACCTGATCGGCGAGATCTGCCAGCCGCTCTGGCGGGGAGAGGTCGACCTGGACGTAGATCCCTTGCGATCCCACGCCGTGGTAGTTGGCGCTGTTCGGGGGCTGGATCCAAGCGGGCACGCGGTCCGGGCCCGTGTCGTCATGTGCCTCTTCCACCACGTCCGGGACTATCGCGGCGCTGGTGCGCAGGTCGCGCAGGATCGGTTCGATGGTTGCCCGCAAGACCACGCGCTCGGCGTCGGTCAGCGGCCGCGGGTTCCTGGCGAACCACTGCGAACGGCGCGCGGCCTCGGCTGCCTCGGGTCCGATCTCACGCTCGACCGCGGCGATCAGTTCCTCATCGATGTCGAGGAAGCCGCCGCCCTGTGAGCCCGGTTCCACTGGTTCCACGGGAAACCAGTGTAAGGGCGCCGGTTTGCGCCGCCGCAGACCCCGGTGCGGCGGAAGCGGTAGCGCGGACCCGTCCCGGCGGAAGCGGTAGCGCGGACCCGGCGCTGCCAGCCTGATGGCGCGGGCCCGGTGCCGTAGCCCCGGTTCCTTAACCCGGTGACGCGGCCCCGCCGCCCAACGCTCATAGCCTTTTACGGCTTTTGCGTTGTTTGTGCAAGCTAAGCGGGTCGTGGGTGTGAATTTACAATGGCTAGAAGCCGCTGAAGACCCGCTGCAGGCATTCCAACTTCACACCGACGC
>JASHUG010000022.1 GCA_030040155.1 Streptosporangiaceae bacterium | reverse complement strand
AGCAGCGCGAGCAGGCACGCCCACGCCAGCAACTTGCTGGGCAGTCCGGCGCCGCGCAGAGCCAGCACGGCCGCCAGGATCACGACCAGCAGTACGTCGAAGATCAACGGGTAGCCCCTGGCAAGGCGGGCGCTTACCCGGGCGTCCAGCGCGAACGCGTGGATCCCCGGGTAGGACAGCACGAACGCGGCGCCAGCGAGCGCGGCGAGGCCGATGCCAACGGCGGCGAGGCCGATAATCCTGAGCGCTCCCGGCCCGTCGGCCGGCTGCGCTGGGCTGACAGTCGTTTGGTCGCTCATCGGATCAGGCAAGTCCTTCCTGGGCGCGATGCCGGTCCGGTGCACGGTCCCCTTATAGTCGGGAATGGGCGCTGCAGCGTGCAAGGCGGCAGGCCGGCGACCGCGCACGGCAGCCGGGAAAGCGGCCGGCCGCAGCGGTAGGGAGACGATATGCCGTATTACAGGGTGGCCGGAGAGATTCCGCGAAAGCGGCACATACGGTTCCGCGGCCCGGATGGAAGCCTGTACGCCGAGGAACTGATGGGCGAGGAAGGTTTCTCCGCTGACTCGTCGCTGCTGTACCACCAGCATCCGCCCACGGCGATCGTGAAAAGCGAGGGCCTGCGCGATATCGCCGCCGACGCCGGCCTGGCGGCCAACCATCCCCTGCTGCCGCGTCATTACCGGACTCAGGAGATGCCCGCCGGGGGCGACCTCGTGCTGGGCCGGCAGCTGATGATGGCCAACGAGGACATCCGGATTTCGTTCGCCGCGGCCGATGCCGACTCCGAGTTGTACCGCAACTCGACCGGCGACGAGGCGGTCTACATCCGCTCAGGCTCGGCGACTTTCGAGTCGGTCTACGGCAGCATCGCGGCCGGCGCCGGCGACTACATCATCGTGCCGCGCGGGACGATTCACCGCTGGCTGCCCGGCCCCGGCGGCCTCCATGCCCTGGTCGTCGAGGCGCGCGGGCACATCCGTCCGCCGAAGCGGTATCTGTCGCAGTTCGGCCAGTTCCTCGAGCACGCTCCCTACTGCGAGCGGGACCTGCGCGGACCTGACGGACCGCTGCTGCGTGAGGGCGAGGACGTTCCCGTCGTAGTAAGGAATTCTGGCGGGCTGACCAGGCTGACGTACGCGTTCCATCCATTCGACGTCGTGGGCTGGGACGGCTACCTGTATCCGTACGCGTTCAACATCGCCGACTTCGAGCCGATCGTGAAGCGCACGCACGCGCCGCCGCCTGTGCACCAGACGTTCGAGGGCCCGAACTTCGTGATCTGCTCGTTCTGCCCGCGCCCGCTGGACTTTGATCCGGAGGCGGTGCCGATCCCTTACAACCATCACAACGTCGACTCCGACGAGATGATGTATTACGTAGCCGGTGACTACTCGGCGCGCAAGGGCTCGGGTGTCGGCCTCGGCTCGATCACGCTGCACCCGTCAGGGTTCACGCACGGGCCGCAGCCCGGCGCGGTCGAGGCTGTGATCCGGGGACTGGACGAGGGAAAGACCACTACCGACGAGACCGCGGTGATGATCGACACCTTCCGGCCGCTGCAGCTGGCCACTGTTGCAGGTCAGGCCGAGGATCCCGAGTACGCCTGGAGCTGGGCCAATGCTGCTCGCGGCCAAGTCAGTAAGGACCAGGACCGGGGTCCGGGGTTCTGACCGGGCCCCCGCCGGCCCGCCGACGTAGTGTGGGGTGATGGCGGCAACGCGCTACCAACGATGAGCGTCGTGACTGCGCAGGCGCTGCGCCGGTGGGCCATCGTGGTGGCCGGAGCCGGCGTGCTCTGTGCGATGCCCGCGATTGTCGCGGCCTGGCCGGTCCCGGGTTCGCCGCTATCGGCTACGCAGTTGCGAGCCCGGATCATGGCGTCGGCGGACGTCGCCTATCAGGGCTACGCCGAGAGCGATGTCACCCTCGACCTGCCCACGCTGCCCGATCTGGGCGACGTGGTTTCGCTGCTCGACGGAACCACCGATCAGTACGCCTGGTACCGCTCGCCTGACCAGTGGCGCGCGGATACGCTCGCCACGGCCGGCGAGGACGACACCTACCAGACCAGCCAGGGCACCTTTGAATACGACTACAGCAGCAACCTGCTTACCCAGCTGGCCGGCGCGCAGCCTGTCCGGCTGCCGCGCGCCGCCGACTTGCTGCCGCCTGTGCTCGCCCGCAGGCTGCTCAGTTATGCCGGTTCGGCCGATCACCTATCCCGGCTGCCGTCGCAGCGGGTGGCCGGATTCGATGCGGCAGGACTGCGGGTGATCCCGGCCAGCGCGGACACGACGATCGGAGCGATCGACATCTGGGCGGATCCGGCCAGCGGACTGCCGGTGCAGGTCGAGGTCTTCGGCCGCGGCGCGAGCACTCCGGTTCTGGTGACCCGGTTTCTCGGCCTCAGCCTGAGCACGCCGTCGGTGGCCACCGTGACGCCGAACCCCGCTCCTGGCGTGGGCTTCAACGTCGCCAGGTTGCCCGACGTGTCCGGAGTGCTGAACGGGTTCGCGCCTCCGCTGCCCAGCCAGTTGGCCGGGCTGGGCATGGTGGCCAGCCCCGGCGGGCTCAGCGACGTGGCGGCCTATGGCGCCGGACTCGCGAGGTTCGTCGTGGTGCCACTGCCGCTGCAGGTCGGAAACACGGCCCTGACCAAGGCAAGTTCGGTCGGCGCGGTGCTCAAGGCTCCGGTCGGCCAGGAGGTGCTGGTGAGAACACCGCTGCTGACGATGGTGCTGGCCGGACCGCCGGGCGGGCCGGTGTACCTGCTCGTCGGCGCAGTGACTCCCGGCCTGATCGAGCAGGCCGCCACGCAACTGCTGGAATCGGAATGATCACCACTACCGGGCTAACGAAGCGCTACGGCCACGTGCTCGCCGTCGATAACGTCAGCATGGAGGTACGCCAGGGTGACCGGTACGGCTTCCTCGGCCCGAACGGCTCCGGCAAGACGACGCTGGTGCGGATGCTGCTCGGCCTTGTCTACGCCACCAGCGGCAAGATCGAAGTCCTCGGCCGGCCGGTGCCGGCCCGGATAGCCGAGGTCCTTCCGCAGATCGGAGCGCTGGTCGAGGCGCCGTCGGCGTACGGTCACCTATCTGGCCGGGCGAACCTGGCCATGATCGACGCGGCCGGACCGCACTTTAGGTCGGATCGCGGCCGTCGGGCGAGGCTGCGTCGCATCGACGGGGCGCTCGAGCGCGTGGGCCTCGGCGGCGTCGACAACCGCGCCGTGAAGAAGTATTCGCTCGGGATGCGGCAGCGGCTAGGGCTGGCCGCCGCACTGCTTCGGTCCCCCCGGTTGCTCGTGCTTGACGAGCCCACCAACGGGCTGGACCCGCAGGGCATCCGCGAGGTTCGCGACCTGCTCGTCGAGCTGAACTCGGCTGGCACCACCGTGTTCCTCTCCAGCCACCAGCTGGCTGAGGTGGAGCAGCTTTGCACGAGGATTGGCGTAATCGACCACGGCCGGCTCGTGCTGCAGGATGA
>JASHUG010000275.1 GCA_030040155.1 Streptosporangiaceae bacterium | reverse complement strand
GCCGCGGGCGCCGCGCGACTTGGCCCACTCCTGCCAGCCATCCAGCTCCTTGCGGGTCTGCGCCGCGCCGCCCGGCATGACCACGGCGCCCACGTGCGGGGCCTGGAACACGCGGAACTCCGACTGGGCAAAGTACGCCGTCAGGTCGACAAGCTCCTGCCCGAACCGCAGGTCCGGCTTGTCCGAGCCGTACCTGGTCATCGCGTCCGCGTAGGTCATGTGCGGGATCGGCCGCGGCACCTCGTACCCGGCGATCTCCGACCACAGCCGGGCCACCAGGTTCTCGGCCACCTCGACGACGTCCTCGCGGGTCACGAACGACATCTCGAGGTCGATCTGGGTGAACTCGGGCTGCCGGTCAGCCCGGAAGTCCTCGTCGCGGAAGCACCGGACGAGCTGGAAGTACCGTTCCATCCCGGAGATCATCAGCAACTGCTTGAACAGCTGCGGCGACTGCGGCAGCGCGTACCACGTGCCCGGCCGCAGCCGCACCGGCACCAGGAAGTCACGCGCCCCTTCTGGGGTCGACCGGGTCAGGAACGGGGTCTCAATGTTCACGAACCGGTGCTCGGCCATCACCTCGTTCACCAGGTAGGCGGCCGTCGACCGCGCCCGCAGCGCCGTCGCCATCTCCGGGCGGCGGATGTCGAGGTAGCGGTACTTCAGGCGGACCTCCTCGTTCAGCTCGCCCCCGCTTTCGATCGGGAACGGCAGCGGGTCGGCCTGTGACAGCACCTCAAGCGAGGTGGCCGCTACCTCGACCTCGCCGGTGGCGAGCTCGGGGTTCTCGTTCCCGGCCGGCCGGAGGCGCACGGTCCCGGTCACGAGCACGCAGAACTCCGCCCGCAGTTCGTGCGCCACGTCTTCCTCGCGCAGCACGACCTGCACGATCCCGCTGCCATCCCGCAGGTCGATGAACACGACGCCGCCATGATCACGCCGCCGCGCCACCCAGCCCGCCAGCCGCACCTGCTCGCCTGCGTCAGCTGCCCGGAGGGCGCCCGCCTCGTGGCTGCGGATCATCGCTGCGCCGCCTCTCTCTGCTCATATGACTCTCACTGGGGGAACGAGGTGGTGCCCGGGCACGCCTCGTTCCCAAAATGGTCCGCGGGCTCCCAGGCTGGCCGTACGCCCTACAGGCCGCGCACCGGCCCGTCTGCGGGCGCCAGCCCGGCCAGGAAGGGATTGTGCGCGCGCTCTGCCCCGATCGTCGTCTGCGGCCCGTGCCCGGACAGCACCACCGTCTCGTCCGCGAGCGGCAGGCACACCCTGGCCAGGCTGTTCAGGATCGTCTCATAGTCGCCGCCGGGCAGGTCGGTCCGGCCGATGGATCCGGCGAACAGCAGGTCGCCGGTGAAGATCGTGCCGGGCTCGGCTGACCACGGGACCCGGAACGTGACCGAGCCCGGCGTGTGGCCTGGAGCATGATCCACGACCAGGTCGACGCCCGCCAGCTGCAGGGTCATGCCATCGGTCAGCTCGCGCACGTCGTCCGGCTCGGAGAACGTGATCCCCCCGAATAGCTGCTGCCCAGGCGCCAGCGGAAGGCCCTTGGCCGGGTCGGTCAGCAGGGCCCGGTCGGCTGGGTGGATGAAGGCCGGGATGTCGCGGGCCCCGCACACCGGAGCCACGGACCAGATGTGGTCTAGATGGCCATGAGTCAGCAGCACGGCGACCGGTCGCAGCCGGTATCGCTCGATAATTTCCTCGATGCCCCGCTCAGCGTCCTCGCCAGGGTCGATAATCAGGCACTCCGCGCCCGGTCCGGTCGCCACCAGATAGCAGTTCGCGGCGAACGACCCGGCTGGGAACCCGGCTACCAGCACGCCGTGCCTCCTTCTTGGCCTCCCGGTCCCTGGACGCTAGCGGCCCTAGCCCGAGTCCCAGGTTACCGACAATGCCGGGCGGGCTGGTGCTGGCACAGTAAGGACACGAGTTGGACGCAGTTGGTGCGACGAACCGATAACGGCGGCGCCACAAGTGCCGTCACAACGGTACGATTCGCGAAGTTTCGCAGACCACTGCCCGGCGGCCAGCCGCCGGGCAGTTGCCAGCTAGACGGCATACGAGAGCGACCGCAGGCAACTGCGGCCGACCAGGAGGACCAGACCGGTGGCGACGAAGAAGGAACGCCAGCGCAGGCTAGCCAGGGAGAGGCACGAGCGCAGGCACCAGCGTCGGGCAGAGCGGGAACGACGGACCAGGCAGCTGACCGCCGCCGTCGTGGCGGCCGTCCTGGTAGTGGGGGTAGGTGTGGGCTCGGCCTTCGCAGCCGGAGTGTTCAAAAGCACGCCTAAGCACCCCGCGGCCATCGCGACGCCCACACCGACCCCCACGCCCACCCCGGCGCCAAGCGCGACGCCGGCAACGGTCGCCGGCAAGTGCGTCTACACCAAGTCAGGCAAGGCCGCCCGCAAGGTGAAACTCCCGCCGGCGAAGCCCGATACCACCGCTACGTACCAGGCGACAATCGCGACGAACCGCGGTGACATCGTCATCGACCTGAATAACAAGGCCGCCCCGTGCACGGTGAACTCGTTCGTCAGCCTGGCCGACCAGGGCTTCTTCAATAACACCCATTGCCACCGGCTGACCACAATCGACCCCTACGTGCTGCAATGCGGCGACCCGACCGGCACGGGCACCGGCGGGCCAGGATACGAATTCGCGAACGAGATCAACTCCTCCCAGGGGATCGACGGCTACGTCATCTACCAGCCAGGCACCGTTGCCATGGCGAATGCCGGAGCCGGCACCAATGGCAGCCAGTTCTTCCTTGTGTACAAGGACTCTCCACTACAACCGGATTACACGCCGTTTGGCACCATCGTCAGCGGACTCAATATCATCCAGAATGTGGCAAAGGCAGGAAGCGACAACTCCAACGGGCAAGGCGATGGTCACCCAAAGGAGAAGGTCGAGATCAACAGCGTGACGATCAAGAAGACCTGACCAGCGAACCGCTGATCAGGTCCGGGCAGGAGGTACGCGGTGAGTACCGCAAGCGATCCGTGGGGCCGGGTAGCCGAAGACGGTACCGTCTATTGCCGCACCGAGGCAGGCGAGCGTGAGATCGGCTCCTGGCAGGCAGGCAGCCCGGAGGAGGCGCTGACCTTCTTCAAGCGCAAGTACGAGTCGCTTGAGACCGAGGTCAGCCTGCTTGAGCAGCGGATTACCGGTACCGACCTGTCTCCCGCCCACGCCCGGGCGACCATCACCCGACTGATCGTTGCCGTGAGTGACGCCAAGGCCATCGGCGACCTCGACGGCCTCAAGAGCCGACTTGAGGCCCTCACCGGGGCCGTGGAGCACCGCCGCGAGGAGCACAAGGCCGCCCGCGAGCAGGCCCGCAGCGAGGCGCACGAGGTCAAGGAGCGGATCGTCTCCGAGGCCGAGCGGCTCGCGGTGGAGGCCACGCACTGGAAGGCCAGCGGCGAGCGGATGCGCCAGCTGCTTGAGGACTGGAAGACCGCCCCGCGCGGCGACCGGGCAACCGAAGCCGCCCTCTGGAAGCGGCTGTCGGCCGCGCGGAACGCGTTCGCCAAGCGCCGCAAGCAGTACTTCGCGAACCTGGAGGAAGAACGCGAAGGGATCAGGAGCCGCAAGGAGGACCTGGTCCGCCAGGCGGAGGAACTGTCGACCTCGACCGACTGGAGCGCCACCGCCACGGCCTACCGCGAGCTCATGCGGTCCTGGAAGCAGGCCGGCCGCGCCGATCGGTCCTCAGAGGACGAGCTGTGGTCCAGGTTCAAGACGGCCCAGGACGCCTTCTTCAAGGCCAGGGCCGAAGTGCTCGATGCCAAGGATCGGGAGCTGCGCGAGCATGCTCTGGTCAAGGACCAGCTGCTGGCCGAGGCGGAGAAACTGCTCCCGGTGACCGACGCCAGGGCCGCCAGGAGTGCCCTGCGCGGCATCCAGGAGCGGTGGGAGCGGGCCGGCTCCGTTCCGCGGGACTCCCACGAACGGCTCGAGGGGGGCCTGCGCCGGATCGAGGACGCGCTGCGCAAGGCCGAGGACTCGCACTGGCGCCGGACCAACCCCGAGGCCCTTTCGCGCGCCAAGGGCACCGTGAACCAGATCAGGGCCGCCATCACGCAGCTCGAGGGCCAGCTCGCTAAGGCCGAGGCCAGCGGCGATCAGAAGGCCCAGCAGAAGGCGGAGGAGGCCCTCGCCGCGCGGCGCTCCTGGTTGTCCGAGGCCGAGCGCACGCTAGCGGAGCTCTCCGGCTGACGGAAAGCCCGGCCTAGTTGGTGACGCGGTAGACGTCGTAGACGCCGTCGATGGAGCGGACGGCGCGCAGGACCGCGCCCAGGTGCTTGGGGTCGCCCATCTCGAACGTGAAGCGGCTGAACGCGACCCTGTCCCTGGTCGTGGTGACGGTGGCCGACAGGATGTTCACGTGCTGGTCCGAGATCGACCTGGTGACGTCGGAGAGCAGCCCGGTGCGATCCAGGGCCTCGACCTGAATGGCGACCAGGAACTGAGAGCCCTCCTTCGGCGACCAGCGCACGTTGACCAGGCGCTCTGGCTGTGACTCCAGCAGGTGCGACAGGTTGACGCAGTCGGCGCGGTGGACGGATACGCCATTGCCCCTGGTCACAAAGCCCGTGATCTGGTCGCCGGGGACGGGAGTGCAGCATTTGGATAGCCGGGCCCAGACGTCGGCGGCACCCTCGACAACCACGCCTGAGTCGCCGGCCGCTGGCGCCGGGCGCGGGGCCCTGGTCACCAGCGTGGCCTCGGCCAGGTCCTCCTGCGCACCCTCCATGCCGCCGGCCGACTTGACCAGCTTGGCGACGACCGACTGCGCGCTGACGTGGCCTTCGCCGACCGCTGCGTAGAGCGCGGACAGGTCGTTGTAGTGCAGGTCGGTAGCGATCGCGTTCAGGGCGTCTGCGGTCGCCAGGCGCTGCAGCGGCAGGCCCTGCTTGCGCATGGTCCTGGCAATCGCGGTCTTGCCGGACTCGGCCGCCGCCTCGCGGCGCTCCTTGGAGAACCAGTGCCGGATCTTGTTCCTGGCCCTGGCACTCTGCACGAAGCCGAGCCAGTCCCGGCTCGGGCTCGCGTCAGCCGCCTTCGACGTGAAGATCTCGACCGTGTCGCCGTTGCTGAGCGCGCTCTCAAGCGGTACCAGCCGGCCGTTAACCCGCGCGCCGATGGTCCGGTGGCCGACCTCGGTGTGGATGGCGTAGGCGAAGTCAACCGGCGTGGCCCCCTGCGGCAGCGCGATGACCTCGCCCTTGGGAGTGAATACGTATACCTCGGCGGTGCCGAGGTCGAAGCGGAGCGTGTCCAGGAACTCGGCCGGGTCCGCGGTCTCACGCTGCCAGTCGACCAGCTGGCGCAGCCAGGCCATGTCGGAGGCGCTGCCGCCGGCCATCTCCTCCTTGTACTTCCAGTGCGCGGCCACACCGTACTCGGCCCGCCGGTGCATGCCCCACGTCCTGATCTGCAGCTCGACCGGCTTGCCCTCCGGCCCGATCACGGTCGTGTGCAGCGACTGGTACATGTTGAACTTCGGCATCGCGATGTAGTCCTTGAACCGGCCGGGGACCGGGTTCCACCGCGCATGGACGGTGCCGAGCACCGCGTAGCAGTCGCGCAGGGAATCGACGAGGACTCGGATGCCGACCAGGTCGTAGATGTCGTCGAAGCTGACATTCCTGGCGATCATCTTCTGGTAGACGGAGTAGTAGTGCTTCGGGCGGCCGGTCACGTCATTCTTGATCTTGGCCTCGCGGAGGTCCTCCTTGACGTCCTCGATGACCTCCTGCAGGAACATCTCCCGGCGGGGTGCCCGCTCGGACACCAGCCGTGCGATCTCGTCGTAGCGCTTCGGGTAGAGGGTCGCGAACGCCAGATCCTCGAGTTCCCACTTCACGGTGTTCATGCCCAGCCGGTGTGCCAGCGGGGCGAAGATCTCCAGGACCTCGCGGGACTTCTGCTCCTGCTTGGCCCGCGGCAGATAACGCAGCGTCCGCATGTTGTGCAGACGGTCGGCTAGCTTGATGACCAGCACCCGGATGTCGCGCGACATCGCCACGACCATCTTGCGGACGGTCTCGGCCTCCGCGGCCTCCCCGTACTTCACCTTGTCGAGCTTCGTGACCCCGTCCACCAGGCTGGCGATGTCGTCGCCGAAGTCCTCGCGCAGCTGGGCCAGCGTGTACTGGGTGTCCTCGATGGTGTCGTGCAGCAGCGCGGCGCAGATCGTCTCGTGGTTCATGCCGAGTTCGGCGAGGATGGTCGCCACGGCCAGCGGGTGGGTGATGTACGGGTCACCGCTGCGCCGGGACTGCCCCGCGTGCATGCGGGCGGCCACGTCGTAGGCCCGCTCGATCAGCCGGACGTCGGCCTTCGGATGCGTGTTGCGCACCGTCTTGATCAGCGGCTCGAGTACAGGGTTGATGCCTCCGCCTCGGGCTGCGCCCAGCCTCGCGAGCCGGCGCCGCATGGCCGCGGCGCCCGAGGAGGTGTCCGGCTGGGTGCTGACCGGCTGGCTGGCCGGCTGCGACGAGCGACGCGACAGGCCAGGCACGGACCGGCCCGACGCCTTCTTGCCGGAGCCAGCACCCCGGCCAGTCGTGGCCGTTCCACCGGAAGCCGCGGGCGCCTCGGTAGCCTCGCCCGCATCGGGCTGGGCGGTTACTGCGGTGCCGCCGTCCGCCCCGTCGTCCGCGGGTGAAGCTTCCTCTGCAGCTGGCTGGCGCTTGCGGGTCCGGCCGGACTTGGACTTTGGCTGACGGGGCGGCGCTGCGGGCATGCCTTCTGGCGATGCCACCCTTTCGTCCGCCTCGGGCGCCTGGGTGACATCGGTTCCGGCCGCTCCGGCCGTCGCCACGTCACCTGCCACATGTGCTCCTCACGTCCGTCTATACATCGAGTGTATCGGTGGACGATTCAGGACGGGCCGGCTCCGTGCACGGCGTCACACGGCAAGTAGCGCGCGGACGGGGACACCCGGCAGCTTTTCCCGGCCGGAGAGGAAGCCCAGTTCCAGCAGCACCACGATGCCTGCCACCCGCGCCCCGGCGCGTTTTACCAGCTCAGCGGTAGCGGCTGCGGTCCCGCCGGTCGCAAGGACGTCGTCGACTACCAGCACCCGCTCGCCCGGTTCAAAAGCATCTTTATGCACTTCAAGTGTGGCAGTTCCGTACTCAAGCGAATAAGACTGCGCGTAAGTCTCCGCGGGCAGCTTGCCCTGCTTGCGCACCGGCACGAAGCCGGCAGTGAGCTCGAGGGCCACCGGGGCGGCGAGGATGAAACCGCGTGCCTCGATGCCGGCCACCTTGTCGACGTCCGCATAGCCGACGGCCATCTCGGCGATCACGGCCGCGAATGCCGGGCCGTCGGCCAGCAGCGGGGTTATGTCCTTGAAGAGGATCCCCGGCTGCGGGTAGTCGGGGATGTCACGGATCCGGGATCGCAGCAGCTCGGCGACGTCCGTCGTGCCCGCCTCGAATGCGCTCACCGGCTGGCCGCCGCCTGCGCGGAGGAGACCGGCCGGCGCCGCGCCGCGAGCCGTGGCACGGCGGCCTACCTTCGCTTCTTCTTACCGCTGGGCCGCCGGTTGGTTGAGCCTGGTCGCCGCGTTGGTTGCTGACGCTGGCCGGTGGGCCGGACGCTGCTGCGCGCCGGCTGACCGCTCGGAGCGGCCGTCTGGCTGGCCGGCACCTGGTCTGCCAGGGGTGCCTCTTCCTCCTCGGCGGCCGTCGCGTCGACGGGATCCAGGTCGGCATCCGCGAGGTCGGCATCCGCGAGGTCCGCAGTCGCAGCGACCGCGCTGCCATTGCCGGCACTCGCGCCGGCCTTGCGGCCATTGCCCGCGGTCGCGGATGCCGCCGCAGCCGCGGCCTGCTCCTTCGCTGCCCGGCGGATCGCCCCCCGGCCGCCGGCCGCCTGGCGCGCCACCTGCCTGGCAAGCTGCTTGTACTGCGGCTGCCGCTCCTTGAGGTCGGTCAGCACCGGGGTAGCGATGCAGATCGATGAGTACGTACCGGAGAGCATGCCGACGAACAGCACCAGGGAGAGGTCCTTCAGCTCACCGTTGCCGAGCAGCGACGTGCCGACGACAAGGATCGCCGCGACGGGCAGCAAGGCGATCAGCGAGGTGTTGATCGACCGGACCAGGGTCTGGTTCAGCGCGAGGTTGGCCGCCTGGCTGTAATTGCTCTTCCGGGTGCCGAGGATGGGCGCGGTATTCTCGCGCACCTTGTCGAAGACGACGACGGTGTCGTAGAGCGAGTAACCCAGGATCGTGAGCAGGCCGATCACGGTGGCCGGGCTCACCTGGAAGTGGGCCAGGGCATAGACGCCGACCGTGATCACGATGTCGTGGAGGAGCGCAACGAACGCCGCGGCGGCCATCCGCCATTCGAACGCGATCGACAGGTACAGCACGATCACGATCATGAAGGCGACGAGCGCGATCGCCGCCTTCTGCGAGATCTGCGAGCCCCAGCTGGCACTGACGGTCGTGACCGAGACGCCGGTGGCGCCATTCTTAGGGTGGTAGGTGCTGACGATCGCGTTCTCGACTGACCTGGTCTGCCCGGTGGTCAGCTGGCCGGTCTGCACCTGCCAGAACGCCGGGCTTCCGTCCAGCGGCTTGACCTCTGAGGCGCTGGCGTACGCGCCGCCGCCCGCAGCCTTGACCGTCTGCTCGACGCCGGTGGCCGTCGCGCCTGAGGTCACCGGGAACTGGATCTGCGTGCCGCCCTTGAAGTCGATGCTGAAGTTCAGCCCGAAGACCGCAAGGGCGACGACGCTGATCACCAGGATGGCGCCGGAGATCGAGTACCAGAGCCGCCTGCGACCCACGAAGTCGACGGAGACTTCGCCGCGGTACAGCCGGCCGGGGATATTGCCGAGCCGCGACATCATGCCTCCTTCGGGGCGGCAGAGGATCCGGGGGTCGCCCCCCTGGGCGGGACGGCCGAGGCGCCGCCGGATGTCCCGGTGGCCGGCCTGGTGGCCGGACGCCGCGACCCTCGCCATGGCGCTCTGGCCCCGAGCCGGGCCGGATCCAGGCCGGAGAGCTTGTGGCCCCGGCCGTAGAAGTTCGTCCGGGCCAGCAGCGTGATCATCGGCTTGGTGAACAGGAACACGACGAGGACGTCAACCAGGGTGGTCAGGCCGAGGGTGAACGCGAACAGCCGGACGTCGCCGATCGCGAAGATGTACAGCAGCAGCGCGGCCAGGAACGACACGGTGTCGGAGACCAGGATCGTCCGCCGCGCCCTGGACCAGCCGCGCTCGACCGCCGACCGCAGCGATCTTCCCTCCCTGACCTCGTCTCTCAGCCGTTCGAAGTACACGACGAACGAGTCGGCGGTGATGCCGATCGCGACGATCAGGCCCGCGATGCCCGCCAGCGAGAGGTTGAAGCTCTCATACTTGCTCAGCAGGACCACCGACATGTACGTGACCGCCGCCGCGATCGCCAGGCTCGACACCGACACCAGGGCCAGGCCGCGGTAGTAGATGAACGAGTAGATCACGACCAGGATCAGGCCGACGAGGCCGGCGATGAGACCGGCCGCCAGCTGCGCCGAGCCGAGCTGCGGTGAGACCGAGGAACTGTCCAGCGTGTTGAAGGACAGCGGCAGCTGGCCGTACTTGAGCAGGTTGGCCAGCGTGTTCGCCTCGCCCGAGGTGAACCCGGTGTTCCCGGGCCCGCTGATGTCGAACGAGGTGGTGAACTGGCCCTCAACGATGGGCGAGGAATTGATCTGGCCGTCCAGCACGATCGCAAGCTGGTCCAGGTAATAGTCCGCCGTTCCTGGGGTGCTGCTGCTTGGGTAGTAGTCCGTGGACATCTTCTCCGTGAGGGTGCCGAGGTTGCTGGCGGGCCCTGACTTCACGTTGACGTCGACTTGGTAACCGGATCCGGTGGTCGCCGCCTCGGCGTTGACCGCGGTCAGGTCCGTGCCTTGGACTACCGGCGCGGCCATGGCGTACTTAAAGGTCACGCCGTCGAAGTTGTAACAAGCCACCGCCTGCTGGTTCGGCCGGTTCCAGCCGCTCGGGTTCAGCCCGTAGAGCTTTGACTGCCAGTTCTTGTCCGCGCAGTTCAGCTGGTCGAAGTTCTTGACCGTCTGCGACTGGAGCGCACCGAGGTCGCCCTCACCGTCTGCGGTGGTCGAGAGCTTCTTGCTCGTCGAGGTGCTGGAACTGGGCGACGGCGTGGCCTTCGGGCTGGAGGATGTCGTGGCCTTCGGGCTGGCAGACGCTTTGGGCTTGGCGGACGAGGACGTGCTGTCGGACAGCAGGTTGGCCGCGGTGGCGTTGCCAGAGCCGCGGGTCGACGCCGACGTAGTACCGTCCGTGTAGTTCGGCGCGCCGTACAGGACCTGCCGGAACGACAGCTGCGCGGTAGTGCCGACGAGGTTAGCCACCTGCTCGGCGTTCTGGTGCGGGACGGACACCACGATCTCGTTAGACCCCTGCTGCACGACCGACGCGCCGGAGAACCCGGATGAGTCGATCCGGTCTTCCATGATCTGCCGCGCCTTGGACATCGCGCCCTGGTTGATGGTGCCATGACCAGTCGGGTGGTAGGCCTGCAGGGTGATCTGAGTACCCCAGGAGAGGTCCAGGCCAAGGCCGACCTTGAAGCTGTTGTGCCACTTGCCCGGGCTTGCGATGTTCGCGCCGAGGACGGCGGCCAGCATCACAACCAGCAATGCCAAAAGGGCTGCTAGCAGTCGCCCGGGCCGGGAGGTTGTCGTGCTTGGTGGAGGCACCGGTGGTCCGTCTTTCGCTCGTTAGCGTGGGCCGCTGCTAGATGCTGAGGTCTCCGCGGTCGTCCTTCGTGGCGCCGACGGTCGTGTCCTGGTCGGACATGTCAGGACCCGTCGGCGTGAAGCCGTCGGGCTCGTCGTCAGGCACGACGTTCATGATGGCGCGGCGCATCATCTTGATCCGGACGCCCGGAGCAAACTCCACCAAGACGTTATTGTCATCGCCGTCGATGATGGTGCCGTACATACCGGCGGTCGTGCGGACCCGCGCACCGTTGCCTACCTGGCGCTGGGTCTGCTGGGCCTGCCGCTGCCGGTTGCGCTGCGGCCGGATCATGACGAAGTACATGATGCCGAAGATCACGAGGATGATCAGCAGGAACGAGTAGTCGGACGAACCGGAACTCTTGCTCGCAGCCGCGAGAACATTCAGTGTCCCCATGGCGGGACATCCCTCCGAATTAGTGTTGCCACCCCATTCATCTGAACGGATGGCGCCGGGCCGGGGTGCCCGACGACGCGAGGTGGCCTGTCATGGACCAACTGCCGAAGTTTAGCGGCGCGCAAGCGACGCACCAACAGGCTACGGCGTTTAGCGAGTGATCGTCATCAGCCCGCCACGACCTGTAACGTACCGTCACTGTGCGTTTCATCCCGTCCGGCCCCAGGGGAGACCTCCCCCACATCGGGCGGCTTCAGTCGAAAAGCGTAACTTCGCCGGGCGGTCCCTGACCAGCCTCCGGCTGCCGCACCCAGGGCCCCTGCTGCGGCACGGGCAGGCCCAGGTACTCCCAGGAGGCCGGCGTGGCGACCCGTCCCCGCGGAGTGCGGGCTATCAGTCCCGCCCGGACCAGGAACGGCTCGGCGACCACTTCGACCGTCTCCGCTTCCTCGCCGACGGCCACAGCCAGTGTCGAGAGGCCGACCGGCCCGCCGCCGAACTTGCGGACCAGCGCAGCCAGCACAGCGTGATCAAGCCGGTCGAGGCCCATCTCGTCGACCTCGTACAACTCCAGCGCTGCCTTCGCGATGTCTTGGGTGATGAGCCCGTTCCCCCGCACTTCGGCATAATCCCTGACACGGCGCAGCAGACGGTTGGCGATCCGCGGGGTGCCGCGCGACCGGCCGGCGATCTCCTCGGCGCCGTCGTCGCGCAGGGCGACGCCGAGCAGTCCCGCGGACCTGCGGACGATCACGCCTAGCTCCTCGGGCTCGTAAAAGTCCAGGTGAGCGGTGAAGCCGAAGCGGTCGCGCAGGGCGGCGGGCAGGAGCCCGGCCCTGGTCGTCGCCCCAACGAGGGTGAACTGCGCGATGTCGAGCGGGATCGCGGTGGCGCCAGGTCCTTTGCCGATGACGACGTCGACCCGGAAATCCTCCATCGCCAGGTAGAGCATCTCCTCGGCCGGCCGGGCGACGCGGTGGATCTCGTCAATGAACACGACTTCGCCCTCGGACAGCGTCGAGAGGATCGCGGCCAGGTCACCTGCGCGCTCGATGGCCGGGCCGCTGGTGATCCGCATCGGCGCGCCGAGCTCGGCCGAGATGATCATCGCGAGCGTCGTTTTGCCAAGGCCAGGCGGCCCGGAGAGCAGGACGTGATCGGGGGTGCGGCCGCGGCCGAGCGCGCCTTCCAGCATGAGCGAGAGTTGCTCGCGCACCCGCGTCTGGCCGATCAGCTCGGACAGGCGCTTGGGCCGCAGGGCGCCCTCGACGATCCGGTCGTCGGCGTTGGCTAGCGCCGAGACCGCTCGTTCTGCCTCGTCATCGGGCTTGCGGGTCATGGCCGGCCCAGCACGCGCAGCGCCGCCCGCAGGGCAACCGACACGTCGATGGCAGGGTCGCCGGCTGTACCGGGTGCACCAGGCGCGCCAGGCTTGCCGCCGTTGGCGAGATCGCCGGGCTCGCCGGGCTCGGCGCCGTTGGCGGGCTCGGCCCCGTTGGCTGCCGTGAGCAGCTCGGGCTCCACCAGCGATATCGCCTGCTCGGCCTCCCTGGCTTGCCAGCCGAGGCTGATGAGTCCCGCCCTCACCTGTTCGCGCCAGGGCGCGACGGCGGCCGCCGGCGCGAAGCTGCCCAGCCCGGCCAGCTGGCCGTCGCCTGGGCCGCCAAGCCGCCCGGCCAGCTCGAGAACGATCCGCTGCGCGCCCTTGCGCCCGATGCCCGGCACCGAGGTGAGCACCGCCAGGTCCTCGGCGGCCACGGCCCGGCGCAGAGCGTCCGGCGTGAGCACGGCCAGCATGGCCTGGGCCAGCCGCGGCCCGACGCCGCTGGCCGTCTGCAGCAGCTCGAACGTGTTCCGCTCATCGTCGCTGGCGAACCCGTAGAGCGTCAGGGAGTCCTCCCTGACCACCAGCGAGGTCGCTACCCTGGCCCGTTCACCCTGGCGCAGCCCGGCCAGTGTGCCCGGCGTGCACTGGACCTGCATGCCCACCCCGCCGACGTCGATCACGGCGCAGTCGGGTGCCATTGAGGCGACGGTTCCGGTCAGGTGAGCAATCATGGCGCGCCTCCCGCGGCTAGCTGGGCGGCGGCGAGCCGCTGCTGGGCTTCGCCCCGCCATAGGTGGCAGATGGCCAGCGCCAGCGCATCTGCGCAGTCGGCGGGCCGTGGCGGATTGGTCAGCTGCAGCAGCCTGCTAACCATCTCGGTGACTTGCGCCTTGCCGGCCCGGCCGCTGCCGGTCACGGCGGCCTTGACCTCGCTCGGGGTGTGCAGCGCGACCGGCACTCCGCGGCGGGCCGCGCAGACGATCGCGACGGCTCCCGCTTGGGCGGTGCCCATCACGGTGCGGACGTTGTGCTGGCTGAAGACCCGCTCCACGGCCACCGCGTCAGGCCGGTACGCGGCCACCCAGCGCTCGAGCTC
>JASHUG010000274.1 GCA_030040155.1 Streptosporangiaceae bacterium | reverse complement strand
CAGTGACCCAGCGGCTGCGGCTCGACCGGGCGAAGTGGCAGGCGACCGCGCGCCTTCCCGTGACGATCCTTGGCCTCGAGCCATGCCGTGCGATGTTCGGATTGCCAGCCGATGGGCGGCGGCCATGACCAGCCGCAGGCCGGATGACCTTCGGGTGGTCAACTGTGACGAGCTCGCGCTTGACCAGCAGGCCCAGGTCGTAGACATCTATGCGCAGGCGTTCCCGCCGGAACTCCGAGTTCCGTTCGCGGAACTGGCGAAGCCCGGCCCCGGCGGCCTCCTGCATGTCGCGGTCGACGGGTCGGAGCCAGTCGGTTTCGCCGCGAACATGCTGCTCGGTCAGACGGGCTGGACCTTCCTGCGCTACTACGGCATCTCAGCGGCTCGCCGGGGGCGCGGAGTCGGACAGCGCTTCTGGCCGCTGCTGCTGGCGGCCCTGGAGTACGCGGGCTTCCCCACCCGGATCGTGTTCGAGGTCGAAGACCCCAGGGATGCGGCGGCGGACCCGGCCGAGGAAGCCGTGCGGGTTGCCAGGATCATCTTCTGGGAACGATGCGGCGCGCGGCTGCTGCCGGTCGACGGTTACGTCATGCCCGACCTGGCCGGCCTGGCGGCACCCGAGCCGATGCGGCTGATGGCCTACGACGCCGCCAGCGGCAGTAACCTCCCGCCCGGTCTGGTCGCCGACCTGGTGGCCGCGCTGTACACGTGCCGGTACGGGCTGGACGGGAATGACCCGATGGTGCTCGCCGCGCTCGGCTCTATCGGCAGCTGACGCGCGGCACGTCCCCGCAGCCGGCAGCGGGCCAAACTGGCCAGGCCGGGGTGGCCGCGGGGGAATACGCTCTGGCCATGACGATTGAGCGGGAGACAGAGGCCGGCTCCATCTTCGGCGGGCTGGAGCGGGCCGACTATGAGCGGCTGACCCGTGAGCTGACGGGATACTGCTACCGGATGCTCGGCTCGCCGTTCGACGCCGAGGATGCCGTGCAGGACACCATGGTCCGAGCGTGGCGCGAGTACGGCAGTTTCGAAGGCCGCTCGTCGCTGCGCACCTGGCTGCACCGTATCGCCACGAACGTGTGCATCGACATGCTGCGCAAGCGCAAGCCCCGCATCGTCCCGATGGAACTGCAACCGCCAACGCGGGCAGAGGGTATCCAGGTTCCGCCGCCGTTGAGCGAACGCACCTGGGTACTTCCGATCCCGGACGCCAAGCTCGCGGGCAGCAGCGCGGACCCGGCCGAGGAGGTGGTGTTCAGGGAGACGATCAGGCTCGCCTTCGTGGCCGCGCTTCAGCGCCTGACTCCGCGTCAGCGTGCGGCGCTGATCCTGCGGGACGTGCTGAAGCTCTCCGCCGCCGAGACCGCGGAAGCGCTCGGGACCACCGTCGCCTCGGCTAACAGCGCCTTGCAGCGTGCCCGCGCCACGCTGCCAGCCATCGACGACAACGAACCAGCGGAGAGCGACCCCGACCCTGCTCTGCTGGAGGAGTACGTCACTGCGTTCCAGGCCTACGACCTCCCCCGGCTGACTGCGCTCCTGCGCAGCGACGCGGTTAACTCGATGCCGCCACTGCCGCTATGGCTGCTCGGTCGGGACGAGATCCGGGCGTGGCTCAGTGGGCCAGGTTCTGAGTGCCGCGGCTCCCGGCTCTTGCCCACGGCGGCAAACGGCTGTGCCGCCTTCGCCCAGTACCGCCCGGACGGCGGCGGCGGCTTCCACCCGTGGGCGATACAGGTGCTCGAGACCGACGGCAGCCTCATCTCGGGTCTGCACTGCTACGTATTTCCCGAGCTCTTCACGTACTTCGGCTTCCCGGCCGCCCTGTAACGTGGCGGCCGTGGCGATTAATTCGGCCCACCCTGTTCGTCCATGCTTTGGACGTTGGCGGACGGAGCCCCCGCCTTGAAGACGGAGGAGACCATGAGCCTTCCGCGAGTCGTGTCGACCGCCGAGTGGGTAGCCGAACGCAAGCAGCTGCAGGCCGCCGAGGAGGAGGCCGTACGCACCCTGGAGCAGATCGCGAGCCGGCGCCGCGAGATGCCGGCCGTCAAGATCGAGAAGGACTATATCTTCGAGGGTCCGGCCGGCAAGGCAAGTCTGCTCGACATCTTCGAGGGCCGGACTCAGCTCATCGTGCAGCACTTCATGTTCGACCCGTCCTGGGACGAGGGGTGCCCGGTCTGCTCCTACAAGGCCGACAACGTCGGTGACCCGGCCCACCTCCATGCCCACAACACCACGTACGCTGCGGTATCTCGCGCCCCGATCAGCAAGATCGAGCCGTTCCGGCAGCGGATGGGCTGGACCTTCCCTTGGTACTCATCGCAGGGAAGTGACTTCAACTACGACTTCCACGTCACTCACGATGAGAGCGTGGCACCGATCGAATACAACTTCCGGACCGCGCAGGAACTGGTCGACATGGGTCAGGCCTGGGCCGCCCGGCCCGGCGAGCAGGGCGCCATCAGCGTCTTCCTCCGGGACGGCGACGCCGTATTGCACACATGGTCTGGCTACGGCCAAGTCACCAACCTGCTCTGCGGGACCGACATGCTCCTCGACCTCACGCCGCTGGGCCGCCAGGACGAGACCGTGGAACTGCGCCACCACGACAAGTACGCCTAGCCCGGCGGCGGTTAGCTGAGCAGCCGTGATCCTCCCGAAGGTGCGGGACCTTCGGTTCGTGACGATCCGCCGCGGCGGGACGCTCACGGACTCCGATCACCATCTTCTGGCGCTGTGGGCGGTATCGTGTGCCGAGCACGTCCTTGACCTGTTTGAATCGGCGCAGCCCGAGGATCCACGGCCGCGTCAGGCGATCGGGCATGCGCGTGCCTGGATGCGCGGCGAGGTCACGATGACCCAGGCCCGGGCCGCGGGCGGTCGCGCCATGGGCGCCGAGGGCGAGGCAGCGGGGCGGCGAGAGTGCCGATGGCAGCGTGAGCAGCTCCCGGAGGCGATTCGCGAGCTCGTACTTGACGACCAGCGGATGCGGAACGACATCTGCTGGTCGGTGTTTCACTGCTGAGCAGGCTAGATCAGGCCATGTACTGCGCGAACCAGTCGAGCATGGGCCGCGGGCGGCGCTGGAACTCAAGGTAGCCGTCCCATCGGGCGGTCGTGCCCTCGATCCACTGCAGCTTCTTTTCGGCGATGGGGATGTTGTCGTACATCGCCTGAACGTCGCTGGGGTCGGTGAGAACGTCGCCGCGAACCTGATACAGGAAGGTCGGCACGCGGACGTTCTTCGCCCACTCCTGTGGGACCCGTTGCTCCAGCCCGACGCTGGTGCGCAAGCGCAGCAGGGTGTTGAAGTCGTCGAGGCGGTCGCCGAGGCCCAGCACGGCCAGCCTCCGCTCGGCGATGTACCGGGGGGTGACCGGCTGGGGTGCGACCAGGCAGCGCACGCCGTCGAACGCCACCGGATAACGCGTCATCGCGGCGAACGTCGAAACTGCGCCCATGCACCGGCTGAACAGCCCGATCGTCATCTCGCCGGCGCCGAAGCGCGTGCGCGCGTACTCCAGCGAGCCGATGACATCTCGGCTCTCGCTGAAGCCGTGGAGTACGACCCCGCCGTTGGCCGCGCTGCTGAGGCCGTGGTTGCGCAGGTCGTAGGCCAGCACGTGGTACCCGGCGTCGTGCAGGATCTTGTAGTCGGGCACGAGGTCAACTTCGAAGCCGTTGCCGCTGGCCGCCCAAGCCGCATGCCAGGGCTGAACGTGGGTCGGAATACCCGATCGGCTGAACCCGAGCGGGTGGTTGGCGATGATCAGCCTGCTCGATCCATCGGCAGGGATGAACCAGGCTTCGAGTGGCACGTCGTCATGCGCCGGGAACGTAACGTCCTCGTACTGAAGGCCGTGCTCGGCCGGTGAGTGCAGGACAGGCGATCGAGGTGGCGAGGCGAACCCGTCCGCGAACTGCCGCAGCGCCTCGTCGGCCTGCTGCTGGGTTGACTGGGTTTCTGCAGTCATCGTGGGCTCCTCTCCCCGTGAAGATCCAACGTCTTAACCTATCAGAACGAAACGTATCGTTCAATAGGTCGGAACGTATCGTTCCGATCTGGCGGCGAGGCGAGGTAGGATGCGGTTCATGGCCGCGACCGATCGACCAAACCCAGGCGTGTCTCGAAGCGAGTGGGCGCGCAGTGCGATCCTCGGGGCCGCCGCGCAGCTTCTTGACGAGGTCGGTTTCGCTTCGATGACGATCGAGGAAGTCGCCGCCCGGGCCGGAGCCGGAAAGGCAACGATCTATCGGCGCTGGCCGACAAAGGGGACGCTGGCGATGGACGCGATGATGGCCGAAATCGACCCAGCCGCTCCCTTCCCTGACACCGGGTCTGTCATCGAGGACTTCCGTCTCCAGCTCAGGGCCGTCGCGCGCGTGTTTAACCGGCCCCGCATCCGGCACACCCTGACCGGCGTCGTCTTCGAAGCCCAGAACGACCCCAGGCTGCGGAACGCCTTCGTCGAGCGCTACATGAACCCCCGCCGCGACCAGGCCCGGGCGGTGATCAAGCGCGGCATCGCTCGAGGCGAGATCCGGGCCAACTTCGACGAAGGTGTCCTGTTCGATCAGCTTTACGGAGCGCTCTACTTCCGCCTGCTCGTCAGCGGACAGCCTCTCAACCGCCGCTTTACCGACGAGCTTGTCGGCCAGGCCTTCGAAGGTCTTCGTCCCGCATCGAAGCCAGGCTGACTCATGCCACTGCGCCCCGGTGCTGCCGCATTACGGATCCACGGCCGACCTCTTCGCCATCGCCGCCGAGTTAGGGGAAGCGAGGTCCCAGCCAGCGGTCTCGCGCGGCAACAAGCGGCGGTCGCACGGCATCCTAGGGCGGTCCAACCGGCACATTCCAGGATCGAAAAGGTAGTGTCCCGTGGTGACGCGCCGAACACGACGGAATCAGAATGAGCCGGTCAGCCAGAAACACGTCAAGGTCTTCTGCAGTTGTTAGCCTTCCATGAACGGGCAACCAGCCTTGCCGCCGCGTGCGGCCTTGCCGCCGCGTGCGGCCTTGTCGCCGCCCTCCTAACGGCCGGATGCTCGGCAGGCCCAGGAGGCGGTGAGGCGACAGTTTTCACGGTCGCGAACTGGTTCTCGCAGGGCGCGGTCGCAACGACGGCCGATATCGTCGATATTGGCGTACCGGGCACGCAGAACCTGACCGGTTACAGCGTCCGGCTGGTCCGCATCAGCCTGGTCTCGGTGCCGCGGTCGGTTCATCTGCAAAGGGTGTTTGTCTACCCGCCCGGTCCCACCATAGGCATCGAAGTCGGGAACGTGATTAAAGGTTGCCCGCAGGACAAGACCTACCCGCTGCGCGACGACGTCACGCGCCCGCACGTCAATGGACAGTGGAACGCGGTCATCGCGATCACGTTCTCGCGGCCCGGCGTGTACGCGCTCAAAAGGGTGAAGATCTTCTACACCACTGCCGGGCACAGCGGCTGGCAGTACCAGGATCTCAGCACCACAATGACCATCAAGCTGGCTCCCAAGGGCGCAAGATCCCAGCTGACTGGCTGCCTCCCTTAAGCCCCTCGGTGGCTAGGAGAAACTCATGCGACCTTGTTCAGGCGGGCGGTTAGAATCCCCGGATGCCTGTGGGATCAGAGCTCCAGCGCCTGGATGGTTACCCGTTTGAGGTTCGTTACAGCGAGGGGGCGCTGGCTCGGGCGCGCGTCGCGGCCGATTTGGCCGCGAAGGCGTATGGCTACTTCGCCCGCCTGTTCTCGGGTACCGAACCCGATATTGCCATCGTCGTAGCCAGCGAAGCGGACTGGGCAGGTCGCGGCCCGTACGGGCTGCCCTTCTTCCGAGACGAGCCCGGCGAGATCCGTCCTGGCATCGTGCTGATGTCGTCCGGTGGCGGAGATTTCTGGACCGGCATCGGGGAGGACATCCGCAAGGCGTCACCCCGCGGGTACGCAAAGCTGGTCGCGACCTACCCGGACGGCGCCGGCGGCCTGGACCTGCAGCCGTTCTTCGACCTCATCACGATCCACGAGCTGGGCCACGCATTCGAGGTGCTCGGCGATCTCCGGCTGCCGACCTTCTGGCTCGGCGAGATTTTCGTCAACCTGGCCATGCACGCCTTCGTCTCGACTCACCTGCCAGAACGTCTCCCGACGCTCGAAGTTCTTCCGAGCGTGGGTGCAGGCAGCCGCAAGCTAGCCGCGCGGATGCGCACTGAGGGCTACAGCACGCTCGAAGACCTCGAGGCCCATTACACGGGCGGCGACGATTCGATGGATCCGCTCAATTACGCCTGGTACCAGCACCGCTGGCTTCGCCTGGCGGCAATGGTATTCAACGCTGACGGCGAAGCTGCCCTGGCTCGATTCTGGGATTGCTTTCATGCGACCGATCGGGTCGACAGCACGCAAACGACAGCAGCGTCACTAGCGCCGCTCCTGACATCCGAGGTCAGTGCCACGCTGGGACGGGCGGTCCGAGACTGGCATTGAGTTTGCCGTTGCCGGGTGGCCCATGTGCCCGCCGAAACCGTGATGGCCCCACCCCCGATAGCTTGTCCCAGAACCCGCGACTCTCAGCCCATGGTGTCCAGCCTCACGTAATGAGCTCGATGTCATGGAGCCGCATGACGCCAAACCAGTCATTGCTTTCCTCGCGCAGGATCCGTTCGACGTCCGCCGCGGTCTCCCGGATCCGAGCCACCCCGGCTGCTGCTTCCATCTCTGCCTGCAGGTCCTCCAGGAGCCTGCGCATCCGCGCGAAGCGACGGGCGTGGCGCCGGTACTGCCGTTGGGTTTCGATCCCGTGCATGGCCGTTCCGATCGCGGGAACCGAGATCGACAGCACAATCAGGAGGTCGCCTAGCCTGCTGGTGTGCGAGTCGGTATGGCCGACCCCGAGCATGTGCAAGATCGCGCACACGAAAGTGATAGCGAACAACGTGGCCGTCAAACGCCGCAGCCTGTCATCCAGCTTGTCATGTTCAGCTGCCCGTCGGCTGAAGTAGCGGATCTGACCGCCTATCCAGCACGTGCTCAGGTATTGGCGCAGTGTGACGACATCGATACTTTCTATATTCACGCTCGGACGGGCGGCCGCCACTTCGCTCATCGCATGCTCGATCCACGAGACTGCCGGGTCGGCGAATGACACGACCGGGCTCGCCTGGCCCGCTCGGTCTGTAGTCCCGGCCAGGGCCAGGAAGTAAGCCGACCTCAGCCGCTCGGCGAGGAACCTGCAGGAGGTCCAGCTCTCCTGCAGCCGGTAGCGCCTGCGCATGACCGGGATAGCGAGGAGTGCTGCCAGCAGTAGCACCTCGACCCCGGCGATCCAGCTGAGGTTCGGCCAGAACGAGGCCTGGATGGCGACCACCGTTACGGCCGACGCCGCCATGACGAACATCGCGGTGCTCAGGCGCTGGAATCGGGCCTGGACGAGGATTGCCCGGCGGTCGGCGCGGTCGAAGTACGGCCCCGCCCACCCCGCAAGCGCCTCGCATGCGGCTGCGAGTGGTCCGGCAGGCACGTCCGCTGAGCCGAAGTAATCGCGCCCCGAGACTTGTTCTGCCCGACTCGCATGGTCGCTCACGATGAATTCGTTGAACCCGGCCAGCTCCCTCACGGCATCAATGAGCGCGCCAGCCCGCTCGCCATCGAAGCGCTCGGTCGTCACCGTACCGTCTAGGTGCACCCAGGCGATTGGCACTGCGCCCTTCCTGGCGTATGCGACGATCTCAGCAGTGCCGCCCCGTCCGCGCGAGGCGTGCCCGTCCCAGATGGCGATGAGCACGTCGCAGCGGTCCACGACCTGGCGTCCTGCCCATTCGTAGGCCTGGTCACGGCTTGGCAAGGCCGGCGCCTGACGCACTACGGCTGCCTGCCTGAGCAGCTGGCGGAATTCCGTCCTCGACGCCGGGTCAGATGAGTCGCGTGCGTACTCTGTTGGGGGCAGCGGCAGGATGGCCTCAAGCCGTGTGCCAGGCCGGGCAAGGATTTCACGGGTAACTAGCCGGTCCGCGCCCTCCGCGAGCGGCGAGACGGCTACCAGGGCGACCTGCCGGAGCGCGAACGGCGGGAGGATCTGCTCGATCTCCTGGAGGGCTCTGCGCACCGCCGGCACCAGAACCTCATCGGCGGGCAGGCGGCGGTGGCCGGTAACGCCGACCCGCAGCGCGAACCTGAGCTGGCCCGCGTCAGCGCGGATGGCATCCGCCGACTCGTGGGTCGGTGCCGAAGGCGCAGCCGTGGCCCCGAGTCCGGTGCCTTTCACCTGCCTCATCTGCGTGCCCGAGTCGCCATTGAGCCGTACCGCTCAGCGCCGGCACAAAGGCTCGTAGGGCAGCTGCGGAATGTACTGGCGCCATTCCGCAGCGGTCAGGCCGTTGCTGGCCGTACAGATCCAGTCGACTGCCGCGTCGGCGCTGAGACTCCAGATCCGCACGCCGTCGGCGCTGGCGCTGGCGAGATACTGACCGCCAGGGCTGAGCGCGACTGAGTAGACCGCTGCGGTGCCGGACGACAGCGGCAACCCGATCGCCTCAGGATGCCGCGCATCTGCCACATCCCAGCGCGATATCGTGCCCGCGTCGCCTGCAGCCGCGAGCATCCCGCCCGGACCGAAAGCGATCGAGTGGATGCTCGCGCCCTGGGTCTGCAAGGTGGCAAGTCGTCGCACGTTCGGCAGCTCGGCTACGTTCCACAGCTGAATCTGGCCGTTAGCGTCGCCGCTGGCGAGCACGCCGCCATCTGGACTGAACGCGACGGCAGGGACGAGGCTCGCGGCCGCGGTTAGCCGGGCCTCCGGCAGGTCATCGCCACCCAGGCGGGCGAGATTCCACAGGCAGATGTGACCCGTTGCGTCGCTCGCGGCAAGCGTCCGGCCGTCTGGGCTGAAGGCTAGGGCGAGGTCAGGGCCGCTCCCGAGGAGCATGGCGACCGGAGTGGGCTGGCGCGGATTGGCGACGTTCCACAGCTGCGTGTCGCCGTCGCTATAGCCGAGCGCAACGTCGCGTCCGTTCGGGCTGAAGGCTACGGCGTACAGCGCAGGGCTTCCTGCGGTGGGCGAGGTCGGGCTGGTCGTCGGCGGAGGAATGCTGGCGGTGAGCGGCCCTGCGTAGCTCACGGGCTTCGCCGGGTCCGCGACGTTCCACAGTTCGACGTCTGCCCCAGCGACGGCCAGCACGGTCCCGTGCGGACTGAACTGCATGGCGGTCACCGGGGTGAGCACGGGTATCAGCCCTCTGGCCTGGATCGCCCCGGACGTCACCTGGGCGAGCGAGACGACACCAAAGCTGTTCGCGTACGCGAGGGTGTTGCTGGCCGGGCTGAATGCCACGCTGTAGGCCTGGCCGTTGGTCACGATGACGCGCGAGGGCAGGTTCCAGAACTGGATCGTGCCGTCGTTGCCGCCGCTGACCAGCGTGCTGCCCTGCTGGCCGAAGGCGACCGCCTGCACGGGACTTCCCCCCGCGGTCAGTGTGGGCCCGAGTGGCTCAGGCTGGTTCGGGTCGGCAACGTTCCATAGCTGGATAGCTCCATTGACATCGCCGGCAGCTAGCACGGCGCCACCCGGGCTGAATGCGAGCGAGGAAACATTGCCGGAACCGGCGAGCAGCGGCTGCAACTCGCCTGGGTCGGCAGGGTTAGCAACATTCCAAAGCTGCACTAGTCCGGCCGCGTCGCCCGCGGCGAGCGTGCTGCCGTCGGGACTGAAGGCGACGGAATAGACCGGATCGCCCTGGTCCGCGTGGCCCAGAGCGCTTCCTATCGGAACGGGCCGCGATGGATCGGCAACGTTCCACAGGGCGACGGTGCCGTTGCTGGTGCCCACGGCGAGGACAGCGGTATAGCGCGAAAACGCGAGCGAGTAGATGCCAGCGTTGCCGACCGGCGGCCTGGAATCTAGCCGAGGATGGACGGGATCGCCGACATCCCACAGGCTCAGGGCGCCCGGCCCGCCGATCGCCAGAGTTCGTCCGTCGGTGCTGAAGCTGACCGAGTAGAGGCTTGGTGAGCCTGGCGTGCTATTGCCGATGGGCGGGCCTTGCGGCACTGGGCGTCCAGGATCAGCAATATCCCACAGCTGCACCTGTCCGAGCGCGGTACCAGCCGCCATTTCCCTGCCATCCGGGCTGATGGCCACCGGACCGGTGCCCAGGCTGATCCCGGCGGCTAGCCGCCGCGGCTGCCCTGAGGCCGTCACGCTCCACAGCTCGTCGGCGCCACCAAAGCTGCCGATCGCCAGTGTCCTGCCGTCCGGGGTGACTGCGACGGCATCGATAGGGCTGTCGCTGGCACGGACCGTTCGCGCAAGCGGCCACGCCTCCATGCTGATGAGGCGCGAGAGTGCCTGCTGCGTCGGCCGCATCCGGTAGGCGGCCAGGTACAGGTCGGCGGCGACCGAGGTGTCGGTGGCGCTTAGCTGGCCCGCCTCGGCAAGAGCCAGGTTGTAGACGGCCAGGTTTCGCTCGCTGATCGCGTGGCCGCGCTGGACAAAGGCAGTGGTGGCGAGCGCAACAGTTATCGCAAGTCCGGACGTCAGGATGGTTCGCTGGATCCTGGCCGTCCTGTCTGCGCCCCGCCGCGATGCGGCGATGTACTGTCGCTGGATCGCGGTAGGCGGCGTCGCCTGATGCGCGTCGGCCCCGGCCAGCCAGGTCTCAGCAGCTCGAAGGTCCCGGCCTCGCAGCTGCCGGGCCCGGTCCGAACCGCTGGCGGCCCATTCAGTAGCGCGGACCTGCAGCTGTCGGTGCGTTTTTGCGAAGTCCAGGTCGGTGTCCAGCACTTGGAGCAGCTCGGCGAAGTGCTGGTCGAACGACGCGTCCTCATCGAAGAAGATCCAGTTGCGCTTCGCGATGACTTCAGGTAGCACCTGCTCGGGGCGGGCGGGACGGCGCAGCAGCGTCACGATCTGCTTGCCGGCCTCCAGAGCCCATCCGATCTCCTCCGCGCACGGCTCAGAGTCAAGCGAATCCGGGGAGATGACAAAGACGAATTTGTCGCTGCCGATAATCGCAGCTTTGATCTCCTCCTGGTACAGGGCGCTAAAAGGGACGACCGCATGGTCCTGATCCCACGCCGGCTGCCGTCCGGCGGCGGCAAGCGCATCGTGCAGGATGCGCACGAAAGCCATGTCCTCGCGTGCGTAGGACAGAAAGACGCCCGGCATTGCCGCCACCTCGCGCAAGCTCAGCTATCAATCGAAGATCAGGAAATGTCGGCGCTACGACCCCGAGCAGGCTGACTCAAGCGCGTTGAAGTCGTCGTCCATGTTGCTGATGCCGGTAAGGATCGCGCCCTGGTCTTCGTCCGAGCCGTCGCCGGAGTTGGTCACCGTCGTGTGGTAGTCCTGGTTAAGGGTGCCCAGGTCAGACGATTGCTGCGACGTCTGCGCCACCACCTCTGACAGCAGCGAGCCGATGGCCTGGAGCTCCTGAGGTTCATTAGCGGAGGGGCCGAACTGGAGGGTGTTCAGATCGTCGCCGAGCTCGGTCAGGTCATTGCAGACTGGCGTGTCACCTGGCTGCGGAGAAGGGCTCGCGGAAAGCGAAGAAGTACTAACTGCGGGCGATGCAGAGACGGTAGCGGTACTGCTCTGATGCGGATTCGGCGATGGCGCATCAGCACTGGAGCAGCCGGATATCACGACGACCACAAGCAGCGCGGCCAGGGCAATCGGGGTATCCCGGCGCCGGGGAGAGATCTCGATTCGACTCATGTCAGCAATCCCGTTTCGTGACCGGGGTTCATTCATAAGTCGGATGTATCAGGTCGCGATGTGCTGACGGTGTGCCGCCAGTGTCCGGTCGATGTTCGCGCAGATCAAGGCGGAGGAAAGGACGACGCGGACTAACCGAAGAGGCCACCTTTATGCTGACATAGCTAGCCATCCACGCGCCGTTTTCTGTAGCCTACGCTTGGGAGCGAGGGGGGCGGGGATGGCGGATGGGCCACCGCTTGTTATTGGGCTGCTCGGGCCGGTGGAAATCCGGGTCGCTGGGCAATGCCATGGGCTGGCACAGCGGGGATTGCGGATATTGCTCGCGAGGCTCACATCCGCGCCGAATCGCATCGTGCCCGCAAGCGTCCTTATCGATGCAATGTGGCAGGAAGAGCCGTCTCGGCAGCGGGAACGCAACCTCACCGTGCAGGTTTATCAGCTACGGCAGCGACTTAAACAGCTAGCGCCGCCCGGCGAAATCCCGCAGATAATCACGCAGCCACCCGGCTATCGCATCGTGCTCGACGCCGATCAGCTGGACGTCACCATCTTCACGTCCGCGGCTGCCCGCGGCCGAGCTGCGGCCGCTGCTGGCGACCAACTCCAGGCCGGGAAGCTACTCCGGGAGGCCCTCACATTGTGGCGCGGCGCGGCACTGGAGGACGTGGTCGACTATTGCCCGCAACTCGCGCCCGTCGCCGCAAGTCTTGAGGAGGGGCGGCTAGCTGTCCTGGAAGACCGGATTGAATCGGACTTGGCAACCGGGCGACACGATGAACTTGTCGCGGAACTGACCACGCTGGTCGCTGCCTACCCGGCTCGGGAGCGATTTTGGGGCCAGCTCATGCTGGCTCTTTACCGGTGTCACCGGCAGGCAGATGCGCTGGACACCTACCGGCGAGCGCGCGCGCATCTCACGAAGGAATTCGGGCTCGACCCCGGTCAAGCGCTGCGGACGCTACACGAGCGGATCCTGCAAGCAGATTCTGCACTTACCGCGCCGGCAGAAAGCGTCCTGCTCGCATCACGCGAGCCTTCTGGTGCGAGCAACGGTGGCAATCGACGGCTGTCCGGGTCGGTGCCGCGGCTGTTGCCATCTGCTCCGCGTTTCTTCGCCGGCCGGCCGGAGGAGCTGAAGACCCTTGACGAGGCGCTCGACAAGGTTGACGGCCCAGGCGGAACCGTCGTCGTGGTCGCGATGGGCGGTAGCGCCGGAATCGGGAAGACGAGTCTGGCCGTGCACTGGGCGCACAAGGTCGCCGATCGGTTCAGCGGCGGCCAGCTCTTCGTCAACTTGCGCGGCTACGATCCCGCGTCCATGCCGCTAACGTCTGATGAAGCCGTCCAGGGCTTCCTCGAAGCTCTCGGAGCGTCGGCGGCGGAGATGCCGGCGACTGCCGAGGCCCGCACTGGAATGTATCGTGCGCTGCTTGCCGATCGGCGCATGCTGATCGTGCTCGACAACGCATCAGATCCCGCGCAAGTGCGCCCGCTGCTGCCTGCTAGCCCGGGCAGCCTGGTCGTGGTTACCAGTCGCTCC
>JASHUG010000273.1 GCA_030040155.1 Streptosporangiaceae bacterium | reverse complement strand
GAACGCGCGCAGGTTGTCGGCGTCGGGCAGCGACGCAGTGGTCCGCCACCGCGCCGCACTGGCAACCTGCCCGGCGGCCCGCAGCGCGGCCCGATCGGTCGGGGCCACGACGCCGAGGAACGAGCCGTCCCGTACCAGCACGGCCTCGCCGCCCAGATCCAGGTCGGCCAGTGCGGTCAGGTCGGCGGCCCGCGCGGGCGGCCGCACCACCCGGCCGTAGGCCATGCCCGGCAGCACGAGATCGTGCAGAAATCGCGGCTGCCCGGTCACTTTGTCCGGGATGTCCAGCCGCGCGGCGCTGCGCCCAGCCACCGACCACCCACGAGGCGGCCGGGTCGGCACCGGGACCTCCGCGGGCCGGTCCAGCGCTCCTGATTGCGCTAGCGTCCAGTAGCTCAGCCCGGCCAGGCCATCCGCAGTCCGGATCTGCCCGTCGGTCACATCCAATGCCGCCTGGGTTATCCCCAGCTTGGCCGCGGCGGCGGCCAGCAGCAGCCCGCGGGCTTGCGCGCACGCCTGTCGCAGCGCCGAGCCCGAGTCCTGCACCGACAGGCTCCCGGCCGTGACGCCCTCATCCGGGCTCGTGCTCGTCGATACCGCGGCCACCTGCACCTGGGTCAGGGCGACCTGCAGTTCCTCGGCCGCTATCTGCGCCAGCGCCGTCCAGATGCCCTGGCCGTACTCCACCTTCCCGACGCGGATCGTGACCTCCCCGTCCCGGCTGAAGTCCAGCCAGCGGGCCAGCACGGGGTTGGCCGCCAGGTCGGCCGGCAGCGCCGAAGCTCCGGACGGCACCGTCGGGCCAACCGACAGGGGGCTAGCAGAACCCGGCGGCGTGGGCACCGGACCCTGCCCGGCATGGAGAGCCCCGGCGGGAACCTCGGCGCGAGGCTGGCTAGTGGCGATCTGCCCGGCGGGCTCTCCCGGCGCCGCGGCCTGCCCCTCCCGCGCAATCCTGGCTGCCTTCAGCACCGCGCGGACGACCCTGCCCTGCGCTCCGCAACGGCAGAGATTGCCGTCCAGCGCTTCCCGTACCTCCTGATCGGCCGGCGCTGGGCGCTCAAGTAGCAGGCCGACCGCTGCCATCACTATGCCGGAGGTGCAATAGCCGCACTGGGCGGCCTGCTCGTCGATGAGCGCCTGCTGGACCGGATGAAGTCGCCCATCATCGCCAGTAAGCCCCTCCACCGTAAGGACCGGACTGTCCACCTGCGACACCGGCAGGTCGCAAGACGGGCGCGCCCGGCCCCCGATCAGGACCATGCACGCACCGCACAACCCCGTCCCGCAGCCGAACCTTGGCCCGGCCAGGCCCAGGTCATGACGCAACACGTCGAGCAGTGGCGTATCCGGCTCGCAGGCCACGCTGCACTCCGCGCCGTTCACGGTTAGCCGGAACTCGGTCTCCGTCATGGTTTCCTTCTCCACGCAGGGATGGGCATACAGGACGGCCTGGTCAGAGGGCTTCCAGTGCCTCGGTTCTGGTGACGGTCCGGCCCAGCGCGCCATACTCGTGCAGGTCGCCGAACATCTCGATGCGGATGGACTGCTCCAGGCCGCCGACGCGGACCGGGTCGAAGCCGGCCGCGCGGATCAGCCCGGCCACCAGGTCCCCGGCCGCTCCGTCGTCGGCGGCGTAGAACAGCACGGCACGGTCGGGTTCCCGCCATGCGGCCGCGGCCAGTGTCGGGGCCGACAGGGTGCCGAACGCCTTCACCAGAACGGCGCCGGGCGGCAGCAGCCCGGCCAGGATCTGGCCTGAGGACTCCTGCTCGCTAATGACCTTGCGGTACCCGCCCCGGCCGTCCGGCCCGACCGGATTGGTCGGGTCGATGATCACCTTACCCACCAGCCGCTCACCGTAGTCGGCGATGAACTGCTGGAAGTCGTTGAGCCAGACGGCCACTATGAGCACCCCGGCACGGTCCACCGCCTCGTCCACGCTGACCGCTTCGGCATGGCCGTCCAGGTCGGCCGCGGTCTTCCGGGCCGCGTCGGCGTCGCGGCCGGCCAGGAGGAAGTCCTGACCGCCGGCCGCGAAATTCGCGGCGAGCGTGCTGCCGATGTTGCCGGCGCCGATGATGGACACCGTGCTCCCTGAAATGGTCACCGTGTTCTACCTTCCGTGATTGTGGTTTCGCGGCAGAAGCTGATCCAGTCCGGGCAGGAGATCCCGCAGCCGTATCGGTGCGCGCGCGCCTCTGTGCCGCAACCAGGCTTTCCGCCAGGCGGGTGACAGGGCGTCACCGAATCTGGGTGATGTGCCTCGCTGACGCGCGAAGCCGGCCTCGCCGACGGACCACGAGATCACGCGATCACGCCTGGCATGTCAGCAGGAGGTACCACCGAGGACTCGTGGCGTGCCACGCCCTGCCGGGGCCTGCGGATCGGCGCTGGAGCAGTCATCGGGCTGGCGCAGCTCATGGTGGTCCTGGACTTCACGGTCTCCTGCTGCTCGGCGGCCGGCTGGCCGACCTGCTGGGCCGGAAGGTCACGTTCCTGGCCGGCCTGGTTGGCTTCGCGGGAGTCTCGGCTATCGGCGGTCTCTGGCGCCGTGTTCTGCCTGGTGTACGGATTCTCGAACGCGGCCACCCATGGCTGGCACGCGCCGTCCACCTACGGGTTGATCGCCGCCGGAGTTGTCCTGCTCGCCATCTTCGCGGCCTGGCAGGGCCAGGCGGCCCACCCGCTGCTGCCGCCCCGCGTAGTGCTGGACCGCAACTGGACAAGCCAAGGCCGACCACGCTAGTC
>JASHUG010000272.1 GCA_030040155.1 Streptosporangiaceae bacterium | reverse complement strand
GGCCAGTACTCGCCCACATCCGAGCAAGGCAAGATCACCAAGTCGACGCCGTTCGGCTCGCTGGACACGCCGTTCAACCCCGTGTCGCTTGCCCTCGGCGCCGAGGCCGGCTTCGTCGCCAGGACGATCGACTCCGACCGCAAGCATCTGACCAGCGTGCTGCGGGCCGCTGCCGACCATAAGGGCACCGCGTTCATCGAGATCTACCAGAACTGCCCGATCTTCAACGACGACGCTTTCCTGCCGGTGACCGAGCCGGGCGCGCGGGACCAGCACCTGATCCGGCTTGAGCACGGCGAGCCGATCCGGTTTGGCACCGAGGGAGCCATGGGCCTGCGCTTTGGCCGGCTCGGTTCGCTGGAGGCGGTGCCGGTCGCGGACGCCGACCCGGCCTCGCTGCTGACGCACGACGCCCTGGCCGCGGATCCGTCTTACGCGTTCGCCCTGTCCCGGCTGGACAGTTCTGACTTCGCGCACACTCCGATCGGCATTTTCCGCAGGGCAGAACGGCCCAGCTACGACGAGCTGATGACGGCGCAGATCGACTCGGCCCGGCAGAAGCAGGGCGACGGCGACCTCGCCGATTTGCTGGCAGGCACCGACACCTGGCAAGTCGGCTAGCCGCCGATGACCATCGGGGGGCCGGGGGCTGGTTCACGCACTAGCACCGTCCGAGTCGAGCGCTCCGGGCCGGTGACGACCGTCATCCTGGACCGACCCGAGGTTCGCAACGCCGTCGACGCGCCGACTGCGGCCGCGCTCGCCGAGGCGTTCACCGACTTCGACGCCGATGCCGACGCTGCCGTCGCGGTCCTCTTCGGGGCCGGCGGCACATTCTGTGCCGGCGCCGACCTCAAGGCGATGGGCAGCGAGCAAGGCAACAAGACCACGCCGGACGGCAACGGGCCGATGGGCCCGACGCGGATGCGCCTGTCCAAGCCGGTCATCGCGGCCGTGGCCGGCTACGCGGTCGCGGGCGGCCTTGAACTCGCGCTCTGGTGCGATCTGCGGGTCGCCGAGGAAGACGCGGTGTTCGGAGTGTTCTGCCGCCGCTGGGGCGTGCCGTTGATCGACGGCGGCACCGTCCGGCTCCCGCAAATCGTCGGCGTGGGGCGCGCGCTCGACATGATCCTCACCGGTCGCCCGGTACCCGCTTCAGAGGCCTATGAGATGGGCCTGGCCACCCGGCTGGTTCCAGTCGGGAATGCACGCGAGGCGGCGGAGCAGCTAGCCAGGCAGGTGGCCGCGTTCCCCCAAGAATGCATGCGCAGCGACCGCGCTTCCGCGCTGGAGAGCACGTCCCTCGGCTACTCCGAGGCGATGGCGAATGAGTTCTCCCGCGGCATGGCCACGCTGGCCGACCCCGGCGTGTTCGAGGGCGTGGCGAGGTTTCGGGGCGGCGCAGGCCGCGGCGGCGCGCCAACTTGATCTCGCCGCCAACCCAACTGGAGCACCACGCGTCTCACCCGTGTCGATAATGGGGAGCAGTGATGAGCAATCGGTCCGGGTCACTACGCACGATGCTGACAGCTGCGGCCGCGGTCAGCGTCATCGGGACAGTCCTGTCGGTGGCAGGCCCAGTGTCTGCAACTACAGTGCCAGCACGGTCTGCCGCCGCGAGCTCGACGCCGGCGTTGTGCAAGTCCGCGAAGCAGGCCAAGTTCGCCGCGGCCTTGTCCCGCAGCCTGCAGCGGGCCATTAACGGCCGGGACTCCGACCTTGGGTTCGCGGTTTCCGACCCAGCGCTGGATCTCACCTGCTCGCTGCACGAGACACGGCACTTCGATGCGGCCAGCACGATCAAGGTGACCATCATCAGTGCGCTGCTGTTCAAGGAGGGCGGCCCGAGCCACCTGACCGAGGCCCAGCGGAGCCTGGCTTGGCTGATGATCACCCAGTCCAACAACGACGCCGCGACCGACCTCTGGAATGACGTCGGCATGACCGACATGCAGCGTTTCCTCGACCGTGCCCATATGACGCACACCGTGCTGAACGAGGCGTGGGGATTGACCCAGGAGACTGCGCAGGACGAACTCAGTCTCCTTCAGCTGATCGCAAACCCCGGCAAGGTACTGAGCACGGCGTCTCGACGCTACGTGCTGTGGCTGATGGACAACGTCATTGCCGGCGAGCGCTGGGGTGTTCCGTTCGATGCGCCATCCAATCTCACGGTGGCGGTCAAGAACGGCTGGCTGCCATACCCGGATGGCGACGACTGGCATGTCAACAGCCTCGGCGTGTTCCGCGGCCGCCACGTTCTCTACGAGGTCGCGATGCTGACCAGTGGCAACTCGACCGAGAGCTACGGCATCGGGACGATCCAGGCCGCGGCCAGGGTGATCAACCTGGGCATCTCCAGGGAATAACCGGTTTCGCCTGCCGGGCGCAGCCGGCCTATAGTGCGGCGTGATCGATTCGACCGCCCGTCCGGCTGCGGCCCCACGGGAACCGACTTTCCCTGACTTCCGGTTCGCGCCGAACATCGGCGGGCACGCGGACGTCTACGAAATCGAGAACCTCGCGTTTCATCGTGCCGGGCACGTGCTCGCGGCGATGCGCGGGCTGGCGCCCTGGGCCGGGCGCACGATCGTAGACCTCGGCTGCGGCACGGGGTACTGGCTTCCTGTGTACGCGGCCGACGCCGGTCACGTCGTCGGCATCGAGCCCGATCCGGCACTTCGGGCGGCCGCGGCCCGGCGCGTGACGCCGACGCTCGATGTGCTCGCTGGGTCCGCCGAGCATATCCCGCTGGCCGATTCCTCGGCCGACGTGGTGCACGCGAGGTTCGCCTACTTCTTTCCGCCTGGGACGGAGGCAGGCCTGACCGAGGTGCTTCGGGTGCTGAAGCCGGGCGGCCGGCTGGTGGTGGTGGACAACGACTACCGGTGGGGTGAGTTCGCCGAACTGCTCGCTGCCTCTGCGCAGAACCCGCCACTGCAGACCGCAGCCGCCACGGACCGGTGGTGGGCGCAGCGCGGTGCCATCCGGCAGGAGGTGCGATCGGAGCTAAGGTTCGCGAGTCGAGCGGACTTGGCCTCAGTCCTGCACATCGAGTTCCCGGCCGAGGTAGCTGCAGCCTGGCTTGACCGGCATCCGGCCGCTACCGGCCTGAGCTATGGCTACGTGCTTTTCGCCGCTACCGCCCGAGGCTGATCAATCGGCAAGCGGTCGCCTGCCCGCTGCCGCGGCGACTTGGTCCAGGTAACCGCGAGCACGCCCGCGCACACTAGTGCCGCTCCGAGCACCTGGATCGGCGTTGGCCGTTCGTTTAGCACGACGTCCGCCAGCACGAGCGCCGCGGCCGGCTGCAGGAGCAGCAGCAGGGATGAGACGGCAGCTGGCAAGCGCGGCAGCGAAGAAGTGATCAGCAGCCAGCCGACCGTCTGGCTCATGAGGGCCAGCATCAGCAGCCAGCCGAATGACCGCCAGGGGATATGCAGCTCCAGCCCGCCGAAGGCCAGCCCGAGTAGCAGCGAGCCGATCGCCGCCGCGGCCGTGGCGTCCGCGAGCTGACCTGCGATGTGCCTGGCCGGCCCGGCCGTCTGCCGCAGGATCAGCAGGAACCCCGCGTAGGCCGCCGAGGTACCCACTCCGTAGCCGATGCCAGCCAGCGGGTCCAGGCCAGCCGCCCTGCCGCCGACGATGCCGGACACGAGCACGACGCCGAGGAGCACGACCGGCAGCATGACCAGGTACCGTCGGCCCGGCCGCTCCCTGAATAGCAGCCAGGCCAGGATGCCGACGAACAGGACCTGCAGGTTCCCGAGAACGGTCGCCACGCCGGCGCCCACGTCGGCGATGGAGTGGTTCCACAGGATCAGGTCGACGGCCAGGAGCAGACCGGCCGCCCACGCGGCCGCGCGGCGCCTAGCCGGCCGCTGCCCGTTCTTCCGCTGCTCGAACACGGCCAGCGGCACGAGCACAGGAAGCGCCAGCAGGCAGCGATAGAAGGCCGTCGTCGCAGGCCCAACGCCCGCCAGGGTCACCAGGATGGCCGAGGAGGAGATGCAGGCCGCGCCGAGAGCGGCTCGCGCCACCGGGCGCCCTGGCGTCGTGCCAGGAACGTTGGCTGTCAGGACTGTCTTGTCGTACGGTACTGACATGGCTGAAACTCTAGGCCGGACGCCTGACAGGAGTCAAAGTCATTTTGATGCTGACCAGCTGGAGGCGATGACCGGCTGCGCCGAGCTCATCAACTCGGGCCGGTCCTCCGACGGCGACCAGCTGCCCGACCTGCCAGCGGTGCAGGCGTTCGCCGACCGCTACGCCTTTTACGGAGTGCCCGGCACTCCAGACGACGTCGCGCGGCTGCACCGCTACCGCGCCCGGCTCGACCAGATCGCGGCCGACTGCGAGGAGCATGCGGTCGATGCGGCCATCGAGAAGCTCAACGCGCTGCTCGCACAGACCGGGGCCAGCCCGCAGATTGCCGCCCACGACGGCCGCGGGCCGCACCTTCACGTGTCCAGGCCCGAGTCACCGCTCGCCGACCGGATGGCGGCTCACTTCGCCATGGGCCTGGCCTGGCTGGTGGTGGCCGGACAGGCAGGCCGGATCCGCAGCTGCGATTCCCCGACTTGCAACAGCGTCTTCGTCGACCTGTCGAGGAACCGCTCCCGGCGCTACTGCGACAGCCGGACCTGCGGCAATCGGCTGCACGTAGCCGCCTACCGGGCTCGCAAGCTGGCAGCCGGCTGACGTCTACGACTTGGGCTTGAGGCTCGCCCAGCTCGTCGGGTAGTTCGAGGGCAGGGTCCCGTAGCCGGTCTCGCCGTAGTTGGGTCCGGCGGGCACGCCAAGGGTCTGCAGCAAGCTGTCGAAGTTGAGCCCGACCTCGGTGGGGAACGGGCCGCCACCGCTGACGCCGCCGGCCACCGGCAGCTGCGACTCTGCGGAAAGCCCATCGGGCATCGCCCAGCCGGTCTCGATCCCGGCACTGCCGTTGAACATGTTGGCGACGACAGTGGAGGAGGTAACCTTCTGCCCGACCTGGACGGCCGGCGTCACGTCTTCGGCGACATAGACCTGCAGGCCGGACGCGGGACCCGAGGTCAGCTGGTAGGTGATCCAGCCACCGCCTGGCCAGCCGGAGTTGTCGGCGGTGGCGTTGGTAATGACCGCGTTACCCAGGGCATAGATCGGGCCTGACCCGCCGAAGTCACAGCCCATGTCGACGCGTTCGGGGATCAGGCCGCTGATGTCCCTGAGCGGATTGCGGTAGACGGCTGGCAAGGCTGCCGCCACCGCCTTGACGTGATGAGCCGGCGGGACTGACTTGCTCGCCGGCGCACTGCGCGACGCTTTCGCGCCGGCTGGCGAACGGCGCGGGCTGGCCGAGGAGTGCGGGCCGGCCGAGTTCGCCAGGGACGCGCCGTCGGCCTGACTGACGCCGTCGGAGCCGCGCGGCGACTTCCCCGTCGCCTCGTCCTTCAGGGCATCGGCCAGACCGGACGCCGAATGCGCGGCCGGTGTCGGCCACGACGTGACGGCGAACGCTGCGCCGGCACCGGCGATAAGGGTTACCCCCGCCACGGCGATGAGGGCCGGCCCCGTACCGAGGACGGCTGATACGGGCGTGTGCTTACGGTGCCGGTGGGGTCCGGCCGATGCATGGGCAGAGTGTCGCGACGACTTCCGGTGCCGGGCAGAGTGGCTGGACACGGCTGGCCTTCGATCTGGGCGCGGTCACGGCGCTCGGCTTTCACCCGCATAGCCGATTCAGGTTGCGGCCTGACCAGCTGCGCGCCGACGCCCGTACGAGGTTCAGGGCACGGGAATCACGGGGCTCGTGACGCGTCGTGCGCGCTCAGGTGCTTGCGGCTACTCACGATGCACCAGTTTGGGGGTCAGTGTGGCCGAATCGCCGAAACTCGAACGTGACGTAACTCATTTTTCGTCCCAAATACTCACCACTCCAGTCCCATACAACTCGCTAACAACAAGCTTCACAGTCACTTTCCGTAATGAGAGATGGGCAGCACGTCGCCGGGCTCGAGCTTGCGGCTCGGACGGGACCCGGACCTGCCGAGGGTCTTCGTCTCATTCGCGGCGGCGGCGCGGACCTGGCCGCAAGTCGCTGGTCAGCGCTACCGGCGTACCCACACCGGCGAGACCGGGCCCGGCACGTTGATCACTTGCCACCCATGGGCGCCGCCAGGGGTTAGCGACAGCACCTCACCCGTTGTCCCGCCCGTCCAGCCGCCTACGCAGCCGAGGTAATAGCCGACGTAGGGCGAACTGGGAATGAAGCATGGCGGCTTTATCCCGTCCCGGCGCAGCGCATTGGCTTCGTTCAGGAACGGCCTGGTCGCCTTGCCGTTGGCCGCCAGCGAGTCGAGCACGACGTGCTGGGAGACGATGCCCGAGAGCAGGAACACGGCCGCCAGCGCCAGCCCGGCCTTTCTCGGCTCGAAAGAGGTGACGAGCCAGGCGATGCCGTCCGCGGCGATGATCGCCAGCAGGGCCCAGACCGGTAGGAAGTAGCGCGGAGCCCCGAACGGCACGAACACGATGTAGAGGAGGCCAATCCAGGCAGCAGTCACGAAGGCAAGCACGGATGAAGCCTTCGCCGGCCGCCGCCAGGCCGCATACATGCCAATCGCGACCACGGCGAAGAAGGCGAGCCACCACAGGTACTCCGCCGGGTGGCTGAAGCCGGGCTTACAGGGCGTCGGATCTCCCCACGGCGCTGGCTGGCAGTACCACGGGCCGCTCATGGTCTTGATCTGCATAAGCAGCGAGAAGTTGACGCGGAATGGCGGGGGTTCCTGGCCGGCCAGGGTGATCCGGTTACCCAGACCGCCGAACCACAGGTAGGCCTCGCCGACCCAGTCCACAACGCCCAGCGCCACTCCGATGGTCATCGCGATAAGCACCCGCGGCTGGCGCCAGCCGCGGACGACCAGCGGCGCCGCGAACGTCGGGGCAAGCACGAACACGATGTTCTGCGGGCGCATCAGCACGATGACCAGGGTCGAGAACGCGATCAGCGGCAGCACGAAACGGGCCCGCATCCGCCGCTCGACCGCCTGCAGCAGGAGACCGGTGACGGCCAGCCCGCCGAACGCCGCCCACAGGTCCGGGTAGACCTGGACGCCGCTGATCTCGGTGATCGCCAGGCTCCCAAAGATCAGCCCGGCGAGAGCCAGGACCCAGGCCGGGCGCAGGCCACGCCAGCACAGCAACGAGCCGAACAGCGCCAGGCCAGATAGCACGGCCATCCAGACCCGTAGCGCGGTGAGAGAGCTCGTCAGCAGGGTGACCGGCGCGGCGAGCAGGCCGGCCCCGTGCCCATGCACTGGCGGCAGGAAGACACCTGAGGACCGCACGCTGGTGCGGGCGATGTACGTGATCTCATCGGCACCGAGTGGCAGTTTCAGGAGCTCAGGGACTAGTTCGGAGAGGACGAAGAGCACGCAGACGGCGACAAGCCAGACCAGGCTGTCGGCACCGGGCACCGCCCGACGGCCCTCGCGCCTCACCGGCTCTGACTGCTCACGCTGCGTCGTCTCGTGCATGCACATCCCCTAACCGCGCTGAGGAGATCATCTCCGCCCGCCTCAGCTGGGTTCCAACCCCGGTTACGCCTGAAACTATATAGGTAGCGAAAGCCCGATAACCGGCAAAGTTCGCGGCCACCCGGCCGACGTCTGCCCTGGGGTCGCGATGAGCCTCCACCGATTGGTCAAGCTTCCCCTGCCTCGCTCGCGCCGGCCCCAGAGACCTCGCCCAAACGCCCCGAGCCACGACCCGGTAACCGATATTACTGTTATGCATATTTTCGGAAACGGCTCTTCGCAACCTGGGAGGCTGGCTTCTAGCCGTAGCCCATGCCAGGGTCGCCGCGCCGGTGTCAGCACTGGCCCGGTGGCGTCTGGTGCGGCTGTCCAAATCCGAAGGCGCCGTTCGTCGTGTGATTGTCCGGGACATGCCGGGAGATCGTGCGAGGAGGCCGAATCATGAAGGATGGGTCAAGGAACGTGGGAGTAGCCGAAGTTGACGCGGCCGCGCTGCCGCATGTAACGGACCGTGCTACCTGGCAGGCGCAACTGGACGACCTGCTCGTGCGGGAGAAAGCCCACACGAGAGAGGGCGACGCGATCGCAGCGGTCCGTCGGCGCCTGCCCATGGTGGAAGTGGACGCCAGCATTCCGCTTATTGGCAAAGACGGAGCCGTCCCGCTGCGTGACGTGTTCGAAGGTCGCCGGCAACTGATCGTCTATTTTCACATGTGGCACAACGGCCAGCCCGCCGCCGGTCAGTGTGAGGGGTGCACGTTCTTTAACGGCCAGGTGAGCGAGCTGTCTTACCTGCATGCGCGCGACGTTACCTACGCAACCTTCAGCCAGGGCCCATACGAGGAAAGTGCCGCCTACCGCGACTTCATGGGCTACGAAATGCCCTGGTACTCGGCCGCGGACTCCGCCGATGCGCTGCTCGCCGGGCGCTGGTTCGGCATGCAGGTGTGCTACCTGCGGGACGGCGAGCGGGTGTTCGAGACGTACTGGAGCACCGGAAGGGCCGGAGAGGTCTTCGCACCTGCCTACGGGCTGCTGGACATGACGGTCTACGGCCGACAGGAGACCTGGGAGGACTCTCCTTCCGGCTGGCCGCAGCTCTTCGGGACCAAGGGCGAGCAATTCCGCACGAACGGGCGGCCGAGCGCGCAGTGGGCGCGGCTGGCAGCCGGGCGTTCCGACGACCTCGGCAACGGTAAGTAAGAAGCCGCCCCTCGCCATCAGCGCCGGTGGCGACCGCCACCGGCGCTGTGATCAGCCAGCCATGGCGGCCCCGAGGTCGCACCACGACGGGCAAGGCGATGGGCGGGTAGCGCCATCCGGCGGCGGGCAGACAGTGATGGCAAAGACCTGATGGGAGCATTTCGAGGCGCCAGCTAAGGAGACAGGCGAATGACAGCGGAACGAGCAGCCAACGGGGCCGGTGTCGTCACCAAGCTCAGCTCTCGATCAGTGGCAGACACGGTTTCTCGCCTGACAGACATGATCAAGGCAAAGGGCATGAAGGCGTTCGCGGTGATTGATCAGACCGCAGCGGCGCGAGAGGCAGGCCTCGAACTGCGCGACACCGTGCTGGTGGTCTTCGGTAACCCGGCTGCAGGCACCCTCGTCATGCAAGCGTCTCCGGAGTCGGCACTTGATCTTCCGGTCAAGGTGCTCGTATGGGACGACGCCGGCCAGACTAAGGTCATGTACGTCTCTCCCGCAGCGCTGGCCGAACGGTACAACCTGGGCCCCGAGCTGCAGGTGAAGCTGGCGGGCATCGATCCGCTTACCGACGCGCTCGTCGCGTCGTAGCTACTGGCCGGAGGCTTTGCCGTAGTCATTAGGGGATTTTCCGCGGTAATGAACTGGCCGGGCAAGCAGGCCACCGGCCGCGGCGCAGGCGGGTTTCAGAATCGCCCGACGAGGTTAGTACAAGCGGCATCGAGTGCACTCTGTGCCGGGCGGCCAGCCTGATTCGTCGGGGGCGGAGCCCAGTTAGCTAACCGAGGTTAATAATGCGCCTGCTGCTCGTCCATCCGAGCTCCTTGATGTACTCAAAGATCTTCCTGCGCCTTGAGCCACTCGGGCTAGAGCGAGTTGCAGGGGCGGCGCGCTCGGCCGGGCATCAGGTCCGAGTCGTTGACCTCCAGGTTTGCTCAAGCGCCGAGCTAAGCGCGGAACTCGCCTCGTTCCGTCCCGAAGCAGTCGGTATCTCGCTGAATTATCTGGCGAACGTGCCGGAGGCACTGGAGATATGCGCTGAGGTAAAGCATTCGCTACCCGGCTGCTTTATCTTCCTCGGCGGGCACAGCGTTTCATTCATCGCGGAGAATGTGCTCGAGCAGGCTGAGGAACGTGTCGACGCGGTGATCAGGGGCGAGGGCGAAACGGCTGTCGGACCGCTACTTGCCGCGATCCGGGACGGGGGCCTGCAGCAGGTACCCGGAATCGTCACACGGGACGGCCGCGGTCCGGCTCCGCAAACCCTGCACAGTATCGATGCACCGTTGCCGGCCAGGGACCTGATGCGGCGCCGCCGCCGGTACTTCATTGGCGAGCTTGATCCTTGCGCCTCAATCGAGTTCAGCCGTGGCTGCCCGTGGGATTGCTCGTTCTGCTCGGCCTGGACATTTTATGGCCGGGCATATCGCAAGGCTTCGCCGGAGGCGGCCGCCGCGGAACTGGCCAGTATCAGGGAACCCAATGTCTTCGTCGTGGACGACGTAGCCTTCATCCGGCCCGAGCATGGTGACGCGATCGCTGCTGAGCTGGAGCGCCGGCGTATACGAAAGCAGTATTACCTGGAGACGCGCAGCGATGTTCTGCTACGCAACCTGGAAGTATTCGAGCGATGGGAGCGACTGGGCCTGCGTTACATGTTCCTTGGCATGGAAGCGATCGACGCCGAGGGCCTGGACCTGTACCGCAAGCGCGTTAGCCCGGACGAGAACTTCCGTGCACTGGAAGCTGCCCGCAAGCTCGGTATCAACGTGGCGATAAACCTCATTGTGGATCCCGGCTGGGATGTTGCCCAGTTCCAGACCATTCGCGAGTTCGCGCTGACGGTGCCGGAGATCGTCCACCTCACCGTCATGACACCCTACCCGGGCACGGAGATCTGGCACACCGAGTCGCGTCGCCTCACCACGCGCGACTACCGGCTCTTCGATATCCAGCACGCCGTGGTCCCGACAACCTTGCCGCTGGAGGAGTTCTACCGAGAGCTGGTCCGTACGCAGGCCGTCATCAACCGGAAGCACCTGGGCCTGCGAACGGCGCTGGGCGCCGGGCGCATTCTCGTCTCCAACCTCGCACGCGGGCAGACGAACTTCGCGCGCATGTTGTGGAAGTTCAGCAAGGTATACAACGCCAACCTGCAATATGCCGATCATCAGCGCCCGGTGCGCTACGAGTTGCCGTTGCCGGGACCGAGGCCGGCCGACCGGCGCCAGCTCTACATTCATCCCCGTGAGACTCAGCCCCGCGCCGCGGCCCAGGCCCACGGGTCGGCGTTATCCTCGCCGATATTTGTGCTTGGCGTTGGTCACGCTCGCGGCCTGACCGACATGTACGGCAAATCCACGCGTGCCCAGGTGGCGCGCCAGTCAGGCGTCCTCGTCTGACTCCTCGTCGACCACGTGCACGGCTGCTTCCTCAGCGGTCGCGCCGCCCCCGTCGATCCCTGAATCGTAGGCAATGAGGTCAGGATCGTCGATCGTGGTGTCCTCATCCTCGGTTACCAGCCTGCCGGCCCGCGGATCGGCACCCTCGTCGGCAGACAGGCGGGTGATGTCCTCGTCGGTCGCGTTCTCGTCCCAGTCCCGATCAGGCCGGTCGTCGTCCGGATCTGTCCCGATATCAGGCTCTTCCTCGGCCAGCAGCTGATCCAGCGATTCGCCGTCTTCCTGCTCCTCAGCCGTCGAGCCGAACTTCATCGCCGCCGACCACCGCTCGGGGGTTGCGACTCCGCGATCTAGCGGGTCGTCCCCTGGGGCGCCATCCAAGGTGTCTGACGAGTCGAGAACCTCGTAGTCCTCGAGGTCGGACGACTCGTGTCGCCTCTCCTCTGGCATGGTCAGCTCCTCTCCGAACGGCACTCGGCGGCCGTTTCCCAACGTACCCGTCGCCACTACGTGCCACAGTCGTGAGGCCGGCGTTACCCGCGGAAGCCGATGTAACTCGCATACCGGACGTAGCGCTGGCGCGGCACTATCCGCTCGTCTGCTGGTGATACTTCGGGCTTTCCCGAGCCGCCGATACCGCCCCTTCTCGCCAGCAGGGATATTCAGCCGGCTGGAAGTCCGCAGCCGCATTGACCGCCTTGTTTGCCGACTGTACAGTCAATCCGGCGCAAAACCGAAGGGGGAGGATCACAATGGCATCAATTAGGCCAGGTGATAGGAAGGCGCCATTAAGGCGACGGCGAGGCCGGGCCACGGTCTTCGTCTGCGCAGCCGGGCTCCTGATCGGTGTTGCCGGGCTGTCGGGATGTGGTAGTAACGGGTCCGGCAATTCAGGCCAGAACGGGTCGCAGTCGTCGGCTTCGTCCTCGCCTTCGTCCTCGCCAAGTTGCGCGACGTCGGGCTTCATCCACCGGAGCGGTCTATTGCGCGTCGGCCAGCAGCCCTTCCTGGTCGCGGCCATGGTTCCCGCAGCGGTCATCCCGCTCCCGGACTTCGACGCCGACCTCGACGGCCTACGTCCGGCCGGTGATGAGGAGCAGGAGCAGGAGGGGTGGGCACACGACGGCCTCAATAATGCGAGCGCGAATCCCGAGTCGCGGGTCGCAAACTCGTCCCCGGCCACCGAAACTGACCTGGGGCAAGAGTCGGATGCGGTGGCCGAAGAAGAGGAAGTAAACCTGTGGACCGATGACCTGACCGCCCAGGCGGACTTCGGCGACGATGTCTGCAGCGATCTTGACGGCCTGGCCAATAACCTTGAGCAACTAGACAGCCTCAATGCGTCGCTCGCCGACTTCAGTCAGGTCTGTAATGGCTATATCCAGCAGCAGCAATCCAATAACGACAGCACGGCAGCGAATGACGTGTGCATGGTCATTCAAGACGCTAACAACAAGTTCGAAGAAGCGTTCCCTTGCAACGACCTGCAGGTGACCGAATGGCTGGTCGACTGGCTTGAGTCCGTGTTCTGCCATACGGGAGAACCGTCGGGATGACCAATGCGCCGAGTCGCGCCGACATCGATTCGGTTCCTCGCCGCTTACTCGATCCTCAGACGAGACTTGACGGTTTCTCGGGGCAGGTCATCCGGCTGGCCTGCTCCTCGGACTAGCGGGACTCTTGCGGAGGATTTGGGCGCCGCGCGTCACGAACGCCGTGTCGAACCGCGAGGCGAATGATCCAGTAGAAGATCAGCAGGCCGACGACCGGGCCTAGTGTCACCAGGTATATGGCCCCCAGCGGTGCAAGGCTCATCGTCCGGGCCTCTCAGTTGGCTGCAACGCAGGACAGGAAGAGCATTCCACCGTGCAATGCGTCATCACAAGCCCCACAGAGTGTCGCGGCTCTCGGACAACACCCGTTGCCTGTGTGCCTTGAGCCAGGTGATCGTTGACACCGCGGCTTCACCGGACGCTTCTATGAGTTGTCAAGTGACTGGGCCTCCATGAGCCTGAAGAGGTTGCGGGCCCAGTTGATGATGACGTGCAGTGCCCGGTTGAGCTGCCGGTCGCCGAGTGGTTGAGCCGGTGGCGCATGATACGGCCTGATGATGCTTCCACGGGGGGCCGTCGCAGCGCGGTTGTGCCAGCTGCCGGACGGCTAGTGCGTCACGGGCGGCCCGGACCGCATCGGCGGGATCGGATTTGCCGCCCGGGCGCTTGCTGGCCTGGGCCGGCCGCCCGGCCTCGATCACCGGCTGGCTGTGCTCGAGCAGGTACCGGTTAAGCCCACGCCGTGGCAGCGGGCGCCCTCCACCGACCACGCCAGCTTTGGTCCCGGTGCGTTCCGCGCTGCCCAGGCCAGTACTTCCCGGTATCTGCGCGGGTCGGCCGGCAGACGGCATATCTGTGATGAGTCACGCGCCAGGCGCGGACAGGCTTCTGATCAGGCCAGCCGGTGAGCCAGGCCGGTGCCGGCAACCTGGGCGACAGGTCAAGTGAAAGGCACGCCGCCGACGGCCAGATCCTTCGATGAGTCAGCCCAGATCACCGGCACCGATCCTGACTGCAGCCCAAGCCGAGCCGCCATAGGAACTCTCACAGATCCTGGACAGATCGGCCTCAGTTGATCCTTTACACGCCCTAGATGGGTTCTGACCTATTGATCAGCTTGAGCGGGCATCCGTAGCCCGGCGGAGAACGGCGAGCATGATGGTGCCAATTCCCAGGCAGCTTGCCGCTTCGGCGAGCCAGACCCAGCTGATGAGAGCTGCGCCCTGATAGTTGGACGCGACGGGCGGCACGTCGAAGCCGGTGACGAGCATGACTTCCAGGGTGTTGGCCGCTGCGGCCGCGGCCACCCAGCCAAGCAGCCGAAGTTGTCGGGCATGCCCCGCCCGGTAAAGCTGGATGGGTCCGATGACCAGCAGGACAGCCGGGACGGCCAGCCAGGGCAGTGCGAGGACGATCGCGCCGCTGACGGCGATCGCCTGGAGCCACGCCGGCCCCCACAGGAACGGATCGCCCAGAGTCGTCACCGCAAGCGTGGATGACAGGAACAGGTAGGTGCATCCTGCGGTGCCTACTAGCGCCCAGCATGTGGCCAGGGCCCGGCACGTCCTCCACAGCGCGCTCCGGCACAGCTGGGGTTGCGGCGTACACAAGTCCACCAAGTGATTATCGCGGCGAGTCGCTAGCTTCATGCAGGAGTGCGAGTGGGCGTTGTCCAGGTTGCGCGCTGCCGGGGGTTGGCCTTCGTGGCCCCGGGACGTCAACCGCGGTCATGACCGAACAAGGCCTGGCCATCGCTGCCGCCGAGCAGGAAGACGAACCGTTCCAGGTCGCTGCGCAGCTCGCCCGGACCGTAGGCGGGGTGGCCGACGAACTGTTGCAGGGAGGCGCCAAGGCGGCCTGAGTCCTGGGCCACCCATTCGCTGAGGAACTGCGGCATCTCAGCCAGCTCGCCGGCATCGGCGGCGTCCAGTCTTCACCTCGGGCATGACCGATCACCGTCCTTCCGGGCTGAGCCTGGCCAGTGAGCGTTTGTCGGCGGCGTTGGCTTTGTAGCGGTGGATGTCGCTGATGGTGGTGCGAGGGACCATGGCAGCGGTCTCGCCGTCAATGATCACCTGGAAGTGGTTGTTCTCGCAGATGATGGTGGCGGTCTTGCCCGCGTGGATGATCCCGGCGTGGATCTCCTGCCGGGCCACCATGAGCGAGCCCCGGCAGGACACCCGCCGCTGCACAGTGATGGGGCCATCCGGTTGCGGCGGGACGGATCTGGCACGGCGGGCACCGCGCAGCCGGTGCCGGTCCTCGGGCGGCACCGGGCAGGGCACGATGCGCAGCAGTTCACCGTCGTGGCTGACGACCGCCATCTGCGTGCCGTCCATCCGCCGCGTGACGCGCTGGCCGGCGAGCGCGGTCAATGTGGATGGGCTTGCCGGTTACGAGAGCAGAAGCAAGCATCCCACGGTCTAGGTCCAAGATCGCCGGTGTCAGGTTAGCTGCCGGTGGTTAGTAGGACTCGATGCGACTTGGCGGGCTGTTCACTCATCGCGCGGCTCGGCTCGGGTCAAGCCACGTTCAACCATGAATTCGACTGCAGGACTCATGTTGATTGGAACAACAGCTTTGCCCGGATGACTTTGCGGCCAAACCCGTAGCAGTTCGTCCACGAAACCCTGGCCGACGTCAGAAACTCCCGCGAAATCTACTTCGACGATCTCGAAGTCGACGTCCAATCCATCAAGTAGTCTTCGTGCTTCACTCCGCGACACGAAAGGCGTCCCTATCTCAAATAGCTTGACTATTGGCCTTGTCGTCGTAAACGCAAAGTCGTTGGTGAATTGATGAAATATAGCTGCAAGATCTCTTTCCGTTTGTGGGTCTATCTGGCACACAACGGAGGTGCCGCTAGTCACGTCAACGATGCCGAGGGCTACGTCGTGGCGCAGGTTGTCCACTGTCCAGCGAACTCCGGATGAAGTAAGGCGGAAGATATCGACAGCCTTCGACGTGAAGAAAATCCCTTCTCCCGTGTGATGCGCTCGATCAGTAGTTCTCTTACCCTTAGAGAGTTCTTGAACCGCTTCGAAGTCGCTTGCAAGCCGCAATCCGGCACGGAGTTTAGAATAGGCACCCACGCCGTAGTCTCTTATCTCGAAGATCCACTGGTCAGTGGTTGTCCACCAAGTGATTGAGACAGTTTGACTGTCAGAATGATCAATAGCGTTGTTCAGCATCTCAGTGAATGCATAACCCATAATCCGACCCGCCGGAGTGTCAGGATCTATGTCTAGGTCTTCTCTTATATGTCGCCAGACAACGTCCTCAGACAGGCCTAGTAGCGTAAGTTCCTGACTCCAGGAGGGCTCGGCCTCTTGTGCGGCTGTGAGTGGGTCCTCCGGAAGGGTCCGCCGCGCCACCTCGGCTCGGACCGCGCCGAGGTCGAACAGTCGATGCCCGCCAGGTGTCCGAGTGGACGGTATCAAACCCGAGTCGGCCAGCTGGCGGATACGACTGGGAGATAGGCCTAGCTCCCTGGCGACGTCAGCTATACGGACCAGATGGGTGGACTCATCCATGTCGGCTCCTAAACCTAAACTTGCACTATAGATTCTAGCCGAAACCTACAGTGTAAGTTTAAGTTGTTCAGAGCAACCCACCGAGCGCCTGGCCAGGGCATGAAGGCGACAACGCGTCACGTTCCAAACCGAGCCGCCGCTGGCCGCTTGGGCAGGGACTAGCCTTCGGCTTCAATCCGCTCAACCGGTCCGCTTGCCCTGACTACGCCGATAGGGCAGGACACGCCAGTTCCGTGATCCGGGCAGTACCCGTACGGGTTTTTACCGCTGGAAAGATACTGCTGGTGGTAGTCCTCGGCGAAATAGAATTCGCCCGCGGGCACGATCTCGGTCGTGATGTCGCCGTATCCCGCATCCGTCAGCCGCTTCTGGTACGCGGCCAGGGACTGCTCTGCCGTGGCCTTCTGTTCCGGAGTGCGGTAGAAGATTACCGATCGGTACTGCGAGCCGATGTCGTTCCCCTGCCGCATGCCCTGGGTCGGGTTGTGCGACTCCCAGAACACCTTGAGCAGGTCCGCATATGTGATCTTGGCCGGGTCATAGACGACGCGAACTGTCTCCGCGTGGCCGGTACGACCCGAACATACTTCCTCATAAGTCGGGTTTGGCGTGAAGCCGCCCTCGTAGCCAACCGCCGTGGTATACACGCCGGGCGTCTGCCAGAAGGTCTTCTCTTCGCCCCAGAAGCAGCCGAGAGCGAACTCGGCGATCTCGGTTCCCTCCGGGTAAGGCGGCCTGAGCGGGGTTCCGAGCACCTCGTGCTTGGCGGGCACCGGCATCTGCTCCGACCGGCCGGGCAGCGCGTCCTCGGCCGATACCATCCGCGTCTTGTGCTGTCCGAAAATGCTCACTGGTCCTCCTTCGCTGGCGTACGCGAAAACCACGACCGGCGCCAGGGGATTCCTGATAATGGCCGCCCTACCCGGTGCGCTCCACAACGAACTCGCAGAGTGCCTCGAATGCGGCCCTAGCCGGAACATCGGGCAGTCCGAGAATCTCCGTCCTGGCCGCCTCGGCCCACTGCCGCGTGTCGGCCCTGGCGATGTCCATTGCCGGATGCGCCCGCAGCAGCCCCAGCGCCTCCGCGTGCCGCTTCGGATCTGACAAGTCGGGCATACTGAGCAGCTCCACCAGCCGGGCATCGGCCGGGCCCGCGGTCCGCAGTGCGTAGAGCATCGGCAGGGTCCGGACTCCCTCCCGCAGGTCAGTGCCCGGCGTCTTGCCCGACTGCTCTGACTCGCTCGCCACGTCCAGGATGTCGTCGGCGAGCTGGAACGCGACCCCCAGGGCTCGGCAAGCGGGCGTGACCCTGGCGATGACATCGGCGGAGGCACCAGAGAACATGGCGCCGAAGTGACCCGACGTGGCGAATAGCGACGCGGTCTTCTCGGTCACGACACCGAGGTAATGGTCGAGCGGGTCCTCGCCCGGCTGGCAGCCGACGGTCTCCGAAATCTGGCCGGTGACGAGTCGCCCGAACGTCTGGGCCTGAATCCGGATTGCCTCGGCGCCGAGGTCGGCCAGGATTTCCGAAGCCCGCGAAAACAGGAAGTCTCCCGTCAAGATCGCGACCGAGTTGCCCCAACGCGAGTTGGCGCTCACGCTGCCCCGCCTGACATCCGCTTCATCCATGACGTCGTCGTGATAGAGCGTTGCCAGGTGGGTCAGCTCGAGCGCGATGGCCGCCTGCACCACCCGCGGGTCCTGCGGGTCACCGAACTGCGCCGCCAGCAGCACCAGCATTGGGCGCAGCCGCTTCCCGCCCGCCTCCATGAGGTGCGTGGAGGCCTGCGCAAGCACTTCGTGCTCTGAGCGCGCCGCTGCGCGCAAGCCGTCTTCGACCAGCGCAAGTCCGTCGAGCACATCCGACGCAAGCGCAGCGTCGGTGAGTTCCACCGGGACAGTGGCTATCACGTCGGTCCCCTCAGGGGCTCGCCGGGCGTCCGGCGAGCCAGTTGTAGCCGAGGCTATCGTCTAGCCATCCCAAAGATATTCGCATGGGCCGGTAAAGCCAGTCTCGATCGGCATACGCATACGGGCGGCACTCAGCCGCGCGCGGCGGCGGCGCAATGCCGCCTTGTCGCTTACCGGACGAACAACTGGGTGGCAGCATGATTGGCGAGGCTGAGCAGCGGCTGGGGGATGATGCCGAGCACGACCGTGACAGCCGCCCCGAGCGCCACCGCTACGCCGGTGTAGGCGCTTGGCTTCACCACAACTGGTCCTTCAGGGGCCGGCTCACTGAAGAACATCAGCACGATCACGCGCACATAGGGGAAGGCAAGAATCGCGCTGCTCAGCACGCCGACGACGACAAGTGGCAGCGCGCCGCCCTCGATCGCCGCCCGGAATACCGCGAACTTGCCGCTGAAGCCGCTCGTCAGCGGAATGCCGGCGAAGGCGATGAGGAACAGCGCGAACAGGCCGGCAACCAGCGGCGAGCGCTTGCCGAGACCGGCCCAGCTCGACAGGTGGTTGGCTTCGCCAGCGGGGTCGCGAACCAGCGTGACGATGGCGAACGCGCCGACCGTCGCAAACCCGTAGGCCGCCAGGTAGAACATGCTGCCCGACAGGCCGGCGGTATTCGCGGCGATGAGGCCGGTCAGGATGTAACCCGCCTGAGCGATCGATGAATAGGCGAGCAGCCGCTTGACGTCCCGCTGAGTTATGGCGATGACCGATCCGACCAGCATCGTCAGGATGGCCACAACCCACAGGGCCGGACGCCAGTCCCAGGTGAGCTGACCGAAGGCCACGTAGAACACCCGAAACAGCGCGCCGAACGCCGAGACCAGCGTGCAGGATGCCATCAGCGCGGTGATCGGCGTGGGCGCTCCCTGGTAGACGTCGGGCTTCCAGGCCTGGAACGGAACCGCTCCGACCTTGAACAGCAGCCCGATCCCGAGCAGCGCGATGCCGGCGTACAGCAGCGTGGCTGACGCGGTGCCCGACTGCGCGGCCGTCGCGATCGCCGCCAGCTGCACCGAGCCCGCGTAGCCATACAGCATCGCGACACCGAACAGGAAGAACGCCGAGGAGAACGCGCCGAGCAGGAAGTACTTCATCGCGGCTTCCTGAGACAGCAGCCGGCGCCTGCGGGCCAGACCGCACATCAGGTACAGCGGCAGCGAGAGCACCTCGAGTGCGATGAACATCGTCAGCAGGTCGTTAGCGGCAGGGAACAGCAGCATGCCGCCGACCGCGAACAGCGTCAGCGGGTAGACCTCGGTGTGCGACAGCCCGGCCAGCAGGCCCTCACGTTCCTCCGCGCTACCGGGGACGGCCGCGGCCTGTGGCGTGAAGGAGGTCACCTCGTGCGATGACTCGGCGATCAGCAGCACGCTGACGAACGCCAGCACGAGGATCGTTGCCTGGATGAACAGGGTGGGCCGGTCCACCCCGACCGTCCCGACCGCGATCACAGTGCCGGGCCTGCCGCCCGCGAAGTGCGAGTTCGTCGCGCCCAGCCAAACGGCCAGGATGAACGCGCCGGCCAGCCCGCCGAGCGACAGCGCGATGTGCAGGCTGCGCCGCAGCGTCCGCGGCGCGAACGCCTCGACCAGCACGCCGGCGATCGCCGCCGCGAAGACCAGCAGCACCGGGGAGAGCAGGCCCCATTCGAACGCCGGCGCGGCGATTGTCGACGCGGACGCGAGTGACCCGGTCACGCCGAGCTCCTTTGCCTGAGGGTTACGCTGACCCGCTTGGAGGCGGCCTGCGCCTGCGCCACATGACTGGCCCTGGCGCGATGGCGGACGTCACTGGTGGTGCCCGCGGTCGCAGCAGCCGGGGCCGGGTGTGGCGGTACCGGATTAGTGGAATGTGCCTCGACGAGAGTCTTGGTCACGGCCGGGTTGATGATGTCGATAATCGGCTTGGGATAGACCCCGAGCACGATGATCAGGGCGATGAGCGGAGCCACGGCCCACAGCTCCCGACCCTTGAGGTCGGGCATCTTGGCGACCTCTGGCTTGATCGGGCCGGTCATCGTCCGCTGGTACATCCACAGGATGTAGATGGCCGCCAGGATGATGCCGGCCGTGGCCAGGATCGCCGCGGCCTCGTACCGGGTGAAAGTGCCGACCAGGACGAGGAACTCGCTGACGAACGTGGAGAGCCCGGGCAGCGCCAGGCTGGCCAGGCCGGCGATGAGGAACGTGCCGGCCAGGATCGGGGCCACCGACTGCACGCCGCCGTAGTCCGAGATCAGCGTCGAGCGGCGCCGGGAGATCATGAACCCGGCGATGATGAACAACGCGCCCGTGGCAAAGGCGTGGTTGACCATGTACAGCGTGGCTCCGGTCTGGCCCTGGCTGGTCATCACGAAGATGCCGAGCGTGATCAGGCCCATGTGGGATACCGAGGTGTAGGCGATCAGCCGCTTGATGTCGCGCTGGCCAATGGCCACCACCGCGCCGTACAGCACGCCGATCACCGACAGCACGATGATCAGCGGGGTGAAGAAGTGCGCGCCCGACGGGAACAGGTCCAGGCAATACCGGAGCATGCCGAAGGTGCCGACCTTGTCCAGCACGCCGACGAGCAAGACCGCGGCACCCGGCTGCGCCGCCGTCGCGGCATCGGGCAGCCAGGTGTGGAACGGCCACAGGGGTGCCTTGATCGCGAAGGCGATGAAGAAGCCAAGGAACAGCCACTTCTGCACGGTCGGGCTCAGGCTCAGGTGGCTGAGCTGGGTGAACAGGAACGTGCCCTGGTGACCGCCGTGCGTGGAATACACGTACAAGGCGATCACCGCCACGAGCATGAGCAGGCCGCCGAGCAGGCTGTACAGCAGGAACTTGACCGCCGCGTACTGCCGCTGGCCGACGCCGAAGCTGCCGATCATGAAGTACATGGGGATCAGCATGGCCTCGAAGAACACGTAGAACAGGAAGACGTCGGTGGCGGCGAAGACCCCGATCATCATCGTCTCGAGCACCAGCATCATCGCGAAGTACGACTTCACGCTCCGTCGGGCCGGCGGCTCTCCGGCCGGGTTCGACCCTCCCTCGACGTCGTTCCACGACGCCAGCACCACGACCGGCATCAGCACAACCGACATGAGGATGAGCACGAGCGCGATGCCGTCCACGCCGACCGCGTAGTGCACGCCGAACTGCGGAATCCACTGGTAGGTCTGGGTGAACTGGAACCGCGGGCCGCCGGTGTTGTACTGGACCGCCATGGCGATGATGATCCCCAGCGTGACCAGGGACGTGACCAGGGCTATCTGCTTGACCAGCAGGTCGCGGGCGCGGCGATCGGCCGGGCTGCCCGGCGCCGAGCGGCCCGGCGTCATGCCGATGACGACAGCGCCGACAAGCGGGATCGCGCCCGCCACCGTCAGCCAGGGGAAATTGCTCATCAGTTCCGCAGCCTCACCAGCTCTAGAGCCTCACCAGCAGGAGCGCGCCCACCAGCAGCACGCCTCCCACCAGCATGGACAGCGCGTACGAGCGGACGAACCCGGACTGCAGCTTGCGCAGCCGTCCTGACGAACCGCCGGTCGCGGCGGCGAGGCTGTTGACCAGCCCGTCGACGCCGCGATTATCGAAGAACACCGACAGCCTGGTCAGCCACTGACCCGGCCGCATGAGCAGACCCTCGTTGATGGCGTCCCCGTACAGGTCCTTGCGGGCCGCGACCGTGACGGGACTGCCGGCCGGGGCCGTGACCGGGATCTCGCGGCGCCCGTAGAGCGCGTAGGCGATCCCGAACGCGACCACCACGAGCGCGAGCGCGACGATCCCTGACCAGGTCCAGAGGCCGTGCCGGGTCGGCGGTACGCCCGTGACCGGACCGAGGAAGTTCAGCAGCCGGTTGTCGACGATCAGCAAGCCACCCGCGAACACCGAGCCGATCGCCAGCACGATCATCGGCCAGGTCATCACCGGCGGCGCCTCATGCGGATGGACGGTGTCATCCCACCTTCGCTCCCCGTGGAAGGTCATGAGCATGACCCTGGTCATGTAGAACCCGGTGATGCCCGCGCCGATCAGCGCCGCGGTGCCCAGAAGTGCGCCGGACGTGCCGCCCTTGGCGAATGCCGCGTCGATGATCGGGTCCTTGGTGAAGAACCCGGACAAGGGCGGGATCCCGATGATCGCCAGGTAAGCCAGCCCGAAGGTCACCCAGGTGATCGGCATCACCTTGGCCAGGCCGCCGAAGCGGCGCATGTCGACCTCTTCGTTCATCTCGTGCTTGATCGAGCCGGCGCCGAGGAACAGGCCCGCCTTGAAGAACCCGTGCGCGAGCAGGTGCGCGATCGCGAACACGTAGCCCGCCGGACCGAGGCCCGCAGCCAGCATCATGTACCCGATCTGGCTCATCGTGGATCCGGCCAGTGCCTTCTTGATGTCGTCCTTTGCGCATCCGATAATCGCGCCGAACAGCAGCGTCACGGCTCCGACGATCGCCACCGCCAGCCGAGCGTCGGGGGTCAGGTCGAAGATCGGCGCGGACCGTACGATCAGGTACACGCCCGCGGTCACCATCGTGGCGGCGTGGATGAGCGCCGACACCGGGGTCGGGCCCTCCATCGCGTCAAGCAGCCACGACTGCAGCGGCACCTGCGCCGACTTTCCGCAGGCGCCGAGCAGGAGCAGCAGCCCGATCGCGGTCACCACGCCGTGGCTGGCGGAGGGGACCGCGGCGAAGACGCCCTGGAAGGTCACGGTGCCGAACTGGGCGAACATCAGCATGATGCCGAGCGACAGGCCAACGTCACCGACGCGGTTGGCGATGAACGCCTTCTTCGCCGCGACAGCCGCCGAGTCCTTGTACTGCCAGAAGCCGATCAGCAGGTAAGACGCCAGGCCCACACCCTCCCAGCCGGCATACAGCGCAAGGTAGTTGTTGCCGAGAACCAGCAGCAGCATCGCCGCCAGGAACAGGTTCATATAGCCGAAGAACCGGCGCCGCTCCGGGTCGTGCGACATGTACCCGACCGCGAAGATGTGGATCAGCGAGCCGACGCCGGTAATCAGCAGGACAAAGCAGATGGATAGCTGATCGAGTTGCAGGCCAAGCGGCACCTGGAACCGGCCGACGTCGATGAACTGGTACAGGGTCAGCTCGCGCGACCGATGCGCCGCCGGGTAGCCGAGCATCTGGACGTAGGCGGCAACCCCGTAGGCGAAGGCCAGCAGCGGCATCGCGACACCGACGTAGTGACCCCAGGAGTTAGTGCGCTTACCGCCGAGCAGCAAGATGGCCGCCCCGGCGAGCGGGAACGCGAGTAGCAGTCCGGCCGCGTCCTGGATGCCCGTGGCGTGATACGTCGTCAGGGCCGCTGCAGCCTGCGGCATAAGCGCGCTATGCACTGAGCCGGTCATTGCGTCCTTCCGTCAGTACTTCATCAGGTTGGCGTCGTCCACCGACGCCGACCTGCGGGCGCGGAAGATCGAGGTCAGGATGGCCAGCCCGACAACAACTTCGGCGGCGGCGACCACCATCACGAAGAAGGCGATCAGCTGCCCGTCGAGCCCGTTGTGCATGCGCGCGAACGCCACGAAGGCAAGGTTGGCGGCGTTCAGCATCAGCTCGACGCACATGAACACGACGATCGCGTTCCTGCGCACGAGCACGCCGACGGCGCCGATCACGAACAAGATCACCGACAGCGCGATGAAATGAGCCGGGCTTACCACTGGTCACCTGCCTCCTGACCGCCCGAGTCGGCCGAGCCCGCCGATCCGGCCGGGCTCGCCAGGCGGGCCGGCTCCGCCTCGGAACTCCCCTCAGGGAGGCCCTCGGGGTAGTCAGAAACATCAGGAGTCGGCCCGGACAGTACCGGGCTGACCGAGAGGCTGGACTGCGTTCCGTCCGGCAGCAGCGCCGGCATGTCGACCGCATTGTGCTGGGCATAGGTGCCGGGGCCGGGCAGCGGCGTCGGCCGCCCACTGGCGATCCGCCGCGCCGCGAGCTCGCGCTGCGTCGGCTTCGGGCCGGTCCGCTCCCGGTGCGCCAGCACCATCGCGCCCAGGGCCGCGGTAATCAGCAGGGCGCTGGTGAGCTCGAACGGGAACACGTACTTAGTGAAGAGCAGCTGAGCCAGGGCGTTCAGGTTGCCGTTGCCGAACTTGGCGGTGGCCGGCGGCGAGGGGCCGATCGCCGCGTGGCCGATCACCAGGCTCAGCAGCACCAGCAGCGCGATGCCGCCGAGGGCCGCCCACAGCCGCTGGCCCCTGATCGTCTCAATGATCGAGTCCGCCGCCGTAATGCCGACGATCATGAGCACGAACAGGAACAGCATCAGCACGGCGCCGGTGTAAACGATGACCTGGACGAACGCGAGGAACGGCGCACCCAGTTCGACGTACATGACGGCCAGCGAGAGCATCACGAGCGCCAGCATCATGGCACAGTGCACGGCCCTGCGCGCCAAGATCATGCCGAGCGCAGATGTCACCGAGATGACGGCGAGCACCCAGTACGCGAGCACCCTCGTTGTCTCCGCCGCGGGCCCGGCCAGCAGCATGTGATGGCTCACTGCGCGCCTCCTCGCGAACCCTCGCCTGATGAGCTGTGCGCGGAGTCGGCTTGCTGCCTGGCCGCCAGCACGGCGCCGAGCGCGTAATACTCCTCTTCGGTGTCGCCGAGGCGCATCGGGTGCGGCGGTGCCTCCATCCCAGCCTGGAGGGGGGCGACCAGCTGCTCCTTGGTCCAGATCAAGCTCTCCCGGCTGTCGTCGGCCAACTCGTACTCGTTGGTCATGGTCAGCGCCCTGGTCGGGCAGGCCTCGACGCACAGGCCGCACAGGATGCAGCGCAGGTAATTGATCTGGTAGACGCGACCGTATCGCTCGCCCGGCGAGTACCGCTCTTCCTCGGTATTGTTGGCGCCCTCGACGTAGATGGCGTCGGCCGGGCAGGCCCAGGCGCAGAGCTCGCAGCCGATGCACTTCTCCAGCCCGTCCGGCCACCGGTTGAGCTGGTGGCGACCGTGGAACCGTGGCGCCGTGGGCCGCTTCACCTCCGGATACTCGACGGTGTCAACCTTGTTGAACATCTGCCGGAAGGTGACCCCGAAGCCCTTGATCGAGTCGAGGAAGTCAGCCACGTCAGACCTCCTTTGCCGTGCTGTCGTCCGCGCCAGTCCCGGTCAGCGCGGGCTGCTGCTCGGCCTGCAGGCCGATGCCGTGGTAGTGCGGTAGATCGAGTGGCGGGGTTGGGAACGAGGGGCGCGTCGGCGGCTCGGCTGCCTCGGCTTCCTCTGGCCCTGGCTGAGCGGCTTGCTCCGCCTGCCTCTCGGCCCGCTGCGCCGCTGAGTCCCAGCGCAGCAGGAGCAGCACCAGCACCGCCATGATCAGGCTGAAGATGACGTACACGGCCGGGCTGCCGCCCTGCTGGCGCCAGACCCTGGCCGTCGCCACGAGCAGCGTCCAGCCCAGCGCGGTCGGTATCAGCACCTTCCAGCCCAGCCGCATCAGCTGGTCGTAGCGGATCCTCGGCAGGGAGGCGCGCAGCCAGATGAAGAAGAACAGGAACCCGAACACCTTCAGCAGGAACCACAGGAGCGGCCACCAGCCGTTGTCAAACGTCGGCCACACCGACAGCGGCCAGGGTGCGCGCCACCCGCCGAGGAACAGGGTCGTCGCCAGCGCCGAGACAGTGATCATGTTGACGTACTCGGCCAGCTGGGTCATCGCGAACTTCAGCGAGGAGTACTCGGTGTGGTAGCCGCCGACAAGCTCACCCTCGCCCTCGGGCAGGTCGAACGGCAGCCGGTTGGTCTCGCCCACCATGGTGACGATGTAGATCAGGAACGACGGGAGTAGCAGGACCGCGTACCAGGACGGCCAGTGCCAGATGACCCCGAACAGGTGGAACTCCGGGCCGTGGATCTGCGACGCGACGATCTGCGAGGTCGACAGCGAGCCCGCGAACAGGAAGACCGGAACGAAGGCCAGGCTCATCGCGATCTCGTAGCTGATCACCTGCGCCGACGAGCGAAGCCCGCCGAGCAGGGAGTAGGGCGAGTTCGCTGACCAGCCGGCGAGCACGATGCCGTAGACACCAAGCGAGCTCATCGCGATTATCAGCAGCACCGCAACGGGCAGGTCTGTGAGCTGCAGCGGCGTCCGATGGCCGAAGACCGACACCTCGGGGCCCCAGGGGATCACCGAGAACGCGATGAACGCGGGGATGACCGAGACCGCCGGCGCAATCCAGAACAAGATCCTGTCGACACCGCGCGGGACGATGTCCTCCATGAACGCCAGCTTGATGCCGTCCATGAGGGTCTGCAGCAAGCCGAACTTGCCGGCCCGGTTCGGGCCGGGCCGCTGCTGCATGCGCCCGATGATCCGCCGCTCGGCCCAGATCGTGTACAGCGCGGTGATCAGCAGGAAGACGAAGACGGCCAGCACCTTCAGGAGGATGATCCACCACGGGTCGAGGCCGAAGTCGGACAGCGTCGGCACGTTGCTGGGGGACGCCGCCAAGACCGCGTGGGTTCCGGGGGTCGCCCCCCAGGCAAGCACCGTCACTCCGCGCTCCTCACCGTCACCTCGCTGCCGTGACCGGCGCCGAGCACTTGGCGGACAGCGCAGCCCGCCGAGTTGGTCGGCAGCCAGACGACGCGGTCGGGCATCTGGGCGATCTCCACGGGAACCGTGATGGCGCCGCGGCTGGTGGCCACAGTCACCTTGCCGCCGTCGGCCGTCCCGGCCTCGGACGCAGTGGCCGCCGACATTCTCGCGACGGCCGCGCGCGCCGTGCCTGCCAGGTTCGGGTCTCCGGCTTGCATCCGGCCTGCGTCGAGGAGATTATGCCAGGTCGCCAGCAGCGCCCGGCCCGGACCCGGCTCGACCGGCTGAGTCAACGCCGGCT
>JASHUG010000271.1 GCA_030040155.1 Streptosporangiaceae bacterium | reverse complement strand
AGCCAGAGCTGAGTGCCGTCGAGGCGCAGGTCGGTCTCGCCCATCCGCACCTCCTGGGCGATCCGGACGTGGCTCTGGTTGAGATACCAGACGCTGACCGTCGTGGTGCCGGTCAGCGGGCTCAGCGCTCCGAGTTGACCAGTCTGGCTGGTGATCGCGCCGATCTGCGGCAGCGCCGGCAGGCCCAGGTTCGCCGTCTCCTGGATCGTCGCCGTCACCGGCCCTTGCGGCTGGGCTGAGGCTTGCTGAACATCCGCCAGCAACTGCGCGACGCTCTGCGCCGGCAGGGACGGCTGCGCGGCATCAGCGACCGCGGTCGCGCCGATCGTGAGCCCGACAGCTGCCACGATCCCCGCTGGTACGGCCCACCGCGTACTAGCGCTCATCTTGCGCACTTGCGTCACCCACCATTCGCCCCGGTTGGATCCACAATAATGGCTGGCGAATAACAGCGGCCTAACAAGGCGACCAAGCACGAGGCGCTGCCACGGCGTCAGCCGATCGCGCCGGAATGTCACTGGCCGGTGCTGACCGTGGCATCCCCGTCGAGCGGATCGCCGGCGAACTCGTGGATCGAGTCCAGGTTGTCGTGCGCGGGGTACTTGTGCGCGGCTGGGCCATCGGCGAATGCCGTCAGCACGTTCGCCGTCACCCGCTTGGTGAAGCGCTGCGTGGCAGTGCTGATCCCCCAGCCATAGGTCGGCGAGCCGAATGCCTCCACCCAGCGCATCGTGCCGGTGTTGAAGACCCCCGCGCCGCCCTTGTGGGTGTAGTAGGCCGAGTCGGCGAAGCTGGAGACGCCGTTGCAGACCAGCGGCGAGTGCGACAGCACCTGGATCGGCCGCTCCACCGGGTAGCCGGGGTTGACGCGGTCGTACTCGATCCCGATGAGGTTGTCGAAGGTCGTGCCCTCCCGCACGCCAGTGCCCTTGAACATCCAGGCCTTCGGCGTCCGCACGACGTAGTTCGAGACGGTGGGGTACCCCTCGTACAGCGTGCCGATGACCGAGGACTCGGGATCGGGATCAGGCGGCTCCCGCCAGTCGCTGGTGACCAGGTCGTTGTGCTTGCCATACATCGGGTCAAGTTCGTAGCTGGTCTTGTAACAGACGATCTCCCGGTCGGCGCCTAGCGCGCTCGGCTGGAGCCGGGTGCGCCGGAACATCGCGTTGGCGCCGAGGAAGGCGAGGTTGACGCCCCTGTCTCTGGCGGCGGTTACGATTGCCCGCTCCTCCGGTGACCAGTACTCGTCGTGGCCGGGCGAGATCAACGCGGTGGCACCGTCGAGTGAGTGCGGATCCCTGGCGATGTCCATCGCGGTCAGGTAGGCGAGCGGCAAGCCGAGCCGTTCGGCCAGGTTCACTAGTTTCCGCTCGTACACCATGAACAGGTAGGCGCCGTCGTAGTCGCCTGGCCGGTCCAGGCTGACGACGTACGACCGGTCGTCATAACCGCCTGGACCCAGGTACAGGTCGTACGAGCCGAACGTGTTATAGGCCTGCCAGGTCGGAACGGCGTTCTTGAGCACGACCTTGCCCTCCGCGCTCGACGACCGAACGGTCACCGGCACGTAGCGCTGCGCGCCCGAGTGCGCGTCCAGCCGGAACAGGTAGGAGCCTGGCGGCCAGTCATCGGTCGGGACGGTGAGCGATTTGCCCCACCTGACGGTCACGGTCCTGGTATCGGCGGAAAGTTCGGCTGGCCTTTGCCGGTGCCCGCGCATCCAGCCGGATCCCCACAGCTTGCGCGCCAGGTCGCCGCCATACCAGCCCATCCGGAACGCCGTCGCGCGGAACTCCCTGGATGTGGTCGAGACGTAAAGGTCGATGGGCTCGCCGGGGAGCACGCTGGCCTGCCCGGTGAAGCCCTGGATAGCGTCTTGCGGGCCGAGCGTGTGCAGCCACCAGTGCGGGTCTCCCGGCAGGGAGTTCTCGGCGACGGTGCGTGGGTGCACCGCGGCCTTACGGCCTGCGGCGGCGCCCGCGCTGGCCGGCGACGAAGACTCAGCGATCTTGGCCGCCGAGACGACGGCGGCCGGGACCGCGGCAGCCGCTGCTGCGCGACCGAGGAATGCTCTGCGCGTCCAGGCCATGTGTCTAAGCATGGCCCGCCCGAGTGCATCAGCTAGTCAAAGACGCGCAATTCTTAGGCCATCTTAGCTAGCTGTGAGGCTAACAAGACGCTATGTGATGGATGCGAGGAAACTACCAGCGACCAACCGGCACCAGGGCAGTGACCGCGACGGCCGCGAACAGCAGCGTTAGATAGGCGATCGACAGATGGAACAGCCGCATCGGCGCCGGCGGGCTAGCGTCGGCGATCCGGCCGCGCAGCCGGTGTGCCTCGGCCAGGAACCAGCCGCCGAGGGCGAGCGCGCAGCAGCCATAGAGCCACCCGGCGTACGGGGCGAGGGCCAGCGTCGCTGCCACCATGACGTAGGAGTAGAAAACGATCTTGCGTGCAACAGTGGCGGGCGTGGCCACCACCGGCAGCATCGGCACGTTGGCCGCCGCGTAGTCTTCCTTGAACTTCATCGCCAGGGCCCAGAAGTGTGGCGGCGTCCAGAAGAAGATGACGGCGAACAGCACGCCGGCCCATATGCTCACCCGGCCGGTGACCGCCGCCCAGCCCACCAGCACGGGGAAGCAGCCGGCCGCGCCGCCAATCACGATGTTGGACGCGGTCCGGCGCTTGAGGCCGAGCGTGTAGACGAACACGTAGAACAAGATCGCGCCGTCGGCCAGCGCCGCGGCCAGCCAGTTGGCCAGCAGGCCGAGCAGCAGGGTCGCCGCGGCGCCGAGCACGACACCCGATGCCAGCGCCTCGCCTGGCCTGATCGTCGCCCGGCCGTCCCTGGCGACCAGTGGCCGGCGCGAGGTGCGCTTCATGACCGCGTCGATGTCCCGGTCGAGATAGCAGTTCAGCGTGTTGGCGCTCCCCGCGGCGAGCGCTCCGCCCGCCAGCGTGACCAGCACCAGCCTGGCCGACGGCAGGCCTCGGTCCGCAAGCAGCATCGTCGGCAGCGTGGTTACCAGCAGCAGTTCGATGATCCGCGGCTTGGTGAGCAGGAACAGGGCGCGGGCGACAACGCCGGCCGGCCTGCGGCCGCGGGCCGCCGATTCGCCAGGACCACCGGGGCTCGTTGTCCCCGCCGGGTCCGCCACTCCAGGCTCCAGGGCACCAATGGCCTGTGTCAACGCATCGCCTCCGCGACCGGTGAGAAATGGCCCGCGGGGCGTGCCAAGGTCGTCGGGCCCCGGTGTGCGGCCCGTTCGTGCTGGCAGGAAGGCCGGCACGGCAGGACACACGTTACCTGGTCGCCCAGTGCCACCTGCATCGCCCCGCGCCGAGTACAGTCCGGTGCACCTGAACCCGCCCGAACACGCCGCCCAGCTGGGGCGCTTGCGCGGGGTTCACTTAGCGTTACATCATTCGTCGCACGGCCCCGCAACCAAAGGAATGTACATGAGCGCTGGCATCGCTGACCGGAGCGCCGAGGAGGGGCAGGTCCACCCGGCCGCGCCCGTCGCCACGCCGCTCCCCGGCGAGCCTCTGGTCCCAGGCCAGGCCAGCCAGAGCCCGGCCGAGGCCGGGGAGAGCCTCGGCCAGGCCGATGCCGACCCGATCCTGAAACCTGACAGCGGTCCTGACCTGCAACCTGACGGCCGCGGGCACGTCCAGCCCTTGCTGGCCGGCGTGTCCGCGGCGGCGATCATGGTGGCAGCGCGGTGGACTCGCTGGCTGGAGCCGGAGTTGCTGGGACTTCCGAGTCTGGTGGGGCCGGGCAGTGTCTGCGTCGACGTCGGCGCCGCGGCCGGGATCTACACGCTGCCGTTGGCCCGGCTGGCCGGCCCGACCGGGCTCGTCCACAGCGTCGAGCCGCTGCCGTTCGCCTGGCCGACGTGGAACCGATTGCTACGCGTCCGGAGCAGCCCGAACGTCCTGCACCACGCCGTTGCCCTCGGCTCTGAGCCCGGCGAGGCGAGCATGAGTGTGCCGAGAGGCCGCCATGGCCTGGTGACCGGCCGTTCGTTCGTCAGCCAGCATTGCCTCGGGCTCGGCTCCAACGTCGAGTTTGCTCAGCACATCACCTACCCGGTGCCGGTCGATACCCTCGACCGGCTGCTGGCCGAGGCCGACCACGGCAGGCTCGACTTCGTCAAGATCGACGTCGAGGGCGCGGAACTGCACGTGCTGAGGGGCGGCGCTGCCGTCATCGAGTCGTTCCGGCCGGCCATGCTGATCGAGATCGAGGCCCGGCACACCGCCCGTTACCAGTACCACCCGGAGGACGTGGTGAGCTGGCTCCGCGCGCGCGGCTACGCCATGTACACCTGGAATCGAGGCTGGCAGCGAGCCAGCGAAATCACGTCGGCCACGCGGAACTACATGTTCCAGGTGCTGTAGCACAGGCCCCGCGTTCGGCCGGGCTTGCCACCGGCCAGGCAGGCTCTCGGGGTACTACGT
>JASHUG010000021.1 GCA_030040155.1 Streptosporangiaceae bacterium | reverse complement strand
GCACCGACCAGGTCGGTGCCGCGGATCTGCTTGAGGACGTACCCCGCCGCGCCGGCCATGATCGCGTCGAACAGGGCCTCGTCGTCGCCGAAGGAGGTCAGCATCAGGCAGGCCAGGTCGGGCATCATGGACCGGATCTCACGGCAGACCATGATTCCGTCGCCGTCCGGCAGCCGTACGTCAAGCACCGCGACATCGGGCCGCAGCGCGGGAATCCGCGCAAGCGCGGAGGCAGCCGTGCCGGCCTCGCCGACCACCGTGATGTCAGGCTCGGCCTCCAGCAGCTCGCGGACGCCGCGGCGCACTATCTCGTGATCGTCGAGCAAGAACACGCTGATCCCGGCCACCGGCTGCGAATCCCCTGACATCTGCAGGACCTCTCGTCAATCTCGTGCCTGGCCATGCTGGTCAGGCACCACACTAACCGCGTGCCGAGACCGGCTGGGAGCCGCCAGCGTCACCGCGCTGGCGCCGACCGGCTAGCCTGGCAGGCACGGCACGGCGGAGGGGCCCGCCATCGAAAATGCGGCATGGCCGCCAACGGTCCCTACCTGGCATAGGTAGGTGACAAGTGTGCAGAGTCGGCAGGACAGCCACCAGCGCCGCCCTGGAGAGCCTCGGCGCACTGGCCGGCGACGCCGACCGCGACGCGCTGGCCGCCCTGCGCGACCGGCTGGAGTCGGCGCGGCTGCGCGTGCTGGTAGCGGGGGAGGCTAAGCGCGGCAAGAGCACGCTGGTCAACGCGCTGCTGGGCCGCGACATACTGCCCGTGGGCGTGACGCCGCTGACGGCGGTCGCGACCACGGTGACGCAAGGTGACGGCGAGAGCATTACGGTAACTTTCGGCGACGGGCGCAGCGAACGCTTGCCGCTCACCGCACTTGCTGATTACGGCACGGAACGGGGTAATCCGGGGAACTGCCGCGACGTATCGGCAATCACGGTCCGTGCAGACGCCAAGGTCCTGGCCCTCGGCGCGGAGATCGTGGACACGCCGGGCACCGGCTCGGTGCACGCACACAACACGGCCGCAGCGGATGCGGCCCTCCCATCGATGGACGCGGCAATCTTCGTGCTCACCGCTGACCCGCCGGTCTCGGCCAGCGAGCGGGACCTGCTGAGCCGGGTCGCCAGCCTGTCGGTGGCGCTGTTCGTCGTCCTGAACAAGGCCGATTACCTGGATGCGGGATCGCTGTCGGAGGCTTTGGAATTCACCGCGCGCGTCGTCAGCGAGGTGACGGGCCGGGCGGAACCGGTGTACCCGCTCTCGGCGCGGGCCGCGCTGAGCACGCCCGGTGATCCCGGCTTCACTGCGTTCGCCGCAGATTTCATGAGCTACCTCGATGCCGGCCGGATGGCCGGGCTGGAGCGTTCCGTGACCCGCCACGCCCGCAGGATCGGGCAGCAATTGCTGGACGAGGTCGCCCTCGCGCAGCGGGCCGCCCGGTTGCCGGGGGAGGAAGCCGAGGCGCAGATCGCGGCCTTCCGCGCCCGGCTTGCGGCGATGACTTCCGGCCGGGTCGAGGCCGAGGACCGCGCGACCGCGCAGTCCAGGCGGCTCCTCGAGGCCCTCAACACTGCTGCCGCCGGCCTGCAGCCGAGGTTGTCCGCGGACATCACCGCGCGCATGGGCGAACTGCTTGATCGGGACCTGGCCGCGGTCCCGGTGGCCGACATCGAGCGCGCGGGCCGGGCACAGCTCACGGGGATGGTCGCAGCGGCGGCCGAGCAGTGGCGTCAGGAAGAGACCGGCCGGCTTGAGGACGGGCTAGGCTCGCTCGGCCGGAGGCTGCTGTCCGACCTGGATGCCGAGCTAGCCGCCGTCCGCGCGGCAGCCGCCGATCTGCTCGGGCTCGAACTGACCCTTCCGGCGCCGGACGAAGGGCTGCCCGACAATCGCGGCTTCTTCTACACGCTCGACGAGCACGTCGACCAGACCGAACTGCTGGCCGGCGCCATCCGGCGACGAGTGCCCGGCGAGTACGGCCGGCGGCTGGCCCGCCGGACGCTCCTCGATCAGGTCGGTGAGCTGGTCAGCAGCCAGATCGGCCGCGTGCGGGGCGACCTGCAGTACCGGCTGGCCGAGGCGACCAGGCAGCTCATCGCCGATGTGCGACGTCGCTACGCGGGCTCGGCGCAGCGGCTGACCGCGGCGCTTGACCGCGCCAGCCTCATCCGGGCCGAAGCCAGCCATGAGCGCGACAACCGGCTGGCCGAGCTCGACGAGCGCGAGCGCGCGATCCGCGCAGCTCTCGGCCAGCTTCCCGGCGAATCTGGCAGGGCCGGAGCTCGCGGGCAGCCGGTGCGGCAGTGAAGCTGTGTGACGGGAGTGACTTATGTGGATTGCGGCCGCCGCGGCACGTAAGATACAAAGGAGCGACTGGCGATGAGGCTCGCCTCGAACCGCGGAACAGTTTCGCTGATGGCCTCTACCACGGAATGCTGGCAATCCGGCCTGTGGAGGAGATATCAGTGACCAGCGAAACTAACGAGCCGCCCGGCAAAGATCCGGCGGGCGGCCCGGCTTGCAGCGCAGGGGCCCGCCCGAGACGAGCACCACGGTGAGCCCGGCGCTGCCCATACCGATCGTCCAGCTGCTCCAGGTAGTGACGATCGCTGCGGCTGCTCCCGGCGTCTCCGGCGTCATCAGCCGGGTCGAGGCACGCCTGCAGGGGCGGGCCGGGCCGCGCGTCCTGCAGCCGTACTACGACCTGGCCAAGCTGTTCCGCAAGGAGGCGCTTGCCCCGGACGGATCCAGCTGGGTGTTCCTGGCGGCACCACTGGGCGCGATGACCTGCTACCTGACGGTGCCGCTCCTGATCCCGGTGCTGACCACGTTCGGCCTGCCGCTCGGCTACATGGGGGACATCCTGGGCGGGGGATTCATCCTCTCGCTCGCCAGCTTCCTGGTCGCGGTGGCTGCCCTGGAAACCGGCAGCCCGTATGCCCAGCTAGGCGCAAGCCGGGCCAAGACATTCGGCGCGATCACCGAGCCGGTCGTGCTCTTCGTCGTATTCACGGTCGCGCTCGTCACGGGAACTGACCTGCCCTACGCCCTGGCCGCGACGGTGCGCTCGTCCGCCGGGCAGATCATCCGGCCCGCGCACCTGCTGGCCGCGGCGGCGCTGTTCATGGTGATCCTCTACGAGACGGCGCGCATTCCGGTGGAGACCCACAGCGGGACCAACGAGTTCGGGATGATCGAGGAGGCCCGGCCGTTCGAGCACTCTGGCCCGTACTTCGCGCTGCTGAAGTGGGGCTCGGCCATGAAGCAGCTGATCCTCTTTACGATCCTGCTCAACGTGTTCGTTGCGCCGTGGGGCCTGGCCTCGACTCCGGGCCTGGTTCCCGTGCTGCTGGCCATCGCGGCGCTGGTCGGCAAGGCCGCCCTGCTGGGCGTCGTGATCGCGGTCATCGACAACTCGTTCGCCAAGCTTCGGCTTTTCAAGATCACCGAGTTCGCGGCGGGAGCTTTCCTGCTCGCCGTGCTCGGCGTGTTCACGCTGTACCTGGGTGGTGGCTGATGCCCGGAATCGCCGCCGCCGCCGTCGCCGCGCCGAGTGCGCTGTCCGGCGGTGCCGACGTCATCGCGGTGGGCGTGCTGCTGGCCGAGTTCGGTATGTTCAGGCAGGCCTTGTTGCGCGATCAGGTCCGCTTGTACGCGGCCCAGTCGGCGCTGATCTCGGTCCTGGCCGTGGTCGTCGCGGCGACGCGCCACCTGCCGGACCTGTACGCGCTGGCGGCGCTGTCGTTCGCGCTCAAGGCCGTGATCGTCCCCGTCGTGCTGCGCAGGCTGCTTCGCGGCATCGGCGCCATCGGCGGCGACCCGCGCTGGAGCGACATCGCGGGCAGCCATGCCCTGAGCGTCGCGAGTGCGGTGCTGGTCGCAATCGCGGTGGCGGCGTTCGGCTTCTTCACCGTCGCGGCGCTCGGCATCCGCAGTCCTGTTCTCCCGGCGACGGCGCTGTCGGTCTCGGTCGCTGTCATCCTTGTGGCGTTCGTCCTTATGATCGTCCGCCGGGACGTCGTGTCGCAGGCGATCGGGTTCCTGTCGCTGGAAAACGGCGTATCGCTCACCGCTCTGGTCGTGGCAGCCGGCCTGCCGCTGATCCTGGAGGTGGCATTCCTGTTCGACCTGCTGGTCGCGGTCGTCGTGTTCGGCTTGCTGATCCGCGTGCACCACGGGCGCGCCGAGTCCATGTCCACCGCCGACCTGACCAGCCTGCGGGGGTAGCCGGTGCACGCGGTGATGGTGTTGTTGCTGACGCTGCCGCTGGCGGCCGCGCTTGCCTGCCTGCGCGCCCCGCTCCGGGCAGCGGGGCCCCTGACCGCGGCCTGCGGCGTCGTCTGTTTCTCGCTGGTGATCGCGCTGGTGCCGGCCGCGGCCCATGGCAGCCTCGGATATCTCAGGGTGCTGCGAGTCGACGCGGTCAGCGCGGTCTTCCTGCTGGCCACCGGGTTCCTGTACGCAATTGTCGCGATCTACTCGATCGGCTACCTGGGCGCCGGGCACGGCAGCCGCGCGCGCCGCGCGCGTCAGTTCTGGGTCGGGCTGAACCTGTTCGCCTGGGCGATGCTCGTGGCGCCGATGATGAGCAACCTCGCGCTGCTGTGGGTCGCGGTCGAGGTCACCACCGTGATCTCGGCGCTGCTCGTCGCGATCGAGGACACCAATGGGGCGGCCGAGGCGGCCTGGAAGTACGTGCTGCTCGCGTCGGCGGGGCTTGGCCTCGCGCTGCTGGCAACGATCTTCGCCTACTACGCGGGCGCGCATGTTCTCGGCCAGTCCTACGACCTGGGCTTCACCCAGCTGCTGACCGTCGCCAGCCACCTGCCCCGTGCCGCGGTGCAACTGGCGTTCGTGCTGGCCGTTCTCGGCTACGGCACGAAGATGGGCCTGGTGCCGGTGCACACCTGGCTGCCGGATGCCCACTCCGAGGCACCGACACCGGTCTCAGCCTTGTTGTCCGGGTCCCTGCTGGCGGTGAGCTTCTACGCGATCCTGCGCTTCTACCAGGTGGCGGTGGCCGCGCTCGGCCCGACCTTCCCGCGTGGGGTGCTGCTCGCGTTCGGCATCGCCTCCTTGCTGCTCGCGGCGCTGTATCTGTTCGGCCAGCGCGACATCAAGAGGCTGCTCGCGTATTCCAGCGTGGAGCACATGGGAATCCTGGCCATCGGGGTCAGCTTTGGCGCCCCCGCCGCGCTGGCCGGCGTGCTGTTGCACGTGCTCGGGCACGCCGCGGCGAAGGCCAATGCATTCATGGGCGCGGGCGTATTCGTGCGCAAGTTCGGAACAAAGCGGATCGACGCCATCCGCGGCGGCCTGGATCTGCTGCCGTGGAGCGGGCCGCTGTTCTTGCTCGCCATCTTCGCCCTCGGCGCGATGCCGCCCTTCGGCATCTTCCGGAGCGAGTTCGAGATCGTTGCCGGCGGGCTGAGCTCCGGCAACTACGCGACTGCCGCATTCCTGATCATCGCGGTTACGGTGGCATTCTTCGGCGTAGCCGCCTCGGCAACGCGGATGCTGATGCTCCCGGCCGGACGGCTGCGCGATCGCCCCGCCAGGCAGCTGGTGACGGCGGGTAGCGCGGCAGCCACGGCTGGCCGTCCCGCTGGTACCGCGCCTGCTGGTACCGCGCCTGCTGGTGCCGCGCCTGCTGGTGCCGGGCCGACGCTGGGTCGCGGTGAACCGAGCGCGTGGATGGTGGTGCCGGTCGCGCTGGGCTTGCTGGCCCTGCTGGTGCTCGGCCTCCATCCGCCAGCCGAGCTCACCGACCTGTTCTCGCGGGCGGTCGGGATCCTGAGCGGGCGGGCGTCATGACCGCCGCCACCAAGCCCGAGCTGGCCGCGAGCGTAGCCGCGCTATGGCACCTGGTCGTGCGCCAGATCGCGGCCGGGAGCCGGCTGGCTGATCTGTTCGGCACCGCTCAGCCCGGCGGGCTCGTGCTCACCGCCCAACTGGCGGGCCAGGGAACCATCACCAGCCTCGAGGCGCTGCTGCCGTCGGATCAAGCGCGCTACCCGGCGCTTACCCCAGAGGTTGCGCCGGCGTTCTGGTACGAGCGCGAGATTCACGACCTCTTCGGCGTCGTGCCTGAGGGACATCCGCGCCTGGAGCCGCTGGTCCTGCCGGCCAGTAGCACGGACCTGCCAATGCCGGGAGGCGGGGCGGGCCCGGCTGCGATCGATCCCGACCCCGGCGTGCTGCCGCGCCATGCCGCCGGGCCTGGCCTGTTCACGATCCCGCACGGGCCGGTGCGTTCTGGCGTGACCGAGTCGATCGAGTACCTGGTCGAGACGCCAGGCGAGGACATCCCGCATCTGAACATGCGAATCTTCTACAAGCATCGCGGGATCGAGAAGCGCTTCGAGGGCCTCAGCCCTGCCGACGGGGTACTGCTGGCCGAGCGGACCGAGGGCGTCGCGTCGGTCGCGCATGCGATTGCCTTCTCCGAGGCGGTGGAGCGGATCGCGGGCCTCGATGTGCCGTGGCGGGCGCTGCTGATCCGGGTCGTGCAGGCCGAGCTGGAGCGGCTGGCATGCCACCTGGATGTCATCGTCCGGCTGGCCGACGGGGCCGGGCTGGCCGTGGCGACTGCCAGGTTCGGATGGCACAAGGAACGTGTCCTGCGCCTGGCGGGCCAGCTGTCGGGGAGCCGGTTCGGCCGCGGCGTGGTCGTGCCGGGCGGGGTCAGCGGACCGCCGCTGCTTGAGCCGGCCGACCTGCTGAGCGCGATCGGTGACCTGGATCGGCGCATCACGCCTGATCTCGACTTGCTGATGGGTACCGCGTCGTTCCTTGACCGCCTTCGCCGTACCGGCCCGCTGGCCCCGGCGAGGGCAGCTGAGCATGGCGCGCTCGGTCCGATCGGGCGCGCGTCCGGCGCTGGCGTGGACATCCGGCAGTCCCGGCCTTACGCGGCGTATGGATTGCTGGGCATGACGGCGAGCTCGCGCTCGGACGGCGACGCGCTGGCCCGGCTTGAGGTCAGAGTCGACGAGATCGGCGGATCAGTCCACCTGCTCCGCCAGGCCGCCGACGAACTGGCCGACGCCGGGTCAGGTCCGCTGCGCTCCGACCTGCGCCAGGCGGACGGGCGGGCAACCGGGTGGGCCGAAGCAGCGCACGGCGAGGTCCTGTATGACGTGCGGATCGACGACGGCGTGATCACTCGCTGCCGGGTGCGGCCGGCAGCGTTCCACAACCTGGTGCTGATGCACGAGGTGTTCGCCGGTGACATCCTGACCGACTTCCCGTTCATCGAGGCGAGTTTCGGGCTGCCCGTGGCCGGGGCGGCACGGTAGATGGCGAGGCATTAGATGTGGGTCTTGCGCGGACTGCGCAACGGCGTCCTGACGACCAGATGGCCGGGACGAGCGGACGAGTATGCGAGTGCGACGCGCGGCCCGGCAATGGTCAAGGCGGGCCAGGCTGTCGCCGCGCTCCCGGTGACCGAGGCGGCTCGGCTGTGCCCGGTCGACGCGATCTCCGCGGACAAGGACGGCGACGTCCGCGTCGACCAGGGCAAGTGCATCCTCTGCGGCCGCTGCGTTGCCGCGTGGCCGGACGTCTTCGCCTGGTCGGCCGGCCCGCACCGCGCAGCGCTGACCCGGCCGGGACTGGTGGTGCCAGCTGCCGAGAATCCCGACACGCTGCGTGAGCTGACCGACCAGCTTCGCGCCCGGACCAGGGCCCTGCGCCGTTCTGTGCACCTGCGGCACGTCGACGCCGGATCCGACGGCAGCGAGGAGTGGGAGATCATGGCACTGCTCAACCCGGTGTACGACATTCACCGGCTCGGCATGTTCTTCACGGCTAGCCCGCGCCACGCTGACATCCTGCTGGTCACCGGCGCCGGCTCGCGCGGCATGGCCGAGCCGCTGCGCGAGACATACGACGCGATGCCCGACCCGAAGGTGGTCGTCGCGGTCGGGACGGACGCGGTGGGCGGCGGCATCGTCAGCCCGTCCTATGCCCTCACGGGTGGCGTTGGCAACATCCTGCCAGTTGACGTGTGGCTGCCCGGGTCGCCGCCGAGCCCGTTCGCGATCCTCTCGGCGCTGCTGATGGCGGTAGACCGTATCCCGGCCGGCACCCGATCGCCCGGGTCGACTCCAGGCAGGGATCCGCGATGACGGCATTCGGAGCCGCCCTGGCCGCCGGGCTGACGCTGCTCGCTCTCGCGGCCGCGGCCGACCTGGCGGCCGGGCCGCGGGCGCCGGCGTGGCGGGCCGCGCCGTACCTGGCGG
>JASHUG010000270.1 GCA_030040155.1 Streptosporangiaceae bacterium | reverse complement strand
TCCGCACGAAGGCGTCATGAACATGAGCCGGACCGCCATCACGGCCGCGAAGGCCGTGCACGCCGAGCTGGCCAGGCTGTATCCGCAGCTGAAGTCGCAGCAGATCTGGCGGATGGAAGCCATGACGATGCTGCCAGGCATCTCCGACTTCGGTAAGGACGAGACCACGACCGTTCATGACGCCCGGGTAATGATGGCGTTCGAGCAGAAGATGCACATGAACCTCCTGTCCATCTGGGCGATCCAGCGAGACAACGAAGGGCCGAAGAGCTGCCTTGGCCAGGCGGACAGCAACACCTGCTCGGGCATCCGGCAGGCGCCGTGGGCCTTTGATCACGCGCTGGTGCCCTTCACACGGTGGTTCCGCTGGTAGTACTTCGCCTACCAGACCACCTAGCCGCGGTGCCCCTCTGATGCCGGCAAATTTCTCCTGAGTTTCAGCAGTCGTCGCGCTGGCGGACAACTGCGATCTGCCTTCGAGTCCTATATTGGCGAGATGCTTTCTCGTCGCAAGTTCCTGCAGATTTCGGCCGCGTCGTCCGGCCTCGCCATCACCGGCACCGACCTGCTCAGCCAGGCGGTCGCCCACGCCGCGAGCACCATTCGCCCCGACGGCTCGCAGGGTATCCGTCACGTTGTCATCCTGATGATGGAGAACCGCTCCTTCGACCATTTCCTTGGCTGGCTGCCCGGTGCGGACGGACGGCACGATCTGACTTTCGTTTCCGCAGTCGACGGCAACACCTATCCGAACTACCCGCTCGCCCCGGACTTCCAGGGGTGCGGGTACAGCGACCCGGACCACAGCTGGGAAGGCTGGCTCGTCGAGCACAACTACGGCAAGATGGACGGCTTCCTGCAGCGGCCGACGACCCCGGCGGACAACCCGGGCGTGACTCTCGCCGCCGCGAACACGTTCCCGATCGGCTACTACAGCAACTTCCACCATGACGGAAGGCGTAAGACCCTCCCCGACCTGCCAGTCACCGGCACGCTCGCCGAGCACTACACGACGCTCGACCGCTACTTCTGCGCGTTTGCCGGCGAGACCTACCCCAACCGGTTCTACCAGCACGCGGGGCAAACCGACCGCGACCACAACTCCGAAGTGGCGTCCACGCTGCCGACCATCTGGGATCAGCTCTCCCCCATCCCGAACTCCGACGGCATCCCGACCGGAGGCTATTACTACCGGGATGCCCCGTTCCTCGCCCTGTGGGCCAGCCCGGCCATCGAGCCAGGTGCGGTCTTCAAGTACCAGGCGTTCATGCATCCTTTCTCCGATGCCGACGCCTCGACCGCCGCTTTGTCGGCTGGCACCTCGTTCGTCACGGCCTGCCAGAACGGCACGCTGCCGAACGTCAGCTACATCGACCCGGCGTTCGACAACGAGGGCACAGGGACCTCCGGGGACGACCACCCGCTTGGCGACATCCGGCTCGGCGAGCGGTTCATCGCCGACGCCTACCACGCGCTGGCCGACAATGGTTACCTCGACAACACGGTGTTCATCGTGACCTTCGACGAGTGGGGCGGCTTCTACGAGCACGTGCGGCCGCCACAGGTCATCGACGACACCAACCCGGCTGACGTCATGCACGCCGGCGACAGCACCACCCCGACCGACGGCCAGCTCTACCCGAACTACAGGCAACTGGGCTTCCGGGTCCCCGGCATCGTCGTGACCAACCTGGCGCGGCCGCACCAGGTCCGGCACGAGGGACCGTTCGAACACTGTTCCAGCCTGGCGCTCATCGAGTCCGTGTTCGGCCTGACGCCGCTGACCGCCCGCGACCGCAATGCTCGCAACCTCAGAGACGTCTTGCTCCCGTATCCGGTGCCCGCCTCCTTCGCGGTGCAGCCGTCCCGCATTCCGACGAGCTCGGACGTGATCGGCCCCGCGATCAGCCCGCCGTCGGAGTCGCTCCTGCAGGTGCTTGAGGGGACAGCCGCTTTCGACCCGGCTGACATCTGCTCGGCGGACAGCGTCCAGTCGGTGTCGCCTGAGCCGGTGAACTACCCGCCGCTACCGCAGAGCTTCGGCGGAATCCGCGGTCTGACCGGGACCTCCGGCATGTCGGATCTGCTCACGAACCAGCGCCGGCGAAACGCCAAGGAGGGCTGAGCCTGGCTGGTCGCCGTCGGCGGCGGTTGGCTGGTCGCCGGCGGCGGTTGGCTGGTCGCCGCCGGCGGCGGCCTGGGCGAGCAGCTCGTAGCTCCTGAGCCGGTCGGCGTGCGCAAAGGTGCTCGTCGTCACCATTACCTCATCGGCACCGGTGCTGGCCACGAGCTGGTCGAGCGAGTCGATGACCGTGCCGGGGTCACCGACAACGTGCGAGCTTGTCGCCTCGGCGATCACCGTGAGCTCGGCCGCCGAGTAAGGACGCTCCGCGGCCTCCTGCGGGCTCGGCAGCGTGGACGGGCGCCCCGCGCGAAGGCGCAGCGCAGACAGCCGGGACGATCCGTGCAGCCAGCGCGCTGTCGCGCCGTCTTCGGCACAGAGCACGGACACGCTGATGAGGCAGTACGGCTCGGCCCGGCCGGCGGACGGCCTGAAGGTCCGCCGGTACAGGGCAAGTGCAGGCCTGGCGTTGGCGGTGCTGAAGTGGTAGGCGAACGCGAAAGGCAGGCCCAGCAGGCCCGCGAGCTCGGCACTGTAACCGGTGGAGCCGAGCAGCCACACAGCCGGCTCGTTGCCCTCGGCCGGAATAGCGCGGATTGTGGGAGGTGCGGGGTCGCCTGGCGAGGCAGCTCCGGCAGGCTGGCCGGCGAAGTAGCCCCGCAGTTCCGCGAGCTGAGCGGCGAAGTCCGCCGCCGGCAGGCCCTCGGCACCGCGCCGCAGCGCCCGCGCGGTCGCCCGATCCGTGCCGGGAGCCCGCCCGATCCCCAGGTCGACTCGTCCAGGATGCAGCGCCTCGAGCGTCCCGAACTGCTCCGCCACGGTCAGCGGCGCATGATTCGGAAGCATCACGCCGCCCGAGCCGACCCGCATCCGCGACGTGACCGAGGCGATATGGCCAACGAGAACCGCCGGCGCCGAGCTGGCGATGCCCGGAATGCTGTGGTGCTCAGCGACCCAGTACCGCGTGAAGCCCCACCGCTCGGCGTGCCGGGCCAGGTCGACGCTGCGGCGCAGCGCCTCTCCGGCCGATCCCCCGGTCGGCACAGGGCATAGGTCGAGGACCGACAGGGGAACGCGAAAGCGGCCGGTCACGACCGCAAGATTGCCAGGACAAGCAGGACGCAGCAACTGCCGCGAGTCGAGTCCGCCGCGGGGATGGGTTGACCAGTGCGTGAAGCCGACTCTGCAGCCAGGGACGTGCCAGCCGCGGCGCCCCCTCGTTCCCTCTATGTTGGTGTCCGAATCGAAATGCTGTCTAGGCCACGGCGTCGGTGCCCTGACGGAACCGGGCCGGCGCCGGAGACCCGATGGCCGGCCGGTAGTCCACCCGGTCGTTGACGCAGACGTAGGCGTCAAGCCACCACTCAAGCGCCTTGCTCGCGTTAATCTCGCCCTCGCCGACGAGGAAACAAGTGTTGAGCCACCGGAGCGGCTCATGCTCGGTGATCAGGCCAACCCGGCCCGTGATTGCGCGCCTGGGCTGGGGGTAGGCGCCGTCAATGCTCAGCCCGCTGAACGACAGCAGCAGTTCTCCGCCGTCCGTGGCCTTGATGGAGCCGCGCAGGTCAGGCATCCACACTCCGTCTTCGCGCCGGGCTGGGCAATTTACCCACGTCAGCGTGCCCGCGAAGACATCGCCGGTGATCGTGCCGCCGCCGGTGCCGTAGCCGAACTCCTGCTCGCTCGTGCCATCCGGACGCCGGTAGGGCTGGTGCCAGCTGGAGCCACCTGCGTACTGCATGGTGATCCGGCACAAATGCTCAAGTCGCATGAGTGATTAGTACTGCGCCGCAACCGAATCCGCTACTTGCCTGTCTGAACAGGCATGAGGTACCTGGCTTTCTCGCGCCTGCATGTCGGTGCGCTCCTCACCATCGCTTTTGTTTCGGGTTGCGGCGTTGCTGCTGCACCGCTGGCTGCCCATACCGTCGCTTCTTCACGATCCAGGGCGGGAACTGGGTCGTCCGAGCGACCGTCTTTCCTTCCGCTGTCCTTCACCGCAGTCAGCGTCACCCACTGGTGGCTGCTAGGCGCCGTGCCCTGCGGCGCTAAGGACTGCCTCAGCATTAAGACCACGACCAATGCCGGTGCCACGTTCGCGACACTGCCCGCGCCGCCGGGTACGTTTGCACCAGGCTCAGGCGGACAGCCCGCCGAGTCTTCCATTCGCTTTGCCGACGCCAAGGACGGCTGGGTATTCGGGCCCAAGCTCTACGCCACCCACGACGGCGGCCTGCGGTGGACGGCAATCAAGATGCCGGGCGTCGTCGAGGAACTCGAGCCTGGACTTGGCCAGGTCTACGCCGGCGTGTTCCCGAGTACCCCGTGCAGCAACACCGGAACGTGCACGGCCCGCACGCCTCACCCGCAACTGTGGCGAACGCGACCGTCGAGTAACCACTGGGTGGTCGACCGGGCCGCCGGAGCTATCGGCGATTCGCTGGCGGTCCACGGCACATCGGTCTGGGTGATGAACGCGATGCTGACGCGCGACGGCTACTCGATCGGCACGCGGCTGCTGCACTCCACTAATGCTGGCGCCACGTTCGCGCTCGAGCCGCAGCCGGTGACCGGCATCATCTGCGACTATTCGCCGGTCAGCGCAGCCGTCCTGTGGGCGTACTGCAGCGGCGGCCACTTCATGTTCCCGTTCATATCGACCGATGGCGGAGCGCATTTCACCGAGGTCGGGAGTCAGACGGCGCGGATCACTCCGGTTGGCTACGCGAACGGCTCTGGGCTGGTCGCCGCGTCGGCGCGCATCGCGGTAGCGGCCAGCAGCATTCCCGTACCCAAGCTCGGCATGCCGCTGATCCGCAGCACCGACAGGGGCGCGCAGTGGAAGATCGTGCAGGCCCAGCCGAGCAGCAACGGACAGTGGTCACTGATCGGGTTCACCACGCCCGAGGTTGGCTACGCCCTATGGCAGAAATACGCCGACGGCTACGCGACGGCGCAGCTATGGCGCACGACCGACGCGGGCGCGAAGTGGACGCAGGTCAAGGCCCTGAGCTAAGCACGACTCGGAGTTATCTGGTGCGCAACTTAGCTACGCGGGCGAAGGCGCGTACTGGAATACATCCGGGGCGGGCCGGATTCAGGCCGGTTCGGGCCGGCTCGCGTCGGCCCGGGCATGGGTGTGAATCTCGCATTGTTAGAGCGACCTTGAGCGGGGTTGCAGCAATGGCAACTTCACACTCATGCCCGACCGAGGCGCGGGCAACCGGTGCCAGTGGTATGCGTGGGGCTGGCGGGGCTGGAGGTGCCGACCTCAGTGGCGTCGACGAGTCTGCGCGGACTGCGCTAGGGCACAAGGACAAGCGCGCGGGCGCCAGGTCAGTTCTGTCACCCAGAGGTCTGCTGGCGCAGTACGGGGATCACGGTGTTCTCAGCGGTCCGCGTCACACGTGTTCCGAGACGGCGTTCGCATTTGTCGAGGGCTTCCCGGTACGCCGTGATTGCATCGGCCAGGCTGGGCGGCGGGACGGTTACTCCCATCGGGCCGAGCAGATGCTCGTGCATTTTGCGCAGTTCGATCCCCACGAAGTCATGCCGACTCGCCGCCAGTTTCGATTGCAGCCACAGCGCCCAGTCCCAGAAGTGGCCGTCAATCCCGGCCAGAGTCGAGGCCGTCACTACCCAGGGCCCTTGGGGCTGGTGCGGGTGGCTGAACAGCAAGTCCACCTTGGCCGGGCCGGGCAGGATCAGCATGTAGCACCAGATGGGGCTGAGCCTGTCCCACTGCGCCACTACCGCGTGCAGTGGCCTGATTATCTGCGGAAGCGCATCACGGACGTCATCGAATTGATACGCCGTGACCGCAAAGTCCCAGTCGGACAGTGGTGTTGCCTCGCCCCTCGCGCGTGACCCGCTCAGTTCGACCTTGGAGATCCTCGCGTCTGACGACAGCACTTTGATCACGTCATCGGGCAAGATCACGGGTTTGGCAGAGTCGTGCACCAAGTGATGATCCCATCGATCGTGCCTCGCCGGTCAACCGCGCGGCCTGGCCTTAGTTCACATCTGTTCGGAGCAGGTCCGAGGCAGCGGCGAACCGAGCACGAGAGCTGTCGATGAGTATGGGAGCACCTGGTCCGGCGTCCAGGGCGCCGGGTTGCTGGCCGTGCTGCGGGCTGAGGGCATGGTTGAGCGCTTGGACGAAAGCGTCCGGGCGGTCGACCTGCAGATAGTGATTGGCGTCCGGGATGAAGTACAGGCGATTGCCGCCAGGCTTCGTCATCAAGTACTCGTTCCACACGTAGCTCGCCACGCGCGGCGGGGACACTGTGTCATAAAGCCCCCAGATCAGCGTCACCGGAAAGGTGACTTCCGAAAGTGCGGCCAGCCACGCCCGCTCATCCTTGGCTCGCTCGCTCAGGTACTGAATTGTCTCGTGCAAGACCTTGATGCCGTCGGCGTAACCGATAATCGCCGACAACGCCTGGACCTCGGGATCCTCGGCCGTGCGCGGCGGGGTGAACGTGCTGGCGCCCAGGCCCGCTGCCAGGCGCGAGGCAGTCAAGACGGCTGCGACCTCGGGCCACGACTGCGGGTCCAGCATCTGCCGCTGCGCCCCCGTCAGGTTTGACAGCGGCAGGAAGATATTTCCGTTTGACAGCACCAAGTGCTCGAGTCGCGTCGCCGACCGGCCTTGCGCGCACCGGACGGCGTGCAGCAGGGCGACGCTGTCCCCGCGATCGTGGGCCACCACCACACCAGCATCGGCGCCGATCACCTCCGCCAGATAGAACTCGATGAGCTCTTCATCTCGCGCCAGGCTGTAACCCCATCCCGGCGGCTTGTCCGAGAACCCGTAACCAGGGAAGTCCAGCGCGCAGACCCGGAATCCCGCGCTCAGCTGGCTGGCCGCGCCAAACCAGTCGAAGCTGCTGGTGGGCCAGCCATGGATGAGCAGCAGCACCGGCGCGTCGGGATCGCCGAGCCGGACGTGAAAGATCTCAACCGAAGGGACGCCGCCGCCGGCCGGCTGCCAGGAAAAATACTCGCCACGACTTCGCCACT
>JASHUG010000269.1 GCA_030040155.1 Streptosporangiaceae bacterium | reverse complement strand
TCGGCGTAGTCGTCGAAGCTGAGAACCTGGGCTTCCGGCATGGCCTCGGCCAGCCCCGAGCCGTATCGCTCGGCCAGGCAGCCTGCAGCTACGACCTTAGCGCCGCCCGCCGCGGCCCCCAGCAGCTCATCGATGGACTCCTGCTTGGCCGCCTGGATGAAACCGCAGGTGTTCACGAGGACTACCTCTGCGTCCTCACCGGGCCCGGCCAGGTGCCAGCCACCGTCCTCCAGGCGTGCGGCGAGTTCTTCTGAGTCGACCTCGTTCCGCGCGCAGCCGAGCGTCACCAGGCTGACGCGCCGCCTGGCTGGACTGGCTTCTTGCTGGCTGGAGGGCACAACGGCAGACTACGGCAAGCCGTCAGGTGCAAAACGCACCAGCACGGCTGCCCGGATCAGCCTACGGCCTCCGGCTACGTCTGCTTGCAGTTCACCTTCGTGCAGTAGAGCGTTTCCGGCTGGTCCTTGATCAGGTACTGCTTCTTGCCGTTCAGGTAGAGCGTCGCCCCGCCCGGGTTTCCGAGCTGGATAGTTACCGGGTGCCCGAACGTCCAGGTCTTCTGCTGCGGGCCGTTCGGCGCGCCGATGTCGCCCTGGAAGACCTGCGTGCCGCCACTGTTGACAAGCGCGACCCAGGTGATGTTGCCAGTACTCGCCACGAGCATGATCTGGACATGAGTCGGCGGCGGCGGCGTATGCACGACTGGCGTAGTGGCCTTCTTGTGGTGATGGTCGGCCTGCAGCCGGTCGCTCTGCGTCGAGGCGGTCGGACGCGACGACCCCGAGTTGTTGTGCGACTTGAAGTAGCGGAAGCCGGCCAGGCCAAGCACCACGATCAGACCCGCCAGCAGCACAATCGACCAATTCGCCCGGCGCCGCTCTTTCAGCTTCACCGGCGTGAATGGCTGGAATACGTCGGCGGCCGTTATCTGCTTTGGTGCCGCCTGCGTCGCGTCGTATTCCCTGATGAGCTCGTCCGGGTTCAGCCCGACCGCTCTGGCGATGCTGCGGATATGGCCGCGGGCGTAAAAGTCACCCCCGCACGCGGAGTAGTCGCCCCGCTCGATCCCCCGGATGATCGTCTCCCTGATGCAAGTCCGCTGGCTGACCTGCGTAATGGTGAGACCGGCCTCGCGGCGCGCTGCCGCCAGGGCGTCACCGATGCTCACGCGGCGCCTCCACTATTCACGCTGCGTCCTCGCCCCGGGTCGCGAGGCGCAGTACCCGACGTATTGGATTCCCCCGATCCCCGCACCAGGGATCGGTCACTTAGTGTAGACATCCGACTACTGCCCGGCGAGAACCGGTCCAGATTCGGAGTGGCACTGCCTAGTCTTGCGCTCTAGGGCCGACACTGCCAACTGTCATACCCCGCCGGATTTATCCGACTGCCGTCCGATGCCAACAACGCGGTCGGTCCTACCCAAGGTCGCAGCAAATCAGTCCTCGCCGCGCAGCGATGTCAGCAAGCCGGACAGGTCGTCTGGCCGGATGAGCACGTCGCGCGCCTTCGAGCCCTCGCTCGGCCCGACCACGCCGCGGCTCTCCAGCAGATCCATCAGCCGGCCGGCCTTGGCGAAGCCGACGCGCAGCTTGCGCTGCAGCATGGAGGTCGAGCCGAACTGCGTCGTCACGATCAGCTCGGCCGCCTGCACCAGCAGGTCCAGATCGTCGCCGATATCGGCATCGATTTCGCGCTGCCTGCTCTCCGGCGCCACCACGTCATCGCGGTAGGTCGGCTCGGCCTGCTTCTTGCAGTGCGCCACCACCTCGCGGATTTCCTTCTCGGTCACGAACGCGTTCTGAAGCCGGATCGGCTTGCTCGTGCCCATCGGCAGGAAGAGCGCGTCACCCTGACCGACGAGCTTCTCCGCTCCCGGCTGATCCAGGATGACCCGGCTGTCGGTCAGGCTGGACGTGGCGAACGCAAGCCGCGACGGGACGTTGGCCTTGATGAGGCCCGTGACCACGTCAACGCTTGGCCGCTGCGTTGCCAGGACGAGGTGAATGCCGGCGGCGCGCGCGAGCTGGGTGATCCTGACGACCGCGTCCTCGACGTCCCTCGGGGCGATCATCATCAGGTCGGCCAGCTCGTCGACGATCACGAGCAGGTACGGGTAAGGGACGTAGGTCCGCTCGCTGCCCGGCGGGGCGGTGACCCGGCCGGCCCGCACCGCCTTGTTGAAGTCGTCCATGTGCCGGAATCCCGAGGCGGCCAGGTCGTCATAGCGGCGATCCATCTCCCCGACAACCCATTGCAGCGCGTCCGCGGCTTTCTTCGGGCTGGTGATGATCTGGGTAATGAGATGGGGGATCCCGGTGTAGGCCGCGAGCTCGACCCGCTTAGGGTCGATCAGCACCATCCGCACCTCGTCCGGGGTCGATCGGATCAGGATCGAGGTAATAAGCCCGTTCAGGCAGACCGAGTTGTGGGTGGGTATACAGGCCCGGCTGGCCAGATAGAGGCTGCTGGGGCTGCTGACCTGAATGCACCTGACCGGGACCGACGCCACCGGGCGCACGCCAGTGATATACCGCTGCCTGGCGGTGCTGTTGGTTTTGAGCGGTCGCTGAGCCTCAAGCTTGCGCGTCAGGCGAAAAACCGAATCGCCAGTCCGGAATGCCACGGTGTAAGCGACGGAGGTTCCCGGCCGACCCCCGCGGCAACGCTCTGCGCGCATCGTTGCCTGGTAACCCAGGCCGCGGGCCAGCTCGAGAACGTCCGACGCAAGGCGAGCGTTGGTGTTGGTGAACTCGGCCGTGCCGCCCTCGGAGCAATAGCCGTCGGTGTCCATGAGCCCGGCTAGGAGGTCGCGTCGCTGTGTGACCGAGGAGTGCAGGTAGGCCTCAGGGATGTGCTTGTTCTGGACTACCCCGAGCGACCGTAGTAGCGCAGGCATCCCAAGCTGCCTGGCGGCATCCCCGGGCAAGGCTATGCCGTAGTTCATCGGCGTGCGGTGCTTGGTGACCGCGTAACCGTCTGACCGGATGGCGTCGAGGATCTCCTCATCGGCGCAGGTGATCACCGGCCGCCGGGAAACTCCGTCGCCTAGCCAGGCGCCCAAAGTGTACGGCGCTATCGGCAATTCGCGCTGCGGGTACTCGAGTGCACCGCAAACCGTGATCGCGTGGTTCCGCCGACCGTCCGGGCCGCAGAGAGTGGCCGCGATCTGCTCGGTTGTTACCGGGTCCGCATCATGTGCGCGCACATTGGAGGTGCCAGCAGGAGCGGCCACATGGTCGGCCAACACCTTGTAGAGCAACTGACGGGAATAGGTCTGCATCCACGCCGTCTGGCTGCGGCCCGACCGGTTGTAAGGGCGCCTAGCGGTTCTGCCCTCCTTCGGGAGGCGGCTGGCGATGGCGTGAACCTTGGTTCGGAATTCGGTGCCCACGTCTGCGATGACCTCGGCCGTCGTAATCGGACGGTCGGGTTCCGCCTGGACCTGGGCAGCGCGGGCCGTGACACGCGCCACGACTTCGGCGGGCCAGTACGGCTTGCCGCGCGGCGGAGCGCTGTTCTTGGCGCGGCCGGCGATAGTGCTGGTGCGCCACTGGTGCTGCGCGTCAGCAACGATAACGGTGCCATCAGAAAACTCGACCTCGTAGCAACGCCGGTCAAGCATGACGCCGGTAGCGGCTAGCACAGTGCACGGCTGTCCACGCTCATCGAATACCTCGTCGCCAGGCTGGATCTCGCCCATCGTCGTCCATCCAGCCGGCGTCGGGATCGCGGTATCAAGGGCAAGAGCCTTGCCCGAGCCGGTAGCCCCGGCAATGAGCATGTGCGGCATCTTGGCGAGGTTGGCCACGACGACGCGGCCCTCGACGTCCTTGCCCAGCCCCACGATCATCGGATGGTGGTCGCCGGTCGCGACTGGCGACCTGAGGACGTCACCCAGGCTGACAATGTCGCGATCGCTGTTGGGTATCTCGATGCCGATCGCCGACTTGCCGGGGATCGGCGAGAGGATGCGGACGTCCGCGCTCTTGACTGCGTACGCGATGTTCTTCGAGAGCTGGGTCACCCGCTCCACCTTGACCGCCGGCGCGAGCTCGATCTCGTACCGCGTGACGGTGGGGCCGCGAGTGAAGCCGGTGACCTGCGCGTCTACCTCGAATTGGTCAAGGACAGCCGACAGCGCATCGACCACGCTGTCGTTGGCCCTGGTACGCACCCGCGCCGCGATACCGGGCTTCAGGAGCGCCACCGGCGGCAGCGTGTAGCTGGCGTCCGTCGATGCGGCCAGCGTCAGCTGCTCGGGCTTGCCCGATGCAGACGCCGCCGCGGCACCGGATGGCGGATGATCCGCTGCCGCAGCCGGCGACCCGAACCAGTCCTCATGCCATCCCGCCTCGGCTGCCGCATTGCCGCTGCCCATGCGCGAGAACTTCAGCGCCTCCGCGACCGCATCGGCCTCGGTGTCAGCCTGAGCCCCGCCGGGCCCGCCGGCGCCGACCTGGTCGGCGGCATCGGCGAGCTGGCTCTGTCCGGTGGTCCCTGACTGGCTCTTGTAGAGCGTGCCGCCAAGCAGCGGGCTGTCATAGGCCCGGTCGCGAGCACCGGCCTCTAGGGCCTCAGCGCGCCGCCGGCCGAGCCGGCCGAGCGGGCCGGTCGTCCCCGGCGTAGCCGCGTCCTGCGCGACCTCAGGCTCGGTGTCGGAGCCCTGGCCGAACATGAACCCGTGCAGCTCGGCGAACCGGTCGGGGACACGGTGCAGCGGCGTGCCGGTTATCACCAGCAGGCCGAAACCGGCGATGAGCACGAGCACCGGCGTAGCGCCCCATTTGGTAACGAGGTCGACCAGCGGAACCGAGACCGCAAAGCCGATCAGCCCTCCGGCTGACCGGATCGCGGGCAGGCCGGCTGACCACCGCGGAGTGCCTGACGCGATATGCGCAAGCCCGAGGGCTCCGATCATCAGCGCCGACCAGCCGATCACCATCCGGGCGGTGGCCGCGTTGTTGTCCGGGTGCCGCAGGAACCGCCAGGCCAACAGCGCCAGCAGCACCGGGACGGTCCACGAGCCTGACCCGAAAAACGCGTTGACGAAGTTCTCCACCGGCCGGACCGGGCCGCTGACGTGGAACCAGATCGCGGCGGCCGTCACAATCGCGCCGCACAGGGCAGTCAGGCCGACGCCGTCCCTGCGGTGCAGGGGGTCGAGATCCTTGGCGCTCCGCCCGACCGCGCGCACGCCGACGCCGACGGTGCTGGCCAGGCCCATCCATATGCCCGCGAGTGCGCCGACGATCCAGCCGGCCAGGATCACGAACGGGTTGGTCGACGGCGCGGGCGGCGGCCGGCGATAAGGCGAACTGCGACCGGATTTCTTGCTGGCCCGCCCGTAGGAACTCGTTGTGCCCCGACCGCGCGTGGTCGTCGAGGATTGGCGGCGCGAGTAAGTAGCCCCCCGCCGTGTCCGGCTGGCCGCGGCGCCACGTGGGCGCGCTGCGCCCTTGGGCGCACGAGTCGCCATGGTGCCCACGGTAGCGAGGATTTAGGGGTTCGCGGCAAACCGCTTGCGGCGTGTCGTAGGCGAAAGTTGCCGACCGCGACTGCGTGTCAGTGCGTCACGGGTGCCGCGTTACATCCGTCACCCGGAGGTCGGGACGTCACACACTCCGTCAGCGCTCCGCCCGCTCTTAGCGTGAAGACATGACAACAACGACCCAGCCTCGGGGCAACGGTTTCAACCGAGACCGACTGCGCGCACTCGCGCCGATGCTGATCTTCGACATCGGCGGCCCGTTGGCGCTCTACTGGCTGCTCCGCGCGGCCGGCACGAGCGAGGTAACAGCACTCATCGTGAGCGGCATCCTGCCCGCCGTCGGCATGGCGCTCAGCATCGTCAAGAACCGGCGCATCGACGCCATCGGTGCGCTCGTGCTGCTCGGGATCGTGACCGGCACGGTCCTCGGTCTCGCGACCCACAGTGCCCGGCTCGTCCTGATGGAAGGCTCGGTCCCGACGGCGATCTTCGGCATCGGCTGCCTCGCCTCCCTGCTGACCAGCAAGCCGATGCTGCAGCGGATCATCGAGCAGACGACCGCGGGCACCGCGAATGGACGGATGCTGATCGCCAAGGCGGCGCAGCCCGCCGGACGGCACACTTTCCGCGTCGTCACTGTGGTGTGGGGCGTCACGTTCCTGGCCGAGGCCGCGGCTCGCATTGGCATCGTCGAGTCAGTCTCCGCCGGCAGCGCCCTGTTGGTGGTGAAGGTCATGCCATACGTGGTCATGTTCCTCCTGATGCGCTGGACGGCCCCGTTCATCCGGCGCAGCGTGCGACGCGGCGATGCACAGCAGGACGGGACCGCAGCGCAGGACGGGACCGCGGCGCAGGACGAGATCGCGGCGCAGGACGAGATCGCGGCGCGGGACGAGGCGACCGCAGCCGAGCGGACGCGCGAGCCGGCCATGATCGGCTAGCACCAGCGCCCGGGCGGCCGGGACCGGCAAAGGGCCGGTCCCGGCCGCCGCGCGTCCGGCCCGGACGGATCCGCCAGACTCTCGAAGATATTGCGTTCTGTTGACGACCGTCGCACAGACGGCATACTCTCGCGGTGTCCGGGGATAACCACACTGTGGAGGGGGCCATGCGGATCGCGGTCGCCGGCGGAGGTCCCGGCGGGCTGTATTTCGCCGCGCTCGCCCGCCAGCTGCTCCCGGCGGCCGAGATCACCGTATGGGAGCGGAATGCGCCTGATGACACATTCGGCTTCGGCGTGGTGTTTTCCGACGAGACGCTGGGCGGCATAGAGAACGCCGACCCTGCCATCTACCAGCAGATGGAGCGCGAGTTCGCGCGCTGGGACGACATCGACGTGCATTACCGCGGCGAGGTCATCACCAGTGGCGGGCATGGTTTCGCGGCCATGGGCCGGCGCCGCCTGCTTGAACTGCTGCAGGGGCGCTGCGCCGAACTCGGGGTCACTGTTCATTTCCGGACACCAGCGCCCGACGCTGCGACCCTCAGCCGGGACTACGACCTTGTGGTCGCAGCAGACGGCGCGAACTCAGCGATCCGCAGTGGCCGGACCACCTCGTTCCGCCCTGAATTTGATTTTCGAGACTGCCGGTACATATGGCTCGGTACCGACCTGGTCTTCGACTCGTTCAAGTTCTATATCGAGCAGACGCCGCACGGCGTCATGCAGATCCACGGCTACCCGTACGACGCCTCAGGCAGCACGTTCATCGTCGAGATGCACGACGACGTGTGGCGGTCGGCGGGGTTTGAGCGGCTGGCCGCCGGCGACCTGGTGCCCGGCGAGTCCGACGAGCGATCCATCGAGCGGATCGCCGAGCTGTTCGCGGACGTGCTCGGCGGGCACAAGATCCTGGCCAACAACTCGCGCTGGCTCAGGTTCGCGACGCTGCGCTGCGCGAGCTGGCGGGACGGCAACATCGTGCTGCTCGGCGACGCGGCCCACACGGCGCACTTTTCCATCGGCTCGGGCACCAAGCTGGCGATGGAGGATGCGCTGGCGCTCGCTGCCTGCCTGCACGAGCACGGCTGCGGTGCGCAGGACCGCTCCGGTGCCCGCGTTGCCGCGGCTCTGGAGGCTTACGAGGCCGAGCGACGGCCGGTGGTGGCCTCCACCCAGCGGGCCGCGCAGGCCAGCCTGGAGTGGTTCGAGAACCTCGGCCAGTACGCCGGCCAGGAGCCCGAGCAGTTCGCCTTCAACATCATGACCCGCAGCCGCCGGGTCACCCACGATAACTTGCGGCTCCGCGACCCGGAGTTCACCGGCCGGATGGACGCATGGTTCGCTGATCACGTCAAGCGCAGCGGGCTGGGGCCTGGTGATGTCGTTCCGCCGATGTTCCAGCCGTTCCGGCTGCGCGACCTGGAGCTGCCCAACCGGGTGGTGGTCTCGGCGATGGACATGTACTCGGCTTCGGACGGCCAGCCGTCCGAGTTCCATCTCGTGCACCTGGGCGGCAAGGCGCTAGGCGGAGCCGGGCTGGTCATGACCGAGATGGTCTGCGTCAGCGGAGAAGGGCGGATCTCGCCTGGCTGCGCGGGAATGTACGCGCCCGAGCACGAGAGCGCCTGGCGGCGCATCACATCCTTCGTGCACGATTCGTCCGGGGCGAAGATCGGGCTCCAGCTCGGCCACTCCGGCCGTAAGGGCTCTACCCGGCTGATGTGGGACGGCATCGACCTGCCGCTGGAGTCAGGGAACTGGCCCGTGTGCGGGCCGTCCCCCATCCCGTACCTGGCGGGCGTCAGCCAGGTCCCGCGCGAGCTGACCCTGGCCGAGATGGCCGAGATCCGCGGTCAGTTCGTGGCGGCGGCCAGTGCTGCGGACCGCTGCGGGTTCGACCTGCTCGAGTTGCACTGCGCCCACGGCTACCTGCTCTCGTCGTTTATCTCGCCGGTGACTAACACGCGCACCGACTGCTACGGCGGAACGCTGGCGGGGCGACTGCGCTACCCGCTGGAGATCTTCTCTGCGATGCGTGCGGTGTGGCCGGCGGGCAAGCCGATGACGGTGCGCATCTCGGCGACCGACTGGGTGGACGGCGGGATAACCGGCAGCGATTCAGTTGAGATTGCCCGCGCGTTCAGGGCTGCGGGCGCGGACGCGATCGACGTGTCCACCGGCCAGGTCACGCCGGATGAGCAGCCCGCCTTCGGGCGGTCATACCAGACGCCATTCGCGGACGCGATCCGCAACCAGGTCGACATCGCCACGATCGCGGTCGGCGTGATCTCGTCTTATGACGACGTGAATTCGATCATCCTGGCCGGGCGAGCCGACCTGTGCGCGCTCGGCCGGGCGCACTTGTACGACCCGAACTGGACGCTGCACGCCGCGGCGGACCAGGGTTACTCGGGACCAGGAGTCGGCTGGCCGGTGCAATGGCAGGCAGGCAGCCGCCCGCCGCAGACCGGGCGCACGGACGGGCCGCGGCCGCGGCTTGAGCTCATCCGTGCCGGCGACGCCGGGACCCGCCACGCCCGCTGGCGGCCGGAAGGGGGCCGGAAGCAAAGATGAGCATCGAGCGGGTCAACCCGCCGTCACTGGCGCCACCGTCGGGCTTTTCGCACGCGGTCGTTGCCAGCGGGGGACGAGTGGTCTTCCTGGCCGGCCAGACGGCGCTCGGCCCGGACGGCACGATAGTCGGCGCGACGGTCACCGAGCAGTTCGAGCAAGCCCTGGAGCACCTGCTGACCGCGCTTGGGGCGGTTGGCGGCAGGCCTGAGCACCTGGCCAGCCTCACCATCTACGCGGTTGACCTGGCCGACTACCGCGCCCGCGGGCGCGAGATCGGTGCAGTCTGGCGGCGGCTGGCCGGGCGCGAGTACCCGGCCATGGCCGCCGTGGGCGTCAGTCGCCTCTGGGATGCCGCGGCGCTAGTCGAGGTCCAGGGCTTCGCGGTCGTCCCTGAGGCCGGCCGTTAGTACATCGGCCCCGGCTTGAAGTACGCCGAGGAAGCCCGCTGCCAGAGCATGATGATTGCGGCCAGGCCGATCAGCCAGCCAAGGCCGGTGAACAACGTCGAGGACCCGGCCCGGCTGATGCCGAAGACCAGGAAAATGGTGTTGAGGGCGAACAGCACGCTGGCCACGATGCGGGCCCACGGCCTGCCGCGGCCGTTGGCCCACGCCATCCAGACCCACAGGGCTACCGATATCAGCAGCACGACCACGATGATGACGACGTAGGCGGTGGCGACGGAGTGGATCTGAGACAAGGTCAGCGTCTTCTTGCCCTCGCTGGCCAACGTCGCGTTGTTCTTAGTCAATGCCGTCTCTACATCCGACTTGATCCGGCTGCTGATGGCCAGAATCAGGATCGCGCTGAGAGCGCTGAGGGCACCGCCGGCATACATGAGCCACATCGCGATCCGCACCGACGATGGCTGCGGTGGCCGCTGGGCCATCTGGCCTCCGCCGGCCGGATAGGACTGATAGCCGCCGGTCGGATACGGCTGATACGACATGCTTGCTCCTAGTTGCTGATCCCCGTTATCTGCGGCCTGTGGAACAGGAAAAGCGAACATGTCCGCACATATTCGAACATCCCATCCGTAACTCGCCGCAGTTAGCCCAACGCTACACCTGCCGACCCGCCTCGTGAGACGGCGCGCGGCACTGCATTTAGTGACCTCCGGTCCGGCCGGGACCGCGGCCGGTGACCGCGTCGACGTGCTGCCTGGCCGGGCCCGCTAGCAGTCCCCTGAGCTGGGCGAACAGCTCTGCCGCCCGCGCCCCGTGCCACCCGTCAGGCAGCAGCTCAGCGGGCAGCCCTGGATCGAGGAACGGCAATCTCCGCCACGCTGTCAGCAGCCGGACGTAGTCCGCGAACGCCTGCCCCTTGTCGCCCCAGTCAGCGTGGCTGGCCTCCCACCGCGCCAGCACCGGCGTCGCGGATTCGATGAACGCCCGGTACAGCTGTTCCAGCCGGTTCAGGTCCCACCACTGGCTGACCTGATCCCGAATGTCGCCGAAAGCCAGATAGTCCGCGGTGAACAGGCTGACGTACCCGGCCAGCCCGTCGGCCATGAGCACGGCTCTGGTCTCCGCGGCGAGCTGCGCCGGCGCGATCCACACGCCTGCGGCTACCGACCCGAACCCGAGCCAGGCGAGGCGAGAGCGCAGGGCATGCCTGCGAGATCGCTGATCCTCAGGCACGCTGAACACCGCGAGCAGCCACCCGTCCGAACTGCTGGCTCGCGGTCGCTGGAAGATCCGCAGGTCACCTTCCGCGAGGATGGCCAGGCCGTGCTGGGTCAGCTCGTAGCCAGCCGCGCCGGCCGCGCCACCTGCGCCAGCCGCGCCGCCTGCGCTGGCGTCACCCCGCCGCC
>JASHUG010000268.1 GCA_030040155.1 Streptosporangiaceae bacterium | reverse complement strand
GCCCCTGTGGCTATTACTGCACTCTGACACCACACTTCCAGCGCCGTCCCCCTGGGCACGGTGAGTAAACTCGCTGAAACCGACCCTGTATTGACGCCAGGGATAGCTCCGGGAGCCGATGCCAACCTCAAAGGCTTGCCTCAACCCCGCTCTCGACGAAGGCGACGGCGAGGATGCTGAACCTGCAAACGCTGGGCAAGGCTACTGCCAGGTACCCGCCACCGCCTGGCCTGGTCGGCCGCGAAGACACCGGCGTGTTCACCGATAGACGCCATCACCCAGATCCACGACGCTGCCCACGGCGAACCCATAGCCGTCAACAACCTCGCCTTCGCCACTCTCATCGCCGGTTTCTGCTACCCAGGCACGCCAGTCGTCAATGACGCCGCCGCGGACACGGTGACGCGTCGCTTAACACTAAGTTGCTTCGGTCCCAGGTCCCGGGTTTGGATGTCGCCAATCTGCCATTGCGGTTCTGCTTGGATATTCGGGCAGTGAGAGCTTGTCCGCCATATGGGCCGCTAGCTGCAGGATGACCCGGCTCGATGTTTTGTTGCCGAATACCTGGTTACGCAGCCACAGTCCGCTCCGGCTGCCGGGCGCGAACATCCTGGCGATTGTGCGACCGCCATTCTTGTCCCGGTTGGCATACGGCCGCATCAGCCGTTCGTAACGCTGAAACGCCGCAGCGTGATCACGGTCGTCGCGGGAAAGTTCGCCCGCGAGGACGTACGCGCCGACGATGGCCGTGCCGGTCCCTGTCCCACTGAGCGTCGCGCCGCTGGCCGCGTCCCCGGCAAGCGCGATGCGCCCGTCGGACCAGCAGGGAATCCCTACCCTGCTGACCGCATCGAAGAAGACATCGGTGGCGGACTCGAACGCGTCCAGCAGTTGCGGCACGTACCAGCCTTGCCCGGCGTAGACACGGCGCAGCAGCTCGCCTTGCCGGTGGCGGTTGTCTCGCAGTTCCGGGTCCGCTGCAGAAACGAAGATGGCAGCGGCCCTCGCACGCTGGGGATTGTCTATCTCCCGGTGGACTCCGGCGAGCGTCCCGGGCGTGTTGTAGTAGCGCTGTTCATCGTCGAGTTCCCAATGGCCGGGCAGGTCCCAGCTGGCCAGGTAGTACCCGAGATGACGGACGTAGGCCTGCTCGGGGCCGAATGCGATCCGACGGACCCGCGAATGCAGGCCATCAGCCCCGAGGACGAGGTCGAACCGGTCTGGCGGCGCTTGCTCGAACGTGACTTCGACTCCATCGGGTGTCTGATTCAGGGCAGTGATTGAGTCACCGAAACGGTACTCGACCCGGTCACGGGTATGCTCGTAAAGCAGCCGGGACAAATCTGCCCGCCGGATCTCCAGGCTGCCGCCGGTGAACTCCGGAGGCAGGAGGAGCACGGTCGCGCCGTGTGCGTCAACGAATCGTGTCGGGTGGCCGCCAGTGCTGTGGTCCCGCAGTTCGTCCAGCAGCCCCATCCGGTCTAGCACGGCCAGCTGGACCTCACCGCGGAAGTCTACCGCGTAACCGCCCTCGCGCAGCTTCGGAGCTACCTCGACAATGGTCGTGTCAATCCCGTAATTACTCAGCCAGTAGGCCAATGCCGGTCCCGCTATACTGGCACCGGAGATTAGTATCCGCATGACTATCTCATCTCCCTTTCTCTGACCCGGCTGTGCGACCAGATTCCATCGCTCCAGAGCCTTATGAATCGGACGCCGGGGCTGGTGATGATGGCGACTCTTCTGTAAGAGGTTCACGCGACCGGACCATCAGACTAACGTCAGCCACTGCGATAATCCGCGATTCTTGATCAGTGACGCGACAGTCAACAGTGGTCGAACGCCGTCCGAAATCTATCACATGCGCGCGGGCGCAAAACTTATTACCGCGTGGGCGCCGTAGATAGCGAACATGCAGGTCTGCGGTAACTATGACATCCTTAGCCGGATCGAAGCTGCCGCCACGTGAGGCGGCCATCCCGGCAGCTATGTCGATGAACGTAGCAATGGCACCACCATGCAGGGTGCCGTTTTCATTGAGGACATCTTTCCTCAGCGGCATCTGAATAACCGCCAGACTGGGACCCTGCTCCACTATTTCTATGCCGAGCAGTTTGTACAGTGGCAACATCTCCACCATTGCCTGCAGTCGCTCGCGCACGGGTAGTGGCAGTTCAGCCACCCGCACCACGGTATTGTTCGCCCGTTCCCAGACCTCCACCAGCATCTGCATCTCAGGGTCGTACAACTCGCTCACTCGTCACCTCCGGTATTCTGTGCGCATCTCGTGTAGTAGCAATCCGTCGGCGATGGCCTACCGGCCGATCACCTTGGGATACAGCACCAAGGGTCATTGGTCATTGGATACCTGGCTCGAGTGCAATACGAATTAGCTCGTCGGCATTCGCGTTATCGATCCTCTTCATATACTCCGCCGACTCCATCTGCCTCGCGTTCGGATCAGCAAGCTGGATAATCAGATCCAGCAGTCCGGCTTCCCGAAGCTGATCCACCGAGACCGATTCAAGCATTCGACGCACAGTCTGCTCTTCGATCTCAATGGTCTCGGAGCCGTCGAGGAAAAGCTCGGCGTGCAGTTTCCTGGCGACCGCGTCGGGGGTGGGATAGTCGAAGATCAACGTCGCGGGCAGGCGCAGCCCGGTGGCGGCATTCAGGGCATTGCGAAGCTCTACCGCGGTCAGCGAGTCAAAGCCCAGTTCCCGGAAAGGCCTCTCCGGATCGATGACAGCTCCCGGAGCATGCCCCAGCACCGCCGCGGCACA
>JASHUG010000267.1 GCA_030040155.1 Streptosporangiaceae bacterium | reverse complement strand
CATGGCTAGGTGGCCTCCTCGGTTCGGAGCGCGGTGGCGGTGTTGGTGCGGGCGAGTAGGTGTTCGGTGGTGATGGCGGCCAGGGCCAGGGTGATGGCGGCGGCGGCGGCGATGAGCAGGGGGGTGGGGTAGAGCTGGACGGGGACGGTGACCTGTGAGCTGGTGAGGGGGGACAGGTCGACGACGCGGCGCAGGATGAGGGTGAGGGTGGTGGTGGTGGCGGCCATGCCGATGAGGGCGACGGCGAGCAGGGCCAGGGGGTCGAACAGGGCCAGGGCGAGGGTTTGGCTGGCGGGCATGCCGAGGGCGGACATGCGGGTCAGCAGGGTGCGCCGGCGGGGTGCGGAGGCCAGGAGGGCGAACAGCAGCGTGACGGCGCTGAGGGCGGCGGCGGTCCAGCCGCTGAGGCCGAACAGGTTGATGGCGTAGCGGGCCGGGGAGTTGTCCTGGGCGGCGAGCAGGCCTTGCCGGGTGGTGAGCTGGAAGCCGTGCATGTGCGCGGCGATCGCGGTCAGCCGGGCGGTGGGGATGCCCGATCCGGTGGCCAGCAAGGTGGCCGGTCCGGGCAGCGCGGGGATGTCGGCGGCCGCCCATTGCGGGTAGACGATGTAGGAGCCGCCCTGCGGGAAGGCGGGCGTGCTGTCGCTGACCTGGCCCGCGACGGTCACGTCCAGGTGCTGCCCGAAGTAGGTGAAGACCCGGTGGGCGGCGCTGCCGCCGGCTGGTCCGAGCTGGGCGGCCAGCGCGGCGGAGACCAGGACGGGCACCGGCCCTGGCCGCCGGGTCAGCCTGGCGGCCGGGAAGTCAGGCCAGGGCGTGGCCCTGGCCAGCGCGGCGTAGGGGCCCGGGCTGACCACCGCGATGCCGACCGGGACGGTGCTGCCGGCGCTGGTGGTGAGGGTCGGCGCGTACCCGGTGCCAGCGCCCGAGGTGTAGATCGCGGCGGTGTGGGTGACGCCGGGCACCGCGGCGACCGCGCGCAGGTCGCCGGCGGTGACGGTGCCCGCGCCGGGCGCGGTGAAGGCAGCGTCGGCGCCGGTCTGGGCCCAGGAACTGGCGACCTCCCCGGCGGCGACCGACAGGGTCAGCAGCCAGCCCAGCAGGGCCAGGGTCAGCGTCAGCACCAGGGTCGCGGCGGGCATGAGCGCCCGCAGCCGGGACCGCCCGGCCCCGGTCAGCCCCAGGAACGCCACCGGCCCCCGGCCCGCCCCGGCGACCGGCAGCAAGACCCGGATCGGCACCGGGTAGAGCCGGGCGACAATGATCGCAGCGGTCGCGGCCAGCAGCACCGGGCAGGCATAGGCAAGCTGGTCCGAACCGGTGCCGGTACCGCGCACCAGCAACGCGGCCACCGCAGCCGCGGTGACCACCACGACCGTCGCCTCGGCGACCACCCGCCGGGCCGGCCGCCGGCCGGTAGTCAGGTCGGCGCGAGTGCCCCGCTGGGCTGCCGTGCCGCGGCGGACCCGCCACGCGCAGATCACCGGGGCGCTGCCAACCGCGATCAGCGCGGTCAGCCCCGGCAGCACCCAGCCCGCCAGGCTGGTACTGGACGTCCGGACGGCCAGGACCGCCAGCACCACCCCGGCCACCGCGCCCGGCAGCCCGGCCCCGGTAGACCGGCGCAGCGCGCTGCCCAGCACCTGGGCCATGCTCCCGCCCCGCGCCCGCACCAGCGCGAACTCAGGCCCGTACCGGTCAGCCGCCAGCGTCGCGCACAGCAACATCAGCAACAACCCCGCCGCGAACAACCCCCCGATCACCAGGTCAGCCAGGCTGTCAATCGTGGCCTGCTCCGCCTGGATCTGGCTCAGCACCCCCGGCAGCTGCGAAGTTATCGTCGGGAACGAGGAAAAAAACAGGCCCGCTGAATTCTCGGCGGGAATCAGCGAGTTGGTGGCCAGAGCCGTGATAGCCGCGCTGAGCGGGCCAACCTGCGCCGAGCTCAGGTGCGACACGCTGACCGGCCAGTACCAGGTGTCCTGCACGCCGCTGCCGGACAGGATCGCTGCCATCCCGGTCAGGCCCGCCGAGCCCACCACGACTTGTCCGGCCCACAGGCGGCACCCAAAGGAAACTTGAACGGTGTATGCGGTCGGGGTCGCTGCTCCGGTCGACCAGAACAGCGCGTTGGGCCTGGGCGCGATGAGGCCCGATACCACCAGGTCGACCTTCCGCCCGGCCGCGGTTACCAGCGTCATGACCGAGCCAACTCCTGCGCCGAACCGCTGGCCGACCTGCACCGGGATCGCGACCGGCTCGGTCAGCCCCGCCCGGTCGGCTGCGGTCCCGCCGGGAACACCCTCTGTCGTCGGTCCTGGCCACGAGCCCGCCACCAGCCGTGAGTCGGCTTGCAGGTCGGAGTCGGCGGCCAGCACGACCTTCGCGTAGCCCGATGACCCAGGGCAGACGCCGACATACGCGGCCGGCGCGCCGCCAGTGAGCTCGATCGCATCTGGCCCCTGCTCAAAAGCCCGGCTGGCCCCCGGCGTGAGGACGATGGGCGGCTTGACCAGAGCCTGCACCGCCAAGCCGAAGGCCTCCTGCTGGCCGGGCGTCATCCAGCTTGTTCGGCCGGCGGACAGGGAACTGGTGCTGACCTCGAACGTGGTCTGGGCCGGCGCCAGGCCGGTGATCGTCTGGTCGAGCGCCTTATTGTCGGCCGCGGTAATCTCCCGCGCCCCCGCGGTCGCCACAAACGACGTCAGGCCCGCCACTCCCGCCAGGCCCAGCGCAATCCACACCCCGGCCACGCCATTCGCTGCCCGGCGCAGCCTGCCCCGGCTCACGTCTCCTCCTCGGCCCGCAACCGGGCAACCGTTGCCGTCCCGCGGAGGATCGAGATGCCGGCCGCCGCGACCGGCGCGATGGCGACGGCCCCCGCGATGAGCAACACCGGCACCATCGGGACCTCGACCAGCACCGACGGTACCGGCTGGCTGGCCCCCGACGTGAGCGTGACCGCCGGAACGATGAGCCGGGCCAGGAGCAGCCCCAGCGCGAGGCCGCCGACCGCCGCCGGGATCGACAGCATGGCCTGCTCCAGGCAGAGCAGCCTGCTGAGCTGGCCGGGGGTTGCGCCGAGGGCGTCAAGCACGGCCAGGTCGCGGCCGCGCTCGCGCGGGGCGGCGACGCTGACGAGGAAGCCGAGGCCGGTGAGCAGCAGGGCGATCGCCGCGGCGCCGAGGAGCGCCAGCAACGGCGCGACGCTGAGCGGCTCGTCCCGCAGGGAGCTCAGCACCGCTGACTGGGTGATGACGGTGCTGCTCGGCGGCAGCGGCCCGAGGCTGAGCCGGCCCGAGTCCCGCACCCACCATTCGGTCACCGGCACGGGCAGGCCGCCGGCCTGCTCGATGATGCCCTGCAGTGCACCCTGGCTGACGACGAGTCCTCCCGCCGGCCCCCCCGCGGTGGGGAAGTGCGCCACCTCGCCGGCCAGCCGGACGGAGATCGGCATCCCTTCGATCATCAGCTGGATGGTGCTGCCCAGGCGAGCCCCACTGGCGGCTAGCATCGCCTTCGTCGCGATGGCGGGCAGGACGGTCGTGGTCTGCGCGGCCACGGTGATGGTGCCGTACGCGGGCCCGACCCCGAACGAGTTCGTGGCCGCGGTCAGGCTTGCGGGCGACTGCCCGAAGCCGGAGCTGAACTGCAGCACGGCCCCTTGGCCGGCGAGCCGGAGCTGGCTGACGCGCGGCGGAGCGCTGGACTGACCGAACAGGCCTGGAGCACTGATATTCGTAGTCGGCGGCTGCACGCTCGGCCAGATCGACCGTAGCGGCACGAAGCCCCGGCCGGGTCCGTCGGCCGAGACAGACTCGAGGTCCAGCGCTGCCGGCCGGTTAGGGCCGGCGCCCGGCATCGTATAGCTCAGGCTGAAGCCGGTCAGCGAGAGCGGGTAGTCGGCGTCGCCGGGAGACAGGCTCACATCCAGCCGCTGCAGGCTGCCATTGGCGGGCAGCGCGCCGGCCGCCAGGTCGTACCCGATGCCGGCCGCATCGGTCAGCTGGAGCGTCAGCTCGGCACCCGAGATGCCAGAGCCGGTCAGCCGCGCGAGCACCTGCAGGACGGTGGGCCTGCCCGGCAGCTGCTCGCCGGCCAGGCCTGGTGATCCGCTGATCGGCCCAAACGGGTCAGTGGCCGGGTAGATCGCCAGGTCCTTGCGCAGCGGCACTACCTGCCGCGCCTGCGCGCCGTTCATGCCGAGCACGGTCACGCCGTCACCGTTCACCAGCGAGGCCGTGGTCCTGATGACGGGCGTCGCGGTCAGGACCCCGCGTGCGCCGGTAATGCTGCCGACCTGACCGATCGGCAGTGGCGCTGACGACGGCAGGACGATCCTGGCGTCGGCCCCGACCGTAAAGGCCGCCTGATCCCTGATTGAGCGCTGCCAGCTCGAGACCTCCGTCAGCGAGATTACGCAGGTGGCCACGGCCAGCACCGCGAGCAGGGCCGGGCCGGCCTGCCGCAGCGCGCGCCGACCGACCATCCAGGCCGCCGCCGGCACTGTGATGCCGTGGCCGCGGGCGGCCAGTGTGTCCGTCAGCCGGATCAGCAGCGGGAGCAGCCTTAGCATGATCAAGGTTCCTGCCGCCAGCGCCAGTACGGGCGCCGCCACCAGCACAGGGTCGACGCCGATCGCTCCCGATACGCCCGTGCTGACCGGCGCGGCATAGTGCGCAAGCTGCCAGCCAGCCACGACGGCCAGGAGAACAAGGGCGACGTCCGCGCCGGCCGACAGGGCAGTGCGCACCGACCGCGGCCGTCCCCTGGCCGCCCGCTGCCTGATCGGAGACTCCGGCTGGCGCAGCCACGGCAGCGCGATGATGAGCGCGCAGCCCACGGCGACCGCTATCCCGGCGAGCCAGGCGGTCAAAGGGGAGCCCGCTGGCAGCCGCAGTGCGCCGGTGCCGGCCAGGTGCAGTCGGCTGACTAGCGGCACGATCGCGGTGCCCAGCAGCGGGCCCACCACCGCAGCGGGTATCGCAACGAGGGCGGCCTCGGTAGCACCCCGCCGGGCTAGCTGGCTGCGTGTGGCGCCTCGTGCCTGCAGCAGCGGCGGCTCGCCCGCCCGCTGGCTGGCGAGTAGCTGCACCACGACTGTCAGCGCGGCGCCCGCGATCACGAGCAGGATGAGCAGTCCGATGAGCAACTGGGACCGCGCGACTTCGAGGGCGGCCGCCTGACCGCTCAGGAGCGCAGGAAGGTCGGTAGAAACCTGCAGATCCGAGCTGGCGGCACTGGTCAGCCCGCCAAGTGCGGTGCTGACGGACTGGCTCAGGCCCGCCAGGTTGCCGGCGGTCATCGCGGCGAAGTCCGGTATCGCCAGCCAGGCCTCGCCCGATGGCGCTTCCGGCCATCCGGTTGCCGGCCAGCGTGTGACCATCGGACTGTAGGTGGTGAAGCCGGACACTCTGCTGACAGTCCCGCTACCTTGCGGATCGATCTGCCAGTAGTCGCTGCCGGGCTGCCGTTCGGTGTACGTGCAGCTCACCCGGATGTGGACCAGGGTGCTTGAGCTAGCGTCCCGCGTCGTGACGACATCGCCGGGGACGACTGCGAGCTGATGCGCGGTCGCCACGGGCAGGCAGGCAGGCACGATGCCGGATGCGGGCGGGCCCGGCCAGGACCCGCTGGCGAGCTGCGCGTGCTGGCGGAACCCCTGCAGTGCCAGCAGCGATGTCTGGGCCTGCGTCCCGGCCGGGCCGCGGCCCAGGTTGAGCAGATCGCTTTTCGCTGCATTCGTGAACGCCATGGGCAGACCGGGCGCGCTGTCGGCGACGGAGCGGGTCAGCGCCGCGGCCTGGCTGCCAGAAAGGAACTGCGGCGATGTGACCAATATCGTGCTGCCGGCGTTCGCGGTGAGGGCCTGCCGGTTGGCTACGGTGGCCGCCTCGGCCGCGAAGGCCACCGAGGCCGCCGTGGCGGCCGCCGTGACGAGCACTGTCAGAGCGGTGATTCCGAATGCGAGCCGGTGCAGTCTGAGGACCCGCATGGTCGCTGGCATCCGGCGCATCTGGCTCCGAACCTCCCACGCGTGGCTGTGCAGCGCCCCAGAACCGCATCGGCGGCGTCTGGCTCACGCCGCGCTGCGGACACCGCAGAAGCGGTCGGCACTGCATGGGCCTTACCGAGCTGCCTTTCGTATTATGCGCTGGTTATTCGGTCAGCTTGTCCGATAGATAGATAGATATCGTATATATCCGGCAGCCTGGCGCGATCGTTATGCAGCTGAGTCCGGCCAGCCACCGGATCGTCATGCGCCCGGTCGGCGGTGGCGCGAACTCGGCGGCGCCTGGCGGCGGAAGCCGACCAGCAAGCTGGCAGCCCGGCGGGCCGGACGCCGGCCGCAGGCCGTTGGCCGGCCGCGCCATCTGCCGGGCCGTAGACTCGGCTGACGTGACATCCGAACGGGTTCAGCTGCCCGCCCAGTACAGTCCGGGCGAGGTCGAGTCGCGCCGCTATGAGGCCTGGGTTGCGGCCGGCTACTTCACACCCGATCCGGCAAACCCGGCGCCGGCCTTCACCATCGTCATCCCGCCGCCCAACGTGACGGGCTCGCTGCATATCGGCCACGCACTCGACCACACGCTTATCGACGCGCTGGTGCGCAGGCGCCGGATGCAGGGCTACAAGGCGCTGTGGCTGCCCGGAATGGATCACGCCGGGATCGCGACGCAGAACGTGGTCGAGCGCGAGCTCGCAAGGGACGGGCTATCCCGGCATGACCTTGGCCGGGAGGCCTTCGTCGAGCGGGTGTGGCAGTGGAAGACCGAGTCCGGCGGCCGGATCCTAGGCCAGATGCGCCGTCTCGGCGACAGCGTGGACTGGACGCGCGAGCGCTTCACGATGGATGCCGGGCTCTCGCGTGCGGTCCAGACCATCTTCAAGCGGCTCTACGACGACGGGCTCATCTACCGGGCCCAGCGCATCATCAACTGGTGCCCCCGGTGCCTGACCGCGCTGTCCGACATCGAAGTCGACCACACCGACGACGAGGGCGAGCTGGTCTCAATCCGGTACGGCGACGGTGACGACCAGATCGTGGTCGCCACGACCAGGGTGGAAACCATGCTCGGCGACACGGCGGTGGCCGTGCATCCCGACGACCCGCGCTATGCCCACCTGGTCGGGCGCGAGATCGAGCTGCCGCTGACCGGCCGCCAGATCCCGGTGGTGGCCGATCCGCACGTTGATCCCGAGTTCGGTACCGGCGCCGTGAAGGTGACGCCCGCCCACGATCCGAACGACTTCGAGATCGGCCGCAGGCACGGCCTGCCCAGTGTCGTGATCATGGATGAGCGCGGCGTGATAACCGCGCCAGGGCCATTCCAGGGACTGGACCGGTTTGAGGCCAGACCCGCGGTGCTGGCTGCCTTGCGGGCCGAGCGCCGGGTCGTCTCCGAGCGCCGCCCGTATCTGCATGCCGTGGGCCATTGCTCGCGGTGTGGCACGACGGTCGAGCCTCGGCTGTCGCTGCAGTGGTTCGTCAAGGTCGCGCCGCTTGCGAAGGCGGCGGGCGATGCGGTGCGCGACGGCCGGGTCCGTATCTATCCGCAGGAGATGGCGGCCCGCTACTTTGACTGGGTCGATGACATGCACGACTGGTGCATCAGCCGCCAGCTCTGGTGGGGGCACCGGATCCCGGTTTGGTACGGGCCCGGCGGCCAGGTGGTGTGCCTGGGCCCCGATGACGAGCCGCCGGCCGGCGACGGCTGGGAGCGGGACGCCGACGTGCTCGACACGTGGTTCTCCTCGGCGCTCTGGCCGTTCTCCACCCTCGGCTGGCCCGAGGACACCGCCGACCTGCGGACGTTCTACCCGACGAGCGTCCTGGTCACCGGATACGACATCCTGTTCTTCTGGGTGGCCAGGATGATGATGTTCGGGCTGTATGCCATGGCCCCAGCCGGGCCCGAGGGCTCGGTGCCGTTCCGGCAGGTGGCCCTGCACGGCCTGGTGCGTGACCAATTCGGCAAGAAGATGTCGAAGACCCGCGGTAACACGGTTGACCCGCTGGACTGGATCGACCGGTTCGGGGCGGATGCCACCCGGTTCACGCTCGCTCGGGGTGCGACGCCAGGCGGTGACGTGGCCGTGAGCGAGGAGTGGGTGGCCGGCGCGCGGAACTTCTGCAACAAGCTGTGGAACGCAGCCAGGTTCGCGCTCCTCAACGGTGCCGTCGCTGGTCGGCCGCTGCCGTCGGACAGCGAGCTCGCCACGGCCGATCGGTGGATCCTGTCCCGGCTGGCCGAGGTCACCGCGGAGGTGGATGAACTCTACGAGCAGTTCGAGTTCGCGAAGATCTGCGATGTCCTCTACCACTTCGCCTGGGACGAGTTCTGCGACTGGTACCTCGAGCTGGCCAAGCCCGTGCTTACTAACGTGCCGTCCAGCACGGGGCCGGCTGGGCAGGATGAGGCCGCCGCGCAGGCCACCCGGTGTGTGCTCGGCGAGGCTCTCGACCGGCTGCTGCGGCTGCTGCACCCGGTGCTGCCGTTCGTGACCGAGGAGCTGTGGATCGCCGTGACGGGCGGCGAGTCGGTGGTGATGGCGCGGTGGCCGGGTGAGGTGGCCGAAGGCGTCTGCGGCCTGCCCAGGCTGGCCGTCGACACCGGTGCCGAGGCAGAGATCACCTCGCTGATGCGCCTGGTCACCGAGGTGCGCCGGTTCCGGTCGGACCAGGGTCTGCGACCGGGCCAGCAGGTCCCGGCCGTGCTGGCCGGCATCGGCGAGACCCGGCTGGCGAGGCACGAGGCGCGGATTAGGTCCCTGTTGCGGCTCACCGAGCCCGGCGACCGATTCGTGCCGACGGGTTCCGTGCAGGCCGAGGGCGTCGTCGTCGAACTCGATACCGCGGCCGGCCTGGATGTCGAGGCTGAGCGGAAGCGCCTCACCAAGGACCTGGCCACTGCGCGGGCTGACATCGAGGCGGCCGAGCGGAAGCTGGCCAGCTCGTCCTTCGTCGAACGGGCCCCGGCGCAGATCGTCGCCAAGAACCGGGAGCGGCTAGCGGCCGCCCAGGGAGAGGTCCGTAGGCTGACCGAGCGCCTAGCCGCGCTGCCGAGCGGGCCGTCATGACCGGTGCCTGGCAGGACCGGCTGCGGGAGATCGAGAAGGACATCTTCGCGCGCCGTCCCGAGCACTCCGTCAACCCGTCGCTGGAGCGGATCACCGCCCTGGTCACCCTGCTCGGGGACCCCCAGCGCGCTTACCCGGTGATTCACCTGACCGGCACCAACGGCAAGACCTCCACCGCCAGGATGACCGAGGTGCTGCTGCGGTCCCGCGGACTGCGCACCGGCTTGTTCATCAGCCCGCACCTGTCCAACGTCGGCGAGCGCATCGTCGTGGACGGGCAGCCGCTGTCCGGGGAGCAGTTCGTCGAGGCCTACGACGAGATCAAGCCGTACGTGGACCTGGTGGACGCCAGCCACGAGGTCCAGCTGTCGTTCTTCGAGGTGCTCGTTGGCATGGCGTTCGCCGTGTTCGCCGACGCACCGGTGGATGTCTGCGTGCTCGAGGTCGGCATGGGCGGGACCTGGGACAACACCAACGTTGCCGACGGCGTGGTCGCGGTGGTGACGCCGATCTCCATCGATCATGCTCGGTACCTGGGCAACTCCGTGCAGGAAATCGCGGCCGACAAGGCCGGCATCATCAAGCCAGGCGCCATCGCCGTGCTCGCCCAGCAGCCGCCGGCCGCCGCCGAGGTGCTACTGCGCCGGGTCGCGGACGTCGGCGCGACGGTTGCGCGCGAGGGCATAGAGTTCGGCGTGCTGAGCCGCGAGCTGGCGGTGGGCGGCCAGCAGGTATCGATCCGCGGGCTACGCGGCGACTATACCGACCTGTACTTGCCGCTGTTCGGCGCGCACCAGGCTGGCAACCTGGCCTGCGCGATCGCGGCCGTCGAGGCCTTCGCGGCGACCCCGCAAGCCGAGGGACCCGACTCGCAGCCGCAGCCTCTCGACGCCGGGATCGTGCGGCAGGCGACCGCTACCATGAGCTCGCCCGGCCGGCTCGAGATCGTCAGACGCAGCCCGGTCGTCATCCTCGACGCCGCCCATAACCCTGGCGGGATGGCCGCCTCGGTGGCCGCGCTAACCGAGTCGTTCGGCTTCACCGAGCTGGTCGCGATCATCGCGGTCGCCCAAGACAAGGACGTAGCAGGCATTCTGGACGAGTTGGAGCCGATCGCCACCCGGCTGATCGTCACGGCTAATTCCTCGCCGCGATCGATGGAGCCGGCCGCGCTCGGCGAGGTCGCGGCCGGGATTTTCGGACCAGAGCGGGTCAGCATCGCCGGGCGGCTCGATGACGCGATCGAGCTGGGCGTGGCTTTCGCCGACGAGGCGGATGCGGCCGACGGACCTGGCAGCGCGGGCGTGCTCGTCACCGGGTCGGTGATCACGGCAGGCGATGCGCGGGTACTGCTGAGTTCAGAGCGGAACGAGGCGGGCCCGGGGCCGGAGCAGGGCCCGTGAAGCGCCTGTGTGCCACCGTGCTGGCGATGGAAGTGATCGTCATCGCGCTGGCGATCCCGGTGGCGACGCACATCGACCACCTGTCGCCGAAGGCGGCCGGCCTGACCGGCGGCATCGCCGCCGTGGTGGCGCTCGTGCTCGCGCTGCTCGCCCGACATCAGCTGGCAGTGACGCTGGTGGTAGGCAGCCTGCTGCAGTTGTTCGTCATCGTCTCGGGCAAAATCGTGCCCGTCATGTATTTTCTTGGCGCCATCTTCGCCGCATTGTGGGTCATCGGTATCTGGCTCGGCTGGCGGGTCGAGCGCGCCGCCGGTCACTAAATGCCAAAGCGGACACCAACATGCGTGCCCCGCCTCAACAAGAGCACGTGCGCCATGTACGCTACATATGCGGGACACTCGTCGCTCGTAATGCTAACTCAGCGCTTGTGTCCGGTCGCTGGTAGTGGCAAAAAGGGGAATGCCGAATCGGCTTTCCGCGCTTTGGCACTATCGGTCGCGACGGCGCGTTGGACGTTCCGGACGGAGCGTCCAGGGTTGCCGACGCAGGCTCACGTCGGCTGGGCAGCCGGGGGGATCTGCTGTCCCGCCGTTGCTGGGCAGGGCCGGCCCGGTGCAGGCTGCGCGGTGTAGCAGTACCGGGGTGGTGCCAACCAGGCGCCGACGGCGCTCGTCATAAAAGTGCAGATCACAGATCACCTCGCAGGATCCGGCTGGAAGGTTCTTGTTCCACATGAGCAACGCGATGGCGTTTCTGGGCCGTGACATGGCGGTTGACCTTGGCACCGCGAACACGCTGGTGTACGTGCGGGGCCGGGGGATCGTGCTCAATGAACCTTCAGTGGTGGCGCTGAATACCAACACCGGTCAGATAGTCGCCGTCGGCGTTGAGGCTAAACGCATGATCGGCCGAACGCCGGGCAACATCGTCGCGGTGCGTCCGCTAAAGGACGGAGTGATCGCTGACTTCGACGTCACCGAGCGGATGCTGAGGTACTTCATCCAGAAGGTGCACCGCCGTAGTCATCTAGCCAAGCCCAGAATCGTCGTCGCGGTACCGAGCGGAATTACCGGCGTCGAGCAGAGCGCGGTCAAGGAGGCGGGCCATCAGGCCGGGGCCCGCCGCGTCTACATCATCGAGGAGCCGATGGCGGCCGCGATCGGGGCCGGCCTGCCCGTCAACGAGCCGACCGGGAACATGGTCGTCGACATCGGCGGAGGCACTACCGAGGTCGCCGTCATCTCGCTCGGCGGCATCGTCACCTCGCAGTCCATCCGGGTCGGCGGCGACGAACTCGACCAAGCGATCATCACATTCGGCAAAAAGGAGTACTCCCTCATGCTCGGCGAGCGCACCGCCGAGGAGATCAAGATCTCACTAGGGTCCGCATTCCCGTCCAACGACGAGCCGAACGCCGAGATCCGGGGCCGCGACCTGGTCAGCGGCCTGCCCAAGACGATCGTCATCTCTGCCGAGGAGATCAGGCGCGCGATCGAGGAGCCGCTCAGCGTGATCATCGACGCCGTTAAGACCACGCTGGACAAATGCCCGCCCGAGCTGGCCGGGGACGTGATGGACCGCGGCATAGCGCTGACCGGCGGTGGGGCGTTGCTTCGAGGGCTCGACGAACGGCTGCGCGAGGAGACGGGCATGCCGATCCACCTGGCCGACAACCCACTGGACTCGGTCGCCCTGGGTACCGGAAAGTGCGTCGAGGACTTTGACACGCTGCAGCAGGTGCTGGTGCCAGAATCCCGGCGCTAAAACCGCACTGGCTCAGCGTGGACGACACGACGCAGGCGCGGCCTTGAGGCCGCACACGAGCTGACGGGCGGCTGAACATTGATGGGAGTGCGGGACACGCGGCGGACCCGCGTTGTCCTTGTCGTACTGCTGGCAGTTGCACTCGGCCTGATCGCGTTGGGTTACTCGGACGGCTCCTCGCCCTTGCTGCGCGGCGCCCGGCACGTCAGCGGCTCGGTCTTCGGCGGCGTCGAGCACGCGGCCAGCTCAGTCGCGAGGTTCTTCGGCGGCTCCGGGTCCTCAGGCGCGCAGGTCCGCCAGCTCCAGCAGGAGGTGGCTACGCTGCGGGCGGAACTGAGCGGGGCGCAGCTCACCAAGGCCGAGTACAAGCAGTTGCACAAGCTGCTGCAGGTAGCAGGAGCCGGGCAGTACCGTATCGTCGCGGCCACCGTGATCGCCGTGGGCCAGGGCTACCAGCTGACCGTGACCCTTGACGCGGGCAGTGCGTCCGGCGTGAAGATCGGCGATACGGTGCTGAATGACGAAGGGCTGGTCGGGCAGGTCACCGCCGTGACATCGAGCACGAGCACGGTCCTGCTCGCCGCGGATGCCTCGGCTGTCATCGGCGTCGCGGTCGCACCAAGCGGCGACCTGGGTACGGTCACCGGCCCGGGACCACTGGACGGCGGCGGTGGGCTGATGCGGCTGAACATGCTCAACTCCACCTCCGCGATCCGCGTCGGCGAGCAGCTGGTGACCGCCCCTTCGACATCCAGCCAGGACTACGCGCCTGGCGTGCCGGTCGGCACCATCATCAAGGTCGTGATCCGGAACGGCTCGCTCACCGCCGCGGCCGAGGTCAAACCGTTCGTCGACTACACCGCGCTGGGCGTCGTGGGCATCATCATCCAGCCGCCCGCGCAAAATCCGCGATTCTCGGTGCTGCCGCCGATACCGCGGCCGCTGCCAGCCATCACGGTCACGGTTACGCCGCGCGCGACGAAGCCAGGCAAGAGCCCGTCTCCGACGCCCACCCCGGGGGGCTGAGGTGCGCAAGAGCCTCTTGGCGGCGGCAGTGCTCGGCCTGGCCCTGGTCATTCAGCTGACCGTGCTGAACGGCTTGCGGCTGCCAGGCGCCGGTGTACCCGACCTGGTCCTGGTGCTGGTGGCGGCGATGGCGATGGCCAGCGGGCCGCTGCGCGGCATGGTGACCGGGTTTATCGCGGGCCTGTGCCTGGACCTGGCTCCGCCCGGCAGCGCCCTGCTGGGGGAGTACGCGCTGGTCTTCTGCCTCGTAGGCTGGACCGCAGGGAAGCTGACCGGCCTGGCGACGAGGTCGGCGCTGGCGGTACTGGCGGTACTCGCGGTCGTGGTTGCCGCGGCCGAGGCGGCGGTGGCCGGGCTGAGCGTGGCGCTCGACCCGGCGCAGGCGAGCCTCACCGACGTGCGCCACGTGCTGCCCTACTCGGTGGCCTATGACCTGGTCATCCTGCCATTCGCGGTCTGGCTGTCGGTAGGCGCGCAAGCGAAGGCGCAGCGGGCGGCAGCGCGGCGCGAGCAGAGCGGTTTGGTGGCCGGCGCCGATCACGGTATCCGCGCGGCGAAGCGCCACAAGCCGCGCCAGCCCCGGCTGGCCGATGGCTTCGCGCGGCCGCACGACGGATGGGTGGGTACCAGGCCGGACGGGCTGGCCGGTCACTCCGCGGCCCGGCGCCGCCCGGCGGTGCCGCACGGGCTGCGCCCGGCGAACGGAG
>JASHUG010000266.1 GCA_030040155.1 Streptosporangiaceae bacterium | reverse complement strand
TGATGGCGTGCACCTTCGACTCGATCACGGCGCGGCCGGTCTCGCGATCCCAGACGAGAGCGTCGTCCTCCCAGCTGTCCCACAGCGCCCGCACGACGTCGAGGAACTCGTCCGCCCAGTCGTAGCGCTGCTCTGCCTCCCAGTGCTCGGGCCTGCTGAAGTTGGCCGCCGCCATCGCGTCCGCGCCGGTCACCAGGTTCCACGAGGCGCGGCCGTGGCTGAGGTGATCGAGTGACGCGAACAGCCGGGCTACCGTGTACGGGTCGTAGTAAGTCGGGTTCGCAGTGATGGCGATTCCGATTTTGCTCGTGGCAGCCGCGATGGCAGCGCCCGCCGTGAACGGCTCGAGCCGCGACATCTGGGCGGGGTTGGTCTTGGCCAGCGCCGGGTCGGTCACCAGACGGTCGCCGAGGAACAGGAAGTCGAACTTAGCGTCCTCGACATGCCGGGTGACGTCCTGGATGAAGCCGATGTCGTAGGCGCCGTCCGCTCGTGATCCCGGGTACCGCCACCCGGCGGCGTGGGTGCCGGTGGCCCAGAACATCAGGCCCAGGTGCATCTCGCGCTGACCGCTCGGCTGAGTTGTCACGCCCGCGTCCCTTCGGGCTGGCTGGGGCGGCCGGTTTGGCCCGCGCCGGCCAGCGTGTTGGCCGGCCGCGGCAGGCCGAGGTGCTCGCGCAGCGTCGTGCCCGCATACTCGGTCCGGAAGAGGCCGCGGCTGCGTAGCTCAGGCACGACCAGGCTGGTGAACGCGTCGAGCTGGCCGGGCAGGAACGCGGACTCGATGGTGAAGCCGTCGCAGGCACCGGCGCGCACCCATCGCTGGATGTAGTCGGCTATCTCGACCGGCCCGCCGACCACGACGTGCCCGCCCCAGACGTGGGCATACAAGACGTCGCGCCAGATCAAGTCCTGTCCCGCGGTGCGGCCTGACCGCGTGGCGGCCGCGGCCAGAAGCCTGCGGCCTTCGGCGCTGGCGGCGGGGGCGTTCTCGGGTACTACTGCGTCCGGCGCCGCATCGGTCACGTCGAAGCCCAGGCGCTGTGACAGCGTGCCCAGGTTGCGGCGGCCGGGACCCTGGTCAGCGCCCGGAGGGGCCGGCGCTTCAGCCTGCCGCCATCCGTCCGCTCCGGCCCGTCCGAGCCTGATGTCCTCGTCCAGCACGATCAGCTCGTTGAGCTGGTCGTGGATGGCTCTGGCCTCCTCCAGGTCGGAGCCGACCACAGGGATCAGGCCGGGGAAGACGAGCAGATGGGCCGGATTCCGGCTGAGAGCGGTCGCGCGGTCCCGCACGTCGGCGGTGTCCCGCAGCGCCTCGTCTACCGTCGTCGCCGGGCTGAAGACGACGTCGGCCTCCCTGGCGGCGAGCTGGCGCGAGCGGTCGCAGGCGATTGTGTGCAGAACGACGGGATGGCCCTGCGGCGGTCGCGAGAGGTTCAGCGGCCCGCGGACCTGGAAGGTGGGCCCGAAGTGCTCGAGGGAGTGGATTAGGGCGGCATCGACGAACTCTCCGGTTTCCTTGTTCCTGATGAACGCTCCGTCCTCCCACGTGTCCCACAGCCGGCGGACCAGGGAAACGAACTCGTCCGCACGGTCGTAGCGCTCGTCGGTGTCGCCGTGCCGGTCGCGGGAGAAGTTGGCCGCGGCGCGTGGATCGGCGCCGGTAGCCGCATCCCAGGCGGCTCGCCCGGCGGTAATGTGGTCCAGCGAGGCCGTGAGCCGAGCGATATTGAACGGCTCGGAGTACGTGGTGTTTGCGGTGACGGCAAGCCCGATCCGGTTGGTCTTGGTGGCCAGGTACCCGGCGACAGTGAAGGGCTCGGGCCTTGCGATGACCGAGGTGTTGGTGAACTGGTAATCCGCGCCCGTGGCCAGCCGGTCGCCGAGGAAGAAGAAGTCAAGCTTCGCGTCCTCGGCCGTGCGCGCTGCCGCCAGGACGTAGTCAGCCTCGAACGCCAGGCCCGCGGCCGCACCGGCGTAACGCCACCCGGCCGGGTGCGAGCCGTTCGCCCGGTACTTGTAGCCAAGGTGCAGAGTCCGCTCGGCCTGCATGTCAGATCTTGCCTCCCGCGGCTCCGGCTGGGGCCCGCTGATCTCGGTGAATCGTCCTGCGCGCAGGGCCAGTCGCCGCGCAGCAGCTAGTGGCGGCCCGTATCCGCCCACGGCGGCCGCCGCCAATGGCGGCCTCCGGGCGTCGGCAACGGTGGTGGCGCCAAAGGTGCGGGTCGGGCATTCGACGCGACGCGGCCGGAAGGCGCGTCGCCGAACGTCGTCATAGCACGAGTATCGGGACGGCTGGGCTAATTGTCAACTATTACTATAGGTTTAATCATAAACTAAGACGCCGGACGAGACAGGAGCGCGCGAGTGACTCAGATTGATCACCTTGGCTACCTGACCAGGGACGCGGTGCGCCTGCATGCCGACCGGCCCGCGCTGATGCAAGACGACTTCGTCGTCACGCATGCGGCACTCGACGACCGGGCCGACCGGGTCGGCGGGTGGCTGGCCGGCCGCGGCATCGGGCCGGGCACCGCAGTGGCGCTGTTGTGGCGCAACGACGTGCGCTACGTGGAGGCGCTGTTCGGGATCATGCGCGCCGGAGCGGTAGCGGTACCCCTGAACGCCCGCCAGAACGACGAGACGCTCGCCTATATCCTGGCCGACGCCAGCTGCGCCGGGATCCTTGCCGGGCCATCTGAGCTTGACCGTGCTGAGAGCCTCGCGAAGTCGGTCGGCCTAGCGCAGGCGTTCGCCGCCGGGCCCGGTGAGCTACAGCAGGCCGAACCGCTGTCGGCCGCGCCGCCGCATGACCCTGACGCCGTGTGCATGCAGCCGTACACATCGGGGTCGACGGGGCGGCCGAAAGGAGTGCCGCTGACGCACCGCGGTCAGATCTGGTGCGCCGACATAGTCCGCAAGTGCTATCTCTTCGACGAGACCGAGCGGGCGCTGCTGGCCGCACCGCTGTTCCACAAAAACGCGGCCATGACGCTCAAGTCAACGCTGCTGGCCGGCGGCTCGTGTGTGGTGCTGCCGGGTTTCGAGCCGGTCAGCGTGCTGCGCGCGATTGACCGGTTCAAGGTCACGTACCTGAGCGGCGTGCCTGCCATGTACCGGATGCTGCTGAGCGAGACGGATGAGCTCGCGCGGCGCGACGTTAGCTCGGTACGGTTCGCCACTGCGGGCTCGGCGCCGGTGACAGTCGATTTGCTCGAGGACTTTCAGCGGGTGTTCGGCGCGCCGATTGCGGAGGGATACGGGCTGACCGAGGGCGGCCCTGACGTCCTGCTGGCACCGCGTTGGGGGATCAACAAGCTCGGCTCGCTTGGCCTCCCCCTACCGGGCTGCGAGGTGCAGCTCCGCGCCGCCGACGGGACCGTTGAGGTCGCCGTCGGCGAGGTGGGCGAGTTGTGGGTGCGTAACCCGGGAGTGACGACCGGGTACCACGGCCTGCCTGAGGTGACCGCCGAGCGGATCAGGGACGGATGGCTCGCCACCCGCGACCTCATGCGCAGGGACTCCGACGGCTACTACTACTTCGTGGGCCGTGCCGATGACCTGATCAACGTCGCGGGGGAGAACGTCTACCCGAAAGAAGTCGAGCAGCTTCTGCTACGCCATCCGGCTGTGCGCGACGTCTCGGTCGTGGGCGGCACGCATCCGGTAAAGGGCACGGTCCCGGTCGCGTTCATCGTGCTCAGCGAGCCGGGCGCCGCGACGGTACAGGAGCTGACCTCGTTCTTCCACGGCGTCGGACCGCACTACGCCTACCCCAGGGTCATCGAGTTCGTCACCGAGCTGCCGCTGGCAGGCACGGGCAAGATCGACCGGACCGAACTGCAGGCCCGCGCTCGCGCGCTGGTGGACGCATGACACTCCCTGTGTCAACCTCATGCCGCGTTTTGCTCGCTGAGGGCGACGGCGGCACCGTGCTTAGCTGGGTCGTAGGGGGTTCCGGTGATCCAGCATGGCCAGATGACGCGGATCCAGGCTCGGGCCAGGATGCGGGTGGCGTGCGGGTGGTCCTTGCCGGCGGTGCGGGCGTCGTTGTAGATCTTGGCCGCCCATGGGCTGGAGTGCCGGCTGTTGTCGGCGAATGTGGTGATGGCGACGCGGAATCGCTTGTTGCAGGCCCAGCGGAAATGGACGGCACGATGCTTGCCGGATTCCTTTGTGACGGGAGTGACTCCGGCGAGGGCGGCGACCGAGTCGGGGCCGTCGTAGGCTTGGCGGCAGTCGCCCCACTCGGCGAGCATCTGGGCGGCGTTGATCTGACCCGACCTTGGCAGCGACGTGAAGATCTTGCCGTCCGGGTGCTCTCCGAGGTGGGCGGTGACGGAGCGGTCCAGGTCCTTGAGTGCCGCGGTAAGGGCGCGCAGGACGGTGACCATGGCCAGGACGGCGTCGCGCAGGGCCTCGGTGAGGGCGTCGCCGGTGGCGCCGGACGGTGCCGCCCGCAGCCGGCCCAGCAGCTCGGCGGCGGAGCGCCGGCCGCAGTAGCCGTGCTTGACCAGGAACGCGGCCAGCCGTTTCTCGCCCAGGTGCGCTGCTGCCGCGGGGGTCGGGTAACGGGTGAGGAACTCCAGGCTGATCGCCGACTCGACATCGGCGAAGATGGCCTTCGCGCCCGGCCAGTGCGCGTCCAGCAGGGCGGACAGCTGGTTGGCGGCGGCGACCCGCATGTCCACCAGGTCGGTGCGGGTACGGGACACGGTGCGCAGCGCCCGGGTGTCATCGGAGTACGGGGCGGCCACCTGCAGCCGCCGCTGCCGCAGCCGCAGGTACTCGGCGATGATGCGGGCGTCGCCGGCATCGGACTTGGCGCCGGACAGCACTTCGCCGTCACGCCAGGTCTTGATCGCGTTCGGGGAGACCGGGACTACCGGATGCCCGGCCTCCAGCAGCAGGTCCACCAGCCGCCCGCCGGGCCGCTCGATCGCCACCGGGACATCACCAGGGTCACCAAGCCGGGCCAGGCGCCGAGTCAGCGTCGCGATCCCGTCAGCGTCGTGGGCGACGGTGAAGGCCGACACCACCTCACCGGCTGCATCCAGGACGCAGACCGCATGGACTTCGGACGCCCAGTCGATCCCGGCATAGAACTGGGCAGGGGGAACGGAAAGCAGCACGAGAAAAGCTCCTCACAATGGCAGCGACGACCCGGCAGCGGCAGGGCCGGCTCCCGGGTGGTCACTAACCGGCGCTCTGCGGCGCTTCTCCCTGTTGCCAGTCCGCGGCCCTGCGAGAACCGGGGGCGGTGGTGTCATGCAGGCCGTCACACGGCGACCGCCACAGACCGTCACCCCGACTCCCGCCGAGTCCCAACACAAAGCGCCGTATCGATGCTCTTGAGAAAGATGGTGCCCTAGTGACCGCCATGCGGGCCGCCCTCGTTGTCCGCCACGGCGGTCCTGAGTGCCTGGAGTACGCGGCGGCTCCGGTGCCCGAGCCGCCTCCTGGCTGGATGCGGGTCAGGGTCCTGGCGTGCGCCCTCAACATGCTGGACGTGTTCGTGCGGCGGGGGATGCCAGGCGTGCGGCTGCAGCTGCCGCACATACCAGGCGGGGATGTGGCCGGCGTCGTAGACAAGCTCGGAGCCGGCGCCCAGGCCCCGCAGCCGGGAACGCTGGTGCTGGTCGACCCGATGGTTGAGCGCAAGGCGCTGGGCGAGGACCTTCCCGGCGGGCTGGCCGAGTACATCCTCGCCCCGGCCCAGAACGCGATACCGCTGGCGGCCTCCGCCGCCGACGCGCCGCAGTACGCGGCGCTGCCCATCGCCTACGGCACGGCCCGCCGGATGCTGGTAACCAGGGCACAGGTCCAGCCGGGAGAGACGATCGTCGTACTCGGGGCGGCGGGCGGTGTCGGAGTCGCGTGCGTGCAGCTCGGCAAGGAGCTCGGCGCGCGGGTGATCGCATGCTCGTCGTCCAGGGCCAAGCTCGATGAGCTCGGCCGGCTGGGTGCCGACGAGCTCGTGGACACCTCGGGCGGCGAGTTCGGTGCGGAGGTCTGGCGGCTTACCGGCCGCACGGGCGCTGATGTCGTCATCGACTATCTCGGCGCCGACAGCTGGCCGCAGTCGGTGCGGGCCGTGCGCCGGGCCGGGCGGCTGGTCACCTGCGGTGCAACGACGGGATTCCTGGCCGAGACTGACCTGCGCTACGTATGGACGCGGGAGCTGTCGATCCTCGGCTCCGACGGCTGGAGCAGGGACGACCTCCTCGACTTGGCCGAGCGGGTCAAGACCGGCCGGCTGGCTCCAGTCATCCACCAGGTGTTCCCGCTATCGCAGGTCCGCGACGCGGTCGCGGAGATTGAGGAGCGCCGCGCTATCGGCAAGGTGGTGGTGGTACCCGATGCACCCCGGTGAGCTGCAGCGGCTGGTGGACAGTACCCCGGTGCACCGGGCGCTCGGGCTGCGCGTGACCGGCGTCGGCGATCACGAGATCATCCTGGAAGCCGAGACCGGACCCGAGCACCTTGCCGAGGACGGCGGACAGTACCTGCACGGCGGCGTGGTGGCAACGATGCTTGACACAGCAGCGACGTTCGCCCTCATCGGCGCGACCGACACCGACTGGAGCACCGTCGACCTGCGGGTAGATTACCTGAGGCCCGCTCCGCCGGGTCGGCTTGAGATCCGCGGCGACGCGGTTCACATCGGAAGGCGGCTCGGCCGGGCAACGGCCGAGGTCCGGGCCGCGGATGCCGGGGTGCTACTGGCAAGCGCCACCGGAACGTTTGCGAGGGCCGTCAGCGAAACGAGGACCGGGACATGACCGGCACCGTCGACCACCTGGTGTATGCCTGCGAGGAACTCGGGCCGGCCATCGAGCACATCGCGGCGCTGACCGGGGTGCGGGCCGTATACGGCGGGCAGCACCCTGGCCTCGGCACGCACAACGCCCTGCTGTCACTCGGGCCGCGCACCTACCTGGAAATCATCGCGCGCGACCCGTCCCAGCCACGGCCAGCCGGACCCCGGCCGTTCGGCCTCGACGATCTGCCGGGAGCCGGGCTCCGGTCCTGGGCCGCGGCGCCCGGCGACCTCGATGCCGCCGTGGAGCGCTCTCGCGCGGCCGGGTTCGACTACGGCCAGGTCATAGCCGGCGAACGGCGCACCGCCGAGGGCCATGATCTCGCCTGGCGGATGACGGACGCGCCGACCCTCCCCGCGCAGGTCGTTGTCCCCTTCCTGATCGACTGGGCGGACAGCCCGCACCCTGCCGCCAGCGCCCCCGCCGGAGTGACCCTGGCCGGGTTCTGGCTAGCGGCGCCCGACCCCCGACAGCTCAGCGCGCGGCTGCACCTCCTCGGGCTGGACCTGCCGGTCGAGGCTGCGGCGCGGCCCGCGCTCCGGGTGACGCTGAGTCGCCCGGACGGGCAAGAAGTGGTACTCGCCTGACGAACTGCGCCTCCGGCCTAACCGGTCACCTCGCCCGGCTGTTCTGCGGTCAGCTCTGCCCTGTGGCCGGCGATCCTGGCAGCGGTCAGGTAGCCGACGGCCGCCACGACGCCGCCAACGATCCAGGAGATGTCGGCGCCGCCCAGGGCCGACCAGGTTGATGAGGGACCACGGCACGAATACAAATAGCAGCACGTCGCCCTGGACCGGCTTTTGCTGATGCGCGCATGGTTCGTTCAGCACTGTGGGGCTGAGCGGACTGAACCGGCTCGCCCCGGACGGCGGCCCAGGTCGCGGACCTTTAGTATTAATCCGATTGTAATTATTGACAATAGGACCTGATGCCGCGAAGCTTTCACTGATGGCCGGACTGCCTGTTTAGTGTGGTGACGCACACCGGCAGCCGAATGCGCTCGGCGATCCGGTCCTCGCTTGGTGGCGGCTTCGGATGCGGGCAACTGCCGGGTACCCGGTTCTTCGCCGGCGTGTGCAGCGCCGCTGCGCCGACCTCGCCCGAGCAAAGGAAGCCATGACTGTTACCGTCGACGGCCTGCCGACCAGGTCGCTGGCCGATGAGCCCTTCACCTTCGTGGCCTCCGGGCTGACGCCCCGGAGCGAGGTGACAATCGGCGTCCAGGTGGACAACTGCCTAGGCGGAGCCTGGCGCGGGACTTTTACCGCGAGTGCCGATGCCGCGGGCACACTCGACTTGGCCGCCACTGCGCTGACGGGCTTCGACGAACCGGATCCGACCGCGCTGTTGTGGGCGCTTGAGCCCGACGGCGAGCCTGTCGCCGCGGCGGCCACCGCACACGACGCGCACGGCGAGCTCACCGTCTCTGCGGGCGGCCAGGCCGTGGTCGTGCATGAGTTCACCCGGGTCTTCGCCGACCGCGGGGTCACGTGCACGGAACTGGCGGGGCCAGCGTTCGGCGCGCTATACCTCCCGGCCGGGAGCGGACCGCATCCGGCGGTGATGACGGTGTCGGGTTCCGGTGGCGGTATCGCGCGCGAGGAGGCGGCATTGCTGGCAAGCCACTGGTTCGCATGCCTGGCGCTGGCTTACTTCAACTATCCGGGGCGGCCCGGCGAGCTGGTCAATCAGCCGCTGGAATACTTCGGCCAGGCGCTGGACTGGCTTGCGGCCCAGCCGCAGGTGCGGGCCGAGGCGATCGCGGTCAAGGGCAACTCTCGCGGCGGGGAGCTCAGCCTGCTGCTAGGT
>JASHUG010000265.1 GCA_030040155.1 Streptosporangiaceae bacterium | reverse complement strand
AAGCAGAACGGCAAGTGGGTTGCGGAGCTGACGTCCCCGGCTTCGGAGAAGGGCATCGAGTTCTATGCCGATCTGCTGAGCACTGAGCACGTCTCCTCGACCAAGTACATCGGCGAGACCGAGATCGGGGCTCCTGGAACCGCCGGTCCCGGCGGCGCCGAGGAGGACTTCGCGCTCGGGAAGCTCGACATGTACATCGACGGTCCGTGGGCGGAGTCGCAGCTGCTCCAGGTGAACAAGAAGAACGAGTCGCAGTGGGCCTCGTTCCCGATCCCGAGCGAGAACGGTCCGAACCCGGCGCCGGCCTTCTCCGGCGGCTCGGACCTCGGAGTTTGGGTCGACAGCAAGTACAAGGCCGCCGACTGGAGCCTGGTCTCGGTGATGGACAGCACCTCGAACGCGACCACGTTCGCGAACTCGCAGGGCTTCTTCCCCGAGTTCACGTCCCAGCTGACGAGCCCGGTCTACTCGAGCAGCGCGATCATGTCGGGCTTTGCCAAGGCCGCCGGCTACACGCAGATCTCGCCGCTCAACACCACCAACTGGGCTACCGCGGACACTGGGAAGTACAACATCATCCCGACGATGATGAAGGAACTGGAGTCTGGCGCGAACCCGGCAACCACGATAAGCCAGGCCAACACCGAACTGCAGAATGTGCTGAACACCGGCAGCGAGACCAGCTGACCGGCTGAACGTCCTGGCCGGCCTGCCTAACGCGGGGCACCGCGGGGGCTTGCACAGGCAGGCCGGCCGGGCAGCCAGTGCTGTCCACGCCGATGGCCGAGGGGAGTAACCAGACAGATGGCACAGCACCTGCAGCCCTTGCTCCGGCTATACGACTTGTCACCAGCACTGCGGCGGATCGCTAGGTTTGTCCGGCGGCATAAGCTGGCGCCGTATCTCCTGCTGCTGCCGGCGTTGCTCGGCATCACCCTGGTGCTGCTCTGGCCTCTGATCCAGGTGGGCATCTATTCCTTCCAGAATTACGGGCTGCCCCAGATCACCGGTGCGCTGCCGACCGAGTGGGTGGGCTTTGCCAACTTCACGACGACGTTCAAAGACCCCGAGTTCTGGCTGTCGCTGCGGATTAGCGTGCTGTTCGCCGTGGTGGTGGTGCCGCTCACGCTGATCGTCGGGTCGATCGTCGGCCTCATGCTCAACCGGCTCGGCCGGAAGATGTCAATCTTCGTCAGCACCGCTGCGCTGCTGGCGTGGGCCACTCCCCCGGTGTCGGCGACCATCCTCTTCTACTGGATGTTCAGCCCGGACGGCGGGATCGTCGACTGGGCCCTGGCCAGGATGCCGCACTGGCTGGTCGGCAGCACGGACTGGTCGCAGTACAACTGGGCAACCACCGGCGCTCTGCCCGCCTACACGATGATCGCGGTGCTGGTGATCTGGCAGGCATTCCCGTTCATCGCGGTCACGCTCCTGGCCGGACTCAAGACAATTCCGGCCGAGCTGACCGAGGCCGCCAGGGTGGACGGTGCAAGCTCGTGGCAGGTCTTCTGGCGGGTGCTGTTCCCGCTGCTCAAGCCGATCTACCTGGTGCTGCTCTTGCTCTCGGTGATCTGGGACTTCAACATCTTCACGCAGAGCGACATCATCGCGGGCCTGGCCAACCTCAACGAGTACAACCTGTCGCTGTACATCTACGACAAGGCCTTTACGTTCCCGCCTAGCTACGGGCTTGGCGGAGCGCTCGCGCTGATTCTCGCCGTGATCCTGCTGGTCATCACCGTCGGTTACGTCCGCGCCTCGGTGCGGCAAGGGGCGCTGTCGTGACGAACACCGACATGACCAGCCCCGGCGTGACAGCCGCGAGGCGGCCGACACCGGCCGCGGTCACGCCTCGTTCCCGCGATAAAGCCGCTGCCAGGGCACGATCAGCCAAGCGGGCAAGGAGAATCGGCCTTAATGCGTTCGGCGTGCTGATCGCGCTCGTCACGCTCTTCCCGATCTTCTTGATGATCAGCACGGCGTTCAAGCCGTCGCAGGAGATCTACTCGCTCACTCCGAGCCTGCTGCCCTCACACCCCATCCTCGCTAACTTCAGCCAGGTCATCAGCGGGGACGTGACCGGCGGCATCGGGTCTGTCTGGCTGTTCTTCCGCAATAGCATCACGGTCGCGGTTTGCACTGTTCTTATCGCGTCGCTGCTCGCGCTGCTCGCCTCGGTCGCGGTCGCCAGGTTCCGGTTCAGGCTGCGCACCACGTTCCTGATCGTGCTGCTGGTCGTTCAGATGATCCCGGCCCAGGCGCTGATCATCGCGGTGTTCCTCGACTTCAAGCGGCTGAACCTGTTGGATGACCTGCCTGGCCTCATCGTCATCTACTCGGCGCAGGCACTGCCGGTGACGATCTGGATGCTGCGCAACTTCGTGGCCACGATCCCGAAGGAACTTGAGGAAGCAGCGGCGATCGACGGTGCGTCCGGACCGAAGATCTTCTGGCGGATCCTCTTCCCGCTGGTCGCACCCGGCCTGGTCGCCACCAGCATCTTCGCGTTCATCACCGCATACAACGAGTACATCTACGCGCTGACGTTCCTGGGCCAGACGCACTCCGACTACACGCTGCCGATCTACCTGACCTACTTCTTCGGACAGCACGGCGCGGAGTGGGGCCCGATCATGGCGGCCTCCACGATGTACACGGTCCCGGCGATCGTCTTCTTCCTCATCGTGCGACGCCGACTTGTCGGCGGGCTGGTCGCGGGAGCGGTGAAGGGATGACACAGGAGCTTGCCGCCGACC
>JASHUG010000020.1 GCA_030040155.1 Streptosporangiaceae bacterium | reverse complement strand
AACTCAATCGTTGAGTAGCTCAAACTTATCGAGGCTCAGTTGACTCTGTCAATCTTTGTTTGTCTCAAGTATCTCTCGGCACGCTACATGGGCTCCTGCCGGGCTTGCTGCCGGGCTCTTGCCGGGCTGCGCCCGGATCCTGGCTGGGGTCCACCCAGGGTCTGCGCGGCCACCAAAGGCTCCCGCGGGTACCCGGCCGCGCCGTTCAGCCTGGCACTTGCGCACCACCAACAACATCAGCAACGGCCGCAACCTCGAGTTGGACTGGAGCGGCTCGCTCGAGCCCTTGGGCGTTCCGCTCCGGGCCCCCGGAGCCCCAGGGGCGGCTATGGGTGTGGGATTGCTATGGCTGCGGGCGCCGTTTAGATGGTATTTAGGCGGTTTGCGACCATGGTCATTTCACACCCACGGAAGAGCTGATCGGGTTCCTGACAGGCCAGCGCCGTCCCTCAGCAGGACCCGAGTCGGGTGGACCGCGGCGAGGCCGCGTCGTGTGGTCGGATGGTGGACGGATGCGACGGCGCACTTAGTTGCCTGGGTGAATGAAATCCTTGACGGCCAGGATCACCATGATGCCGATCACGAGTACGAGGAGCGCGCTCCGCCATCGGGTCCGGCGGCCGCCGGCGAGCCTGGTCTTGGCGACCTTCACGTCCGCGTGCGCGGCGGTCGTCTTCTGGCTGAACCAGCCGACTAGGCAGCCAATGACGAGGAAGATGATTATCAACCCGATCGCCGTCGGATTCATCTGCCTGCGCCTCCAGCGGCTGTTGACCTGGGTCGATGATGACGCATCATCTAGGGTGACTCCAGCGGAAACGCCGTCTCCCGGCGCTGGCAAGATGGAGTCCGGCCGGAGAATTTGCATGATCATTCGCAAAGAGGGACTGGATGGACGAGGCACTTACCGCTAAGACGGTCCGCATTACCGGACACGGTGGCGATGAAATTGAGGCATACCTTGCCGTGCCGGATGACGGGTCGAGCTCGCGCGGCAGCGTGGTCGTGATCCACCACATGCCGGGCTACGACTCGTCAACTAAGGAGATCACGCGGAAGTTCGCCGCCAACGGGTACGCCGCGCTGATGCCGAACCTGTACCACCGGGACGCGCCTGGCGCCAGCCCAGATGACGCGGCCGCGACCGCACGGGCGATGGGCGGCGTGCCCGACGAGCGCCTGGTTGGGGATGTCGGCGGTGCGGCCGAGTATCTGCGCGCGCTGCCCGGCTCAAACGGCAAAGTTGGCGTCATCGGCTACTGCTCAGGCGGTCGGCAGTCGTTCCTGGCGGCGTGCAGCCTTCCGCTCGACGCTGCGGTGGATTGCTACGGCGCCTTCGTCGTGAACCCGCCGGGCGCGGGCATGCCGCTGAAGGTCACGCCAATCGTTGGCATGGCAAAGGACCTGTCGTGCCCGCTGCTTGGCCTCTTCGGCGCGGACGACAAGTTCCCCGCGCCCGACGAGACGGCGGAACTGTCCAAGGCTCTCGACGAGGCCGGAAAGCCGCACGAGTTCCACACCTATGACGACGCGGGGCACGCATTCTTCGATGTCGCCAAGCCGGCCTACCGGCCCGAGGCCGCTGTTGACGGCTGGCGAAAGATCTGGGAGTTCTACGGGATGCACCTGTCCCGATCGTCATGACCGACGCGAACGCAAGCCCAGAGTAGCCCTCAGGATCGTCGAACGCATCGTCCTCGCGGCGCCTCATTGCGGACGCGACGTTGTCGGACCTGAGGTCGTGCAAGCGCCCTGGTTCGGAGGAAATGGCTCCGTCAATCAGGTTGACTCTCGGGATCCGGCGACTAACGTCTGCCATAGGTAAATCGCGCCCTGGGTTCGGAGGAGGTGTGGGTGATGTTCATGAGCATGTTGATCCGGATCGGCGTCCCCACGGCAACCGACCCCGAAGGCAAGACTGGGCCCGGTTACTGGTGGGTGACCGGGACAGCGCGCCCAGCGCTGCTGCCCGTCTCACAGCGCCGGGCGATCCGGCGCGCGAACCGCGCTGGCCGTCGGCTCAAGAAGGCGCGGCCTACGGCGTAGCTGGCTGCCATCCAGCTGCAAGAATCTGTCTTGGGTAACTGAAAGTTCCACGGCCAGGACCTGGCTGGATGAGGAGTCGCGCATGTGCACGTACCAGACCGAGCAGATCAGCGTCACTGGCAGCGGCAAGGGCGCGGCGGGCTGGTTCACCGTCACCAACGCCACTGTGTACTTTGACCATCCGGTTCATGCCATGGCCGAGCACACTCTGAACATCGACTTCATTAACCCCGATCGCGGCCCGTCGGCCCGCGTGGCCGTGGAGCTGAGCGCCGAGTCGGCCAGGCAACTCGCCCGCGCGATCGAGGCGTCCCTGGCGTCGGTTCCAGAGGCGCTGATCGGCTAGCCGCCGGCCGTTTGCGCGACGCCGTCCGCCGCGAATAGCGGCTGGCTCGCTTGCGCCGTGTGGGTCACCCGCCGCCGGGCTGACTCGCCCGCGCCGGCCTGGGTGTCCGGGCTGACTCGCCCGCGTCGGCCTGGGTGTCCGGGCTGATTCGCCCGCCCTCGGCCGATGAGGCCGGTTCACGATGTCAGCACCCCGTGCCACGATCGGAGGAGTACCGCGGGTCGGGCGGAGGATTGCAGTGAAGTTCAGGGTCGAGCGTGATGTGCTGGGCGAAGCGGTTTCCTGGGTGGCCAGGTCGCTGCCGACAAGGCCGGTCGTGCCCGTACTGTCGGGCATGCTCATGCAGGCCGACGTCGGCGGGCTGACGCTGTCGTGTTTCGACTACGAGGTGTCGGCCAGGGTCGAGGTCCCGGCAGAGGTGGGCGAGCCGGGCGTGGCGCTGGTGCCCGGTCGGCTGCTGGCGGAGATCGCCAGGAGCCTGCCGCCCGCGCAGGTCGAGGTGGCCTCGGCTGCCGACACGATCATGCTGACATGCGGCAGCGCCGAATTCGCCGTCGTCTCGCTGGCGCTGGAGGAATACCCCCGGCTGCCGGAGCTGCCAAGCGTGGCCGGCACAGCCGATGGCGGGGCGCTGGCGGTGGCGGCGGCCCAGGTCGTGCCGTCGGCCAGCCGCGACGATACCTTGCCGATGCTAACCGGCGTCTGCCTGGACTTCGACGGGGACGTAATGACGCTGGCCGCGACAGACAGGTACCGGATGGCTGTCGCGAAGATCGCCTGGGAGCCAGCCGGGGACAGCATCACGGCCACGGCGCTCGTGCCGGCCAGGACGCTCGCGGATATCGCCAAGAGCGCGGGGCCCGGCACGCCGGTGATGATCGCGTTCGGCCAGCCCGGTCCGGGCGGCTCCCGGCGGGCGGATGGAATGATCAGTTTCTCCGGCGGCGGCCGGCGCCTGACTGCCCGGCTCATCGGGGGCGAGTTCATCAAGTACGAGGCCCGCTTCCCAGCCGAGTACGGCTGCAGCGCCGACCTCCCAGCAGGGCCGTTCACCGAGGCTGTCCGCCGGGTATCACTGGTGGCCGACCGGGTCAGCCCCGTACAGCTCTCGTTCCGGCCGGACACGGTCGTGATCGAGGCGCGCTCAGACGGCCGTGCCCGCGCCGTCGAGTCGGTCCCTTGCCAGCTGACCGGGGCCGAGCAGACGATCTCGTTCAACCCGCACTACCTGCTCGACGGCCTCGCCGCCGCGGCCCTGGGCAGGCGGGCAGAGGCCGATGACGCGGCCGAGCAGGGCGTCGGCCGCATCCGGCTCGACTTCACCAGCCCGGCCAAGCCAGCCCTGGTCACCTGGGCCGAGGACGCCCGGCCCGGCTCCGCCTTCCGCTATCTGGTGGTTCCGCTGCGAGCACCCGCCCCAGCCTGACCGGCTTCATATCGGAACGAGGCGTGCCCGTTCGCCTCTAATCCGCCAGCCTGGCCGCGCCCATACGGGCCGCCAAGCGCGCCAGAACTGGGCCTGGGTCCTAGCGGCGGCGCGCCCCCCGGAAGATCCGCCTCAGCAGCCCGCGGATCACGGCGAAGATGGCGAGTAGCAAGCCCAGGCGGCCTGGCCAGGGGAAGCTCAGGTTGGCCATGAAGTCGAAGACGATCACCAGGCTCGCCAGCGCGGCCAGCAGCGTTGTGAACCGGCCGAACCCGGCGTGGCGACGCTCGCCAGAGCCGAATCCCGCGCCCGGCGGCACGAAGTGCGGGCCGTGGCCACGGCGCAAGCTGCCTGGCGGCGGCGCTGGCAGCGGCGTCCCGGCGGGCTTGGCGTGGGGCAGATCGCTGATCAGCTTGTCCAGATCCCCGCGGGTCCGGGCCGCGTAGGCCGCGTCGAGGCGCTGATTGAAGTCCTCCATCGACAAACGGCCCTGCGCGTAATGCTCGCGCAGTTCCGCAGCCACCGCCTCGCGCTCGGCGTCGCCCACGCGCAGGCTGTCGCTCGGTGCCATCAGAGCCTCCCGCCCGGTGATCGCTGACTACTGAAACGATATATCGCGTATAGCAAGGCGGCAACAAGGCGGTCGGCCGCGCGGGCTGGCGATGCCGCAGCGAAGCGGCCGACGGCGCGGCCGCTCTTAGTTCAGGAAATAGCTGCTTCCGCCGGTCTGCGGGTTGGTGACCATCGCAGGCACCGAGATGGCGCCCAGATGCGCGAACAGCAGTGTGATGATGATCTCAGTTCCCGCCTTCATCGGGCCCGAGCCGGTAATGAGCAGGTGCGCTCCGCTCGGCTGCAGGTGGAACAGGCTGTGCGCCGGAATCGTGATCGTGGACACCGTCCGCATCACGATCGGCTGGCTGCTGCCGGGCGACCGGAGCACGACCGCCCCGCCGGCGCTCGATCGGGCGCCGACGAGCGTGACCGCCGGCCCGTTGTTCTGGATGATCACGTAGGCGTCGGTGACGCCCTGGCCATTGGGCTCAAGCACCTGGCCCGACAGCAGGGTAAGCGGCGGGCCCGACGACGCTTGTGCCGCTCCGCAGCCCGCCAGCAGTGCTGCCGAGAGGGCAAGCCCGGCGCCGACGGCGGCTACACGGGCGGATGCTGGCCAGCGCGATGCGGGCATCATCGGGGACCTCACTAGGTGGTACGGCGCGAATATCGTCTCACGCCTTGGATCTGCGCCGGCAGCCGGCCAGCACGAGGGGCTAGCCGCGCTCCACAGCCGCCCCGAGCAGGCCGAGCGGCGGGGACCCGAGGTCAAGCAGAGCACTGTGGAAGCGCTTGAGCGTGAAGCCTGCGCCCCACTCGCGCCTTGCGCGCTCCCGCAGGGCCGTGATCTCGAGCTTGCCCCAGGTGTAGCGGCCGTAGGTCGGGTCGAAGGTAGCCCGCCTGGCCTCTGCTGCCGCCGCCGAACCGCTGATGTGGGTGTCGGACTCGAATCGGCGGGTTGCCTCGGCGACGGTCATCCCGGCGGTATGCACGCCGATAGAGCAGGCCAGCCGTGTCACCCGGATGAGGGCTTCAAGCCAGACCCCGATGGCAAAGCGCGGGTCGTCGGCGCGGAAGCCTTCCTCGACGCACAGTTCCTCGGCGTAATGTGCCCACCCCTCCACGAAGGCCGACGAGTGCAGGATGCGCCGGACGTCCGTCGGCGCCCGCCTGATGGCCCGGCCGTGCGAGAAGTGGCCGGGCGCGACCTCATGCGCGGTGATGCCGGGCAGTGTCGTGTCGCTGAAGACCTGGAGCCACTCCTCGGCGGCGTCCGCCGGCCAGGTGGGCTCGGGCGGGGTGATGTGATACCAGGACGGGCCCTCAGGCTCGCCCGCGGTCGCGGGCGACATCATTGCCATCGCCCAGCGGCGGCTTTCCGGTGCGAGGCCGACTAGGCACTCGCCGTCCTGGTAGGGCACCAGGTCGTGGTCGCGGGTGAAGTCAATGACGAGCTTGGTCCACCTGCGCGCCGCATCGATCACGCCGTCAGCGTCCGGGTGCTGGCGGATCAGCTCCCGCGCAAGGACAAGTGGCGGCTTGCCAGGGTCGATGGCGGCGCAACTGTCGGCCAGCCTGACCATCAGCCGGTCCCGCTCCGCGTCGGCTCGCTCGGCCAGCCTGCCGAGGTCAACGGGCGTCCCCTCGGCGCTGCTCATCAGCGAGGTGAGTGCGGCCGCGCCCATCGCCGCATCCGGGCTGCCGTTCTGCGCTGCCTGGGTCAGCCGGTCCACCAGCCGGCCGTGCGCGGCCAGGGCGGCGCGCATGACCTTCGGGTCCGCGTCGGCGGGCAGCCCGGCCGCGAGCCCCTGGATGGCGTCGGTGAGTGACTGGGCGACCGGAGCGGACATCTGGTCCAGCGCCTCCGTGGCGCTGTCGATGGCATCGGGCCAGGCGGCCAGATGAGCCCGCCTGGCCGCGTCCCGCTCGGCCTGCGGGGCATAGTCCCGGTCATAGCAGGCCAGATCCAGGTTGCCGAGGTGGTAGATGGGGTTGCTGCGGTGCAGTTGAAGCTCGCCGTACTCCACCTCGGTGCGACGGATGAACGCGCCCAGGTGGGCCTCATCGTGCGGATCGTCGAGTGCCTTATCGGCGGCGACCGCCTCAGCCAGCCGGGTCAGGCCGTTCCGCACGCCGGCCGGAGACAAGTCCTGCACCTTGCCGTCGTACTCGTGCCGGCCGCTGTACTCGCGTACCTCGGCCACCTGAAGATCGCAGACGGCGCGCAGCCGCGGGCTCAACTCATCCACCCCAGCACGTTATCCGGTCGGGGTCGGGCGCGTTCAACGTGGTACGTAACGGCCGATGCCGGGCAGCGGCCGGTTCGCTACGGACTCGACCGGGTGCCCGCCCCGCTAGGCCCCGCCGCTGGTGCCCGCGCGGACTGCCCCATCCGTCATGAAAACCTGCGAGGCGTTCGTGCAGACCTGCGCGCTGTACTGCACATACAGCGCGCCCGTGTCGCCCGGTGCGTAGATCTGCAGCCAGTCTGCCTTGCCAACGTCGCACTTTGTGGGCGGCAGCGCGCCGACATCCTCGACGCCGACCAGCGAGCTCGCCTGTGCACCTGGCTGCAGCGTGACCAGCTCATCACCGAGGGCCGTATTACGCCTCGCGGGCGCCCCAATGACGTGTCCGCCCATGCCGGTCACAAACGAGACACCCGGGTAGCCGTACAGGGTGCAAGCGGCGCTCGAGGTGTTGGTAAACACAACGACCTGGTAGAAGGTGCCGGCCGCACCCTGCGACTGGCCAAGCTTTGCCTGCAGGTCCGACGACATGCAGCCAGCCGCCGTGGCCGGTGCCGTCGATGAGGGGGTCGGAGTGCTCGAGGCCCTCGGCGACGGCGAGGTCGGCGCCTTGCTGCTGCCCGAGGCCGGTGCGGTCGTACTCGGCGTTCCTGTCGGCGGCGCGCTGGCGGGATTGGTCCCGCAGGCGGCGACCACTCCGGCCAGCCCCGCCACCCCGACCAGCAGGCCGATTCGCCTTGTCGGCGTCACCCGTGAGTTCATCATTTCTGTCCTTAGCAAATGCGCAGTTCGCGCTGGATAGGTGCCTGCTAAGACGCCACTGGGGTGGGACCGGTTGCGGCGAGATCGAGCAGCACCAGCGCACGGCCGCCTCTTCCCGCTGCCCTGCCCAGGGCGCTCCGGTCTAACCACCGGCCGGTAACGTTTAGGGCAAAGGCAGTCGATCCCGGCGGAGGCACGCATGCGCGGCAGCGGACAGTTCACGACGAGGCCGCAACTGGCTGGGACGTTCGGGATGGTGGCGTCGACGCACTGGCTGGCCTCGGCCGCCGGCATGGCCGTGCTGGAGAAGGGCGGCAATGCGTTTGATGCCGCGGTCGCGACCGGACTGGTGCTGCAGATCGTCGAACCGCACCTGAACGGTCCGGGCGGCGAGGTACCCGTCATCGGCTTCGACGCAGCCTCCGGCCAGACGTTCGTCCTGGACGGCCAGGGGACGGCGCCGGCCGCGGCCACGATCGAGGAATTCGCTGACCTGGGCCTGGATCTCGTGCCAGGCACGGGGCTGCTCGCCGCGTGCGTTCCCGCGGCGTTCGGCACCTGGATGCTGCTGCTGCAGCGGTACGGCACGATGAAGCTCCGCGACGTCATGGAGTATGCGATCGGGTACGCCGGCCACGGATACCCGATGCTGTCCACCGCGAGCGCGGCCATCGCCGCGGTCGCCGACACCTTCCGGGCGCACTGGCCGGGCTCGGCCGAGGTCTACCTGGCCGACGGCGTGCCCGCTCCGGGTGCCCGGTTCGCGAATCCGGCGGTCGCCACGGTCTACCGGCGCATCCTGGCCGAGGCGGAGTAGGCCGGCGGCGACCGGGACGTCCAGATCGAAGCGGCCAGGCACGCCTTCTACGAGGGCTTCGTCGCCGAGGCGATCGCCGGCTACCTGAAGTCGGCCGAGGTCATGGACGTGAGCGGGCGTCCGCATCGGGGCCTGCTCAGCGGCGACGACGTGGCCAGCTGGCGCGCCTGCGTCGAGCAGCCGGTGACGCTCGACTTCCGGGGGCTGACCGTCTGCAAGACCGGTCCCTGGGGCCAGGGCCCGGTATTCCTGCAACAGCTTGCGCTGCTGGACGGGATGGGGCTGGACGACATGCAGCCCGGCGGCGCCGAGTTCATCCACGTCATCACCGAGGCCAGCAAGCTGGCCTTCGCCGACCGCGAGGCCTGGTACGGCGACCCGAGGCAGACCGCGATCCCGATGGCCGAGTTGCTGTCCGCGGATTACGCAGCGTCCCGCCGCGTACTCATCGGCGACCAGTCTTCCGCCGCGCTGGTTCCCGGCGAGCCTGCCGGCGTCGCGCCGCGCCTGCCCGGCTTCGCGCTCGCCGTGTTCGGCGGCGAACGCCGGAGTCCGGCCGCGGACGGCCGC
>JASHUG010000264.1 GCA_030040155.1 Streptosporangiaceae bacterium | reverse complement strand
GCGCGGGGTGTCGGTGGTCCGGTAATAGCCGCCCTGCGTGACGACCCAGTCGACGTGACGGCCGAACGCCTCGCGGTCGGACTCGAATCGCCGGTGGGCCGAGGGCGCGGCGGTGAGCTGCCGTTCCCTCGCGACGATGCGGTTCATGAGCTGCCAGACCGGCTCGATGAGGCCACCATAGTGCTCGCGGAGCGGTTCGGCGAGCGGCCCGGTGATGGCCGGGTCGGTGCTGGTGCCGCGGGCAGCATTGAACTGCGCCAGCAGCGCCTCGATCGTGCGGTCGACGTCCTCGGTTGGCTCGGGCCCGATCCGTGCAGTGGCCTCCGCAGCGAAAGACGCCTCGAACGGGTGGAGGCCGGGGCCCGGCTCGATCTGCGCGTCCACGGCCGCGAGGTTTGCCTGCTCGAACGGGGACAGCAGCGTGGCCCAGTGATCAGCCACGAGGCGGTCAAGCGGGAGGAGCAGGGCCTGCCCCGGCATCCGCGCGTTCCGGACGTAGAACCTCAGGTGCTTGCCCGCTTCGATCAGGGCCGGATGCGGCACGGTGCCGCCACGGTCAGACAGGTAGGCGAGGTATCGCCCGAGCAGGCCCAGCGCCGAGACCGTCGCCTTGTTCGGGACGACGATCTGCAGCGCGTCCGCGGGTATGTGCTCGGTCACGCTCCCCCGCTGCCGGGCCACCTTTGAAATTGCGGCCTGGCGAACGCGAGCGCACAGGTCGGCCGCGAAGGGCTGAAGCGCGGCGAAGTACAGGTCACGGTTGCGGGGCTCGCCCGGCACCGCTAGCTGGAACGGGCCGTCCAGCGGACCCCAGGCGATGGCCGCAGCCCGGAACCGCTCGCCGCCGAGGCGCCACATCGCGATCGCCAGCGGCGAGTCGGTGAGATACACGTGCCGCAGTGTGGTGCGCCGCAGCGCCCGGCCCTCCTGGTAAATCCGGGCCGCGAAGTACGCCTCGAGCGCGGTGCTCATGCCGTCCTCCGCTGGCGACCCGTCGCCCTTGGCGTGACTTCGTCGTAGAGCCGCCCGGCCCGCGCGAGCGGTATGGCGGCCGGCGCTTCCGCGTTCGACGCCGGGGCGCCATGGCTGAGTTCGGCGACACGGCCGAGGCTGGCGATCCCAGGCAGGGCACGGGCCACCGCGCCTCCGACGACGGCCGGGTCGCCGTCGGCGAACAGCCGCTGCCGGCAGGCCCAGGCGAAGCCGCATGACGTCAGGCAGTTGGCCGGATCGTAGACGGTTCCGAGCACATCGGTTATGTGACGGAACGAGGCGAGTCTGAGGCTTTCGTGTCTCGTCTTGTCAGCGACCTCGTCGAAGGTAACTTCGTGTGGGGTCTCCGCGGCGGTCTCCTGGACGTCGGGCACCGCGTTCAGCAGGCGCTTAATGCGCCGGACGCGGCTGCTCACGTCCTGGCGGTGCAGCGACGGAGCCAGGCCGGTGTTGCGCGGGGTGACCAGCACCACGCTGTCGGACATTTTGCTGGGGTCGACGCCCTCTTGCTGGAGAGTCTGGCGGCCGAGCAGCACGTAGGTGGCGGCCTGGTCGAGGGCTGCGCCCAGAGCATCGTCGTCGGTGGGCTTGCCGTCGACGACGGGCCAGGACTTGTTCTCCCCGACGATGATCTGGCCGCCAACGCCGATCGCCATCTCGTCGGCTTCGAAGAACGCCTGCAGGCCGCCGATGTCCGCCTGCAGGACCGCGCCGTCGAGGATCACAGGTTCCGCTGGCCCGTCGGCGATCTCTGCCATCCGTGTTTGGGTGACGGTGGCCCGCATGTGCAGGCCGGTACGGTTCGGCTGATAACCCTCGCGCAGGTTCTCGATGGCAGCGAGCGAGAAGTCAGTGTCCAGTCCCTCGCTCAGCACTCGGCGCAGTTCGGCGTGCCCGTGGCGTCGCAGCAGGGCCTCGAACGCGACACCGCGACCGATGGCGAATGGGGACTGCCCGAACGGCATTTCCAGGCTGGTTCCGGCCAGGACTTTGTTGGTGTCGATGCGCGCCGCGAACGCGACCGCGGCGGTCGGGCAGGAGTGGACGTTGGCGAAGGCGGCCAGCCGCCGGACATTCGCTCTCATCTCCGGCGCGCGGCCGCGGACCCTTGCCAGGGCCGCTGTTGCGGCTGAGTCCGGCTGGTGGGGGCGCGCCATGACGGGTCTCACTGTTTCGCTGCCTCACGCCTCGCCCTCGGCCGCGTAGCCATCGGCAGCGTGGCCTTCGGCAGCGGCGCCTTCGGCAGCGGCGCCTTCGGCAGCGGCGCCTTCGGCGACGACGCCGATGGTCGCGCCCCAGAGTTGCTGTTCGCGCGGGAGCTGTTTGCGGGCGCGGGCGGCCGCTTCTCGCCGCCAGGGCTCGTCCCTGTCAGCTAGTGGCTGTCGCTCCGCCTCCGCTGCGGCCTCTACCCTGGCCGTGTCCAGCCCTGGTCTGTCTCCGTCGATCGCGCCGGGGATAGACGCCGCCATCCCTGCCACTACGGGCGCCAGCCGCTCGGCAACCGTCGCGTCA
>JASHUG010000263.1 GCA_030040155.1 Streptosporangiaceae bacterium | reverse complement strand
TCGGCGGGCGCAAGGCCACTCCAGGTGCCGCGGCGCAAGCACTCGGCCGCGAGCAGGTCAAGCTCGGCGTACAGGGCGGCCAGCCGCCGGCCCTGCTCGGTCACCTCATCGCCGGAGATGTAGCCGAGCCGCTCAAGTACGGCGCAGACCCGGCCGAAGGTGCGCGCCAGCACGTGCGAGCGCCGTGACACCCGCTGCTCGAGCGCGTCGGCCTCGTTCTCGAGCCTCGTCCGCCTGGCCAGGTCGCGCACGTGCACCTGCATGTCCGGGCAGCCATGGCAGGAGTGCTTGCGCAGCCGGCGCCGCAGGGCTTCGATCGCGGCCGCCGAAGGCTCGTCCCGGCCGTCGTCGCGGGCCGGCCGCGGCAACTCTCGGCCTGCCAACCGGTTGCGCACCGTCGAGGCCAGATCACGCCGGGCGGCCGGCGAACGCGGACTGAACGACGGCGGGATCCTGATCCGCTCGATCGGGCTGACCGGCACCGGGAAGTCGGCTATGGACAGCCGCTTGACCTGGCGATTGGCGGTTAGTATCAGCGGCGGCGGTCGCCCGTCGCCAGATCCGCCCGGCTGGAGCACGACGGCCACGCCAGCCTGGCGCCCGCCCGGCACGTCGATGATGTCACCCGGCCGCAGCTTCTCCAGTGAAGCCAGCGCCTGAGCCCGTCGGGCCGCCGAGCGGCGCTGGGACTCGCTGCGCTCTAGCTCGGCCAGTTCGCGCCGGATCTGGTCATAGGACTCGATGTCGCCGCGCTCGCACGAGACCGCGAGCCCGGCGATCTGCTCCCGCAGCCGCGCTGCCTGCTGAGCTAGCCCGACCACGCCGCGGTCGGCCTGGAACTGGGCGAACGAGGACTCAAGGAGCTTCGCGGCGCGCGCCCGGCCGACCTGACCGACGAGGTTGACGGCCATGTTGTAGGTCGGCCGGAAGCTCGAGGTCAGCGGGTACGTGCGGGTGCCGGCCAGGCCGGCCACCGCGAGCGGGTCGAGGTTCGGCTGCCAGAGCACGACAGCGTGGCCCTCGACGTCGATGCCGCGCCGCCCGGCCCGCCCGGTGAGCTGGGTGTACTCCCCCGCCGTCAGGTCGGTGTGGTGCTCGCCGTTCCACTTGTCCAGCTTCTCGATGACCACAGTCCTGGCGGGCATGTTGATTCCGAGCGCGAGCGTCTCGGTGGCGAACACGGCCCGGATCAGCCCGGCGGCGAACAACTCCTCCACGACTTCCTTGAACGTCGGCAGCAGCCCGGCGTGATGCGCCGCGATGCCGCGCCGCAGCCCCGCCAGCCAGTCCGCATAGCCGAGCACCGCCCGGTCCGCGTCGCTCAGCCCGGCCGTCCTGGCGGCGGCGACCCTGCCGATTTCGGCCGACTCCTCGGGCGTGGTCAGCCGCAGTCCGGCCGCCAGGCACTGGTGAACGGCGGCATCGCAGCCGGCCCGGCTGAAGATGAACGTGATCGCCGGCAGCAGGGCCTCGGCGTCAAGTCGCTCGATGACCTCAGGACGGCTCGGCGGCCGGTACCTGACCGGCCGGCCGACGGCGCGGCCGTGATGCCGGCTGCCGTTGCGGCCGGCCTGGACGTCCCTGCTGGCCAGGCGCCGCAGTTCCGGGTTCACTGCCCCGTTCCGCGTGAACAGGTCGTACAGCCTGCGACCCGCCAGCATGTGCTGCCACAGCGGGACGGGCCTGATCTCGTCCACGATCACCGTGGTGCCACCACGTACCTGGCGGATCCAGTCGCCGAACTCCTCGGCGTTGCTGACCGTGGCCGACAGCGCGGCCACCTGCACCGACTCGGGAAGCTGGATGATGACTTCTTCCCAGACGGCGCCGCGCAACTGGTCGGCCAGGTAGTGAACTTCATCCAGCACCACGTACGCCAGGCCGTCGAGGGTCAGCGAGCCCGCGTAGAGCATGTTCCGCAGCACCTCGGTGGTCATGACCACGATCGGCGCTTCGCCGTTGATGCTGTTGTCCCCGGTCAGCAACCCGACGGTGGCGGCCGAGTACCGGGCGACAAGGTCGTTGTACTTCTGGTTGGACAGCGCCTTGATCGGCGTGGTGTAGAAGCACTTGCGTCCCTGCCCAAGCGCAAGGTGCACGGCGAACTCGCCCACGACGGTCTTGCCCGAGCCCGTGGGGGCCGCTACCAGCACGCCGTGACCGGCGTCAAGCGCCCGGCAGGCATCGAGCTGGAACTCATCGAATTCGAATCCGTAGAGCTGCCGGAACGAGGCGAGCCTGGGCCCATCGGCCTCCCCGCGTGGCCGGGAGGCCGGGGTGGTTTCCGCGGCGGGGTCCGGGGACGTCATAGGCCAAGATTAGGCGGGGCCGGCCAGCACGGCGGACACGAGCCAGTAGAACTCAAGCTGCGCGTAGGAGAACGCCGTCACCCATCCCTCCAGGTCGCGGGCCAGCTGAGCGCGGTCAGGGAAGTTCTTCAGGACCTCATACTGGCGCCCGTCGAGCAGCCTGCGGTCCTGGTAGCTGTCACCGTCCTGGCTGACCCTGGTGATCGGATGGCTGCTGCCCGCCACGTACTGGTTGTCCAGCAACAGCAGCCCGGTCCCGGCCCCGACGCGCTCACAGACTCCGGCCAGGAACCTGGCGATGTCGGCGCGGCGGATGTGGGACCACCAGAATCCACAGAACACCAGGTCGAAGTTTCCGGGAATCGCATCAAGCCGGTACGCGTCGGCCGTCATCAGCTCGACCGGCGCCTGGCCGTAGTCCCTGGCCGCGGCGACCGCCAGCGTCTCGGCGTTCAGGTCCGTGGCCGTGATGCTGGCCGCACTCGTCGCGATCACCTGCGTCCAGAAGCCGGTCCCCGCCGCGATCTCAAGCACGCGCCTTCCGGCCGTCATCGCCGGGAGAAGCTTCTTCAGCCTGGCCAGGTCGTGCTGGCGCTCCGGCTTGCGGTAGACCGCGTCGTACTCGCCGGCGCGCTGCCGGTAGTAGTCGGCGAGACCGCCCGCCACAGGGTCGCTGTTCATCTGTTCGACCGGCTGGTGGGTGTGACGTTGGAATGCCTGCGGGTGGCTTTTGCGCGGCTGTAGCCATTGCACCTTCACACCCACGTCCGGGCCCTCAGGGCCCGGCGCAGTCTGGTGGTGCCCGTGAGACTCACGAGGTTGATGAGGCTGTCTGGCGGTTATGGCGCGCTGAACTCCACGGCGTCAATCCCGTGGGCGGCCAGCGCGCTCTCGGCCTGGGTGGCCAGGAACTCGTCCGCGGCAGCGCTGCCGCGCAGCACCGCGTCCAGGTGTGCCAGCGTCAGGCCGCGGGCGAACGCGTGCCCGTGCTCGCCGGGACACAGCTCGCTCACGGGCAGCATGGCCGCGGTCATCCACGCCGCCTCGCCCGGCAGCGTCATGGCCCGCAGCGCCTCATGGCTGGCCTCGGGGTCGTCGGCGAAGTGCTCGTGGTCGGCCCGGCGCAGCACGAACATCCGCTTGGGCTCCGGTGCCCGCGCGAATACTTCCTGCACCCCGTCCAATGGCGTGGGCACGTCGCGCTCGGCGGCCAAGATGAGCACGGGCACTCCTCGTTCCCAGCCAAAGGCGAGCGTTAGCGGGAGCACGCCGGGCACGGGTCGCGAGCTGCCGCCGGGCGCAAGCGCGACCACCGCGCCGATCAGTGGCTCCTGCTCGGGCGCCGCGAGCGCAGTCCAGCCGCCGAAGCTGTGCCCGGCCGCGGCGATCCGGTGCCGGTCGAGGCCGATGCCCCCAAGGTCGGCCACCTGGCCGCCGAGCAGGCAGGAAAGCAGCAGGCGCAGATCGGGTACCCGGCTCGCGATGACCTCGTCGATCCGCCGGGAGCGGTCGGCCGGAGATTCGCCGGGATGCGGGCCGAGTTCTGGGGCGACGACCTCGCTGTGGTCCATCGCTGCGACGGCGTACCCGTGGCTGGCCAGGTGTGTCGTCAGATAGGTGGCGGTGCGGCGGCCGCCGCCGCTGAAGTGAGAGAACAGGACGACCGGATGCTGGCCGGGCGCGGCGGGCGCGTCGCGCAACTCGCCACGGCGTCCGGCCGCCGCGGGCTCGGCAGCGGGATACCAGATCTCGCAACCGAATAGACGGTCCCGGTCGGTGTCCCGCGCCTCGAATGTGCGAACGCCAACCGCGAACTCGCCCGAGGCGAGCGGGTCATAGGGCTCAGAATCCACGCTGCCAGCCTCAACGAAACGGCGGCACGGCGGACTCAGTTTCGCTCAGAGCATGCCCGCTCAGAGCAAGCCCATGACGCAAGCGGGCTCCGCGGCGTCCCGAACGCTACGATCCGGGCCCCGTTGACCTCCCAGCGGACTCGCCCTCCAGCGGACGGTCAAGCCCGTACTGGGCGACCTCCTCCTGGCTCAGGCCAGGGTATGCCAGGCTGCCCAGGCGGGCCTCCTTGCGGCGATCGTGGATCCAGGCGAAGACCTCGGACCCCTCGACCAGCACCACGCACGGGACGGCCAGCAGCAGCATGCTGATCGGGTCCGGGCTGGGCGTGAACACGGCCGCGAAGGCAAAAACGCAGAAGATGATCCCGCGGCGCCACTTCTTGAACCGCTCGTGCGTAAGCACGCCGGCCAGGTTCAGCAGCACGAACACCAGCGGCATCTCGAACGCAACTCCGAAGATCAGCAGCATCGCCTCGGCGTAACCCAGGTAGGTGTTGATCGTGATCAGCGGCGTGACGTTCGCGGGCACCATGTCCAGCAGGAAGTGCAGGCCCCTCGTCATGGCGAAATAGGCCAGCGTGGCGCCGAGCAGGAACAGCGGCACGGCCGAGCCGACGAAGTAATAGGCCCAGCGCCGCTCCCGGCGGTACAGCCCGGGCGCGATGAACGCCCAGAGCTGGTAGAGCCAGATCGGCAGCGTGATGATCACGCCGGTCGCGATGGCGACCTGCAGACGCAGGAACAGGGCATCGAAGATGCCGGTGACGTACAGTTCCCGGCCGCAGTTGCCGCCGGGCTTGGCGCCCGGGATCGACCGGGTTGAGGCCGGCAGCTTGCAGAACGGCTGCTGCAGGAAATCCCAGACGTGCGGGTAGATGAACCAGCCGATGATCGACCCGATGAGCAGAGCGACCGCGACCTTGATAATCCGGTTGCGCAGCTCACGGATATGCTCCATGAGCGGCATGCGCGCCTCGGGGTTCCCGCGGTGCCCGAGCGCGAAGCCCGCGCCCCGATCCGCTTCCGCAGCGCTCAGCCCGTCGTCCAGCATGGCCACCGCCAGCTAGCCGCTAGAACGGCTGGTTCTGCTGTCCGGCACTCCCGCTGGCCGCCTGCCGCTGCAGGTCCTGGACCTGCCGCTGCAATTCCTCCAGCTGGGCCTGGGTCGCGTCCTGGCTGGCTTGCAGCGGCTGCGCGGGAGGCGCGGCTGGCGGCAGCACAGTGGAGTTCGCGCTGAAGCCCGACGCGTTGCTGTTCGGGTCGTTCGGATCGTTGTCCGGATTTAGGCCAGACACCGACTGCTTAAAGATGTGCATGGACTGGCCCAGCGACTTGGCTGCGCCCGGGAGTCGCCGTGACCCGAACAGCAGCACGAGCACGATCAGCAGCACGATTATGTGCCACGGGGCAAGTGCATCCATGTCTGTCCCCATTCAGCGGAACTGTCCGCTCCTGTGTTCCTGGCCCTGAGTCTACACGTGAGGTCTATGCAAGCTAGCGCAAGCGGCTTGTCGACATACACCTGCTGACCAGCGGGTTAACGAGAAATAGCAGTCTATGGACTCCGGCTACTCATATTGCCGTAGCGCGGCGGACGCGTCGACCGTGACCTGCCGGGCAAGCTCACCAGGGGAAATGACCCTGCCATCCTCCCCCAGCCGCAGCGCCAGCCGGCGCACCCACTCGGTGTCAGGAGTCCGCAGGCGGATTCGAAGCCGCCCGTCGTCCAGTTCCTCTACCCGCTCACATGGGTAGTATTCGGCGACCCAGCGGCCGCCGGGCGCCAGTTCGAGCTCGACCCGCACATCCTCGGGAGACGGACGGAACAGGCCGCCATCGACGTCAACCGGCTCCGCGCCGGCGGGCACGTCCTTGGCGATGTCGAGGACCTGGATCGACAGGACCCGGTCCAGCCGGAACAGCCGCACCGCGCTGGCACGCCGGCACCAGCCCTCCAGGTAGCTGCGGCCCTCCACGACCAGGAGCCGCATCGGGTCGACGTCACGCTCGGTGGCCTCGTCGCGGCCTGGCACGTAATAGGAAATGTGCAGCCGGCGGCTCCGGTTCAGCGCATCGGTCACGTGCGCGGTGACCGACTGGCTGGTCACATCATCGACGTGGACGGCAACCTGGGCGCTTGGGTTGCCCGCCGCGCCTGCCGCCGCCTCCAGCTTGGCGATGGTCCGGCTCAGGGCCGAGCCATCACCGATGCTCGGCAGCTCGGCCAGCATCCGCAGCGCGACAAGCAGCGCGCAGGCCTCGTCCACTCCGAGGCGCAGCGGCCGGTCCATCGCCTCAGCCTCGCTGACCATGATCTCGCCGCCCTCGTAGGACAGGTCGATCGGGCAGTAGGGGTCGGGCGACCGCAGCTCCACGCACCAGAGCATGTTGAGGTCATCGACCAGTTCCCGCTCGGAGATCCCGAAGGCCGCGGCAGTCTCGGCCATGCCCACGACGTTGCGGCTGACGACATACGGCACCAGCGCCAGCAGCCGCTGCAGGCGATCGGTTGCGGTCGGGCCGCGGGCCGGGGCAGCCGCCCCGCTGCGGGCCGGGCCACCCGTCGAACCGCGGGCCGGGCCACCCGTCGATCCCTCGGCCTGGCCAGCCGCGGATCCCCTGGCCACTGCCCGCCCAGGACGGACCGGCACGTCGGCGGTCATGCCAGCGCTCCCTTCAGCCGCCCGATGACGGCCTCACGCAGGTCCACGGGCTCGAGCACGACGACGTCCGCGCCGAACGAGGCGATGTGCTCCGCCGACCAGCCGATGTCGGAGAACGGAACCTCGACCAGATCCCAGCCGGGCTCGGCGTCGGGCTTGGTGCTGACGGCGTGCCGCCGCAGGCCATAGGCACCGCCGGATCGGATCCGCAGCTTGCAGATTTCCGGCGGCGGGGCGTCGGTGTGATCCCAGTCTCGTACCGCTGCGCGGACGTCAGTCCCTGGCGGCACCGTCACCGACCCGGCCGGGCCGGTGAGCTGAACCTGACCGAGAACCCGGCTGAGCCGGAAGACGCGCTGCTCGCCACGGTCACGGTCATGCCCAACGACATACCACCGGCCGCGCCTGTTCACGACGCCCCACGGCTCGAGCTGGCGCCGCTGTGGGCTGCTACGTCCGGGCGCGAGGTACTCGAACGAAACCGGTCGGCGGTCCCTGACGGCCTCCCACAGCGGGCCGAAGGCAGCCTCGCCCGTCTGCAGCCGCGGCTCGATGCCTGGCTGGGTCATGTCTTCCGCATCGATCCCGGCCGCCCGCAGCTTGAGCAGGGCGCCTTCGGCTGCGCCGGCGAGCTCGGCCCGGCGCCAGACTCGCGCCGCGAGGCCGAGCACAGCGGCCTCGTCCGGCTCCAGCCGGATGTCGGGCAGCTCGTAGGCCTGCTGCGAGATCCGGTAACCAGGCTCGTCCTCGCCGCCGGCGTTCATCCCGGTCTCAAGGGGGATGCCCAGCTCCCGAAGCTCATCCTTGTCCCGCTCGAACATGCGCTTGAACGCGTCGAACGAGTCCGGGTAGCCGGGGACGGCATCCCTGATCTGGCTCGCCGTCAGGTACCTGCGGGCCGACAGCAGGCAGACGACAAGGCTGAGCAGCCGCTCGGTCTTCCGCCGGGACATCGCCTTCCTTTCCCGCCACCGACGCTACCCTGCCGGAGTGATCAGGTGGCGTAGTGGCGAGGTTTCCGCTCTCGGCAGGTCGTGGCGGGGGGCAATCGAACTGGAGGTCGCCATCGGCGATGCCGCCGGCGGCGACCTCAGCCGGACAATCAGGGCACTGGCCTACCCGGAGCTGACCGGTGTCCCCCAGCCGGGCGACCGGGTCCTGCTCAACACGGGGGCGCTCGATCTTGGCCTGGGCACAGGCGGGTACGCGCTGGTGGTCGCGATTCCCGACCGGCTGCCGCCCGACCGGCCAGGACCCGGCCACCTCATCAAGGCTCGGTACACGCCGCTGCAGGCCACCGTGCTCGGAGCCGACGAGCAGGGCTCGGAGTACCACGACATGCTGAGGGAAGCCGACGATCTTGAGGGAATGCCGGTTGTCGTCGCGGACCTGCACTCGGCCCTCCCGGCGATCCTCGCGGCCTACCGCGCGGCCCGGCTCGAGGCCGAGCCAGGAGGCCAGGCCGGGGGCCCGGTGGTCGCCTACGTGATGCTCGATGGCGGCGCCCTGCCCGCCTGGTTCTCCCGCTCGGCGGCCGCCCTGGTCGATCTCGGCTGGCTGGCCGGGACCATAACGGTCGGCCAGTCCTTCGGCGGCGACCTCGAGGCTGTCACCCTGCACAGCGGGCTGCTGGCGGCCAGGCACGTGCTCGGCGCCGAGATGACGGTGGTCGCGCAAGGACCTGGCAACCTCGGCACGGGCACCCGTTGGGGCTTCTCCGGCGTGGCGTCGGGTGAGGCGATCAATGCCGCGGCGGTGCTCGGCGGCACGCCGGTCGGCTCGCTTCGGGTCAGCGAGGCGGACCGGCGCGAACGGCACCGCGGCATCTCGCACCACAGCCTGACCGCCTACGGCCGAGTCGCGCTCGCCAGGGCCGACATCGTCGTTCCCGAGCTGCCCGGCAAGTTCGGCACCGAACTGCTGACCGCGGCGCAGGCACTGGCTGGCCGTCACAACCTGGTCCGCGTCGGCGTGGCAGGCCTAGCCGAGGTGCTGCAGGACTGCCCCGTCCCGCTGTCCACCATGGGCCGTGGCCTGGACGAAGACCTGGCCTATTTCCTCGCGGCGGGTGCCGCGGGCCGGCACGCGGCCGACCTTATCCCGCCGGGAACAGCCGGGCCCGGCTCAGCTTGATGCTGGCTGAACCCCCACGATGTCGATGACGAACACGAGCGTGTCGTTCTTCTTGATGCCGGCGCTGGCCTCCCCGCCCGCGGGCCCGTAGGCGAGCGCCGGCGGGATGACCAGCATGACCCGGCTGCCGACCGTGACCCCTGGCAGGCCGTCGTTCCATCCCGTGAGGACCTCGCCGCCGAGCTGGAAGCTGAAGAGGTCGCTCGCGGCCTCAGCGGACGTCGACCAGGACTCACTGAAGACCTTCTTCGTGCGCCAGATCACTCCGACGTACTGGGCCACGACGGTGTCGCCGAGAGTCAGCTTCGGCCCGCTGCCCTTGAGCAGCGTCGTGACCGAGAGCTTGCTGGGCGGGGAGTTCTTCGGGACCGTGACCGTCGGAGCCTGGCCAATCAGCGGGTAGGAGACCGTCGGCAGCTTGCCGCCGCCCTGCGAGACGCGCTGCCCGGTGGCCGCAGCGTCGGGCGAGAACTGCTGCAGCAGGTCGAGGACCCAGACGAGGGTGTCGCTGCCGGTAACGCCGATCTGCGAGTTGCCAGTTGTGCCGTAGGCGTCCTTGGGAGGCAGGACCGCGACGACCCGGCTGCCCAGGGTCGCGTTCTTCAGCGCGGTGACCAGGCCCGGCAGCCCCAGATCCGCGGGAATCAGCTGGGCGCCCGTGGAGTAGGTGCTGTCAAGAAGCGAGCTCGTTTTGCCCGACCATTTGTAAACGGTCACGTTGGCCAGGGTGTCATCGCCGCTGATCAGCTTCGCCCCTGTGCCCTTGATAAGAGTGCTGTAAGCGAGGTTGCTGGAGGGATCCGCGTGTGGGATGACCACGTCCGGCGTCTTGTTGAAAGTCCCGGTCACCTTCACCGCGGCATTGGTGTTGCTCGCGGAGGTGGGGCTCGACGAGCCGCAGCCCGCCAGGGCCGCACAGGCAACTAGCGGGACTAGCAGGGTCGCGGCGATGCGGCGCATGTTAATCCTCTGTGTTTGGCTTCAAGGCCTGTTAGCCTACCGTCACCATCTGACCGGATAGGGCAGGCAGAGCATCGGGTCACGCACCGTTCACCCGGCTGGACCTCGCAGGCATAAAGCCGACCAGGGGCACCGCGTCCGGGCAGTCCCGACGGCAAGTTTTTATTCCACACGAGCACCGTATATCCAGTGAGAAAGTACACCTCCGCCGGCTGCCTTAATTCCTTCAATACGGCACTGCCCGCCGGCCTGGCTACATGCCCGCGATCAGCTTCTCCACCCGCTCGTCGACCGAGCGGAACGGATCCTTGCACAGCACCGTCCGCTGCGCTTGGTCGTTGAGCTTCAGGTGCACCCAGTCGACGGTGAAGTCGCGGCGCCGTTCCTGCGCCCGGCGGATGAATTCGCCGCGCAGCCGCGCCCGTGTGGTCTGCGGCGGGATCGACTTGGCCGCGAAAATGTCGATGTCACGGCAGGCCCGCTCCACCGCCCCCCGCTTTTGCAGCAGGTAGTAGAGACCGCGACCGCGGTGCACGTCGTGGTAGGCCAGGTCTAGCTGGGCCACCCTGGGCGAGGCCAGCGGCAGGTCATGCTTGGCTCGGTAGCGCTCGATGAGCTGGTACTTGGTGACCCAGTCGATCTCCCTGGCCACCGACTCAAGATCCTGGCTCTCCACCGCGCGCAGTGTCCGCTCCCACAGGTCGAGTACCCGCGCGGTGACCGGGTCAGGTCCCTTGCGCGCGGTGAAGTCCTGCGCCTTCGCCAGGTACTCCTGCTGAATGTCGAGCGCGCTGACCTCACGACCGTTGGCCAGCCGCACCTTGCGCCTGCCGCTCATGTCGTGACTGACATCCCTGATCGCCCTGATCGGGTTCTCCAGCGTCAGGTCGCGCATCACGATCCCGGCCTCGACCATTCGCAGCACGAGATCGGTGGCGCCGACCTTGAGCAGCATCGTGGTCTCGCTCATGTTCGAGTCGCCGACGATGACGTGCAACCGCCGGAACCGCTCAGCGTCCGCGTGCGGCTCGTCCCTGGTATTGATGATCGGGCGGGAACGAGTCGTGGCTGAGCTGACTCCCTCCCAGATGTGCTCGGCGCGCTGGCTGACGCAGTACACGGCGCCCCGCGGCGTCTGCAGCACCTTGCCGGCCCCGCAGATGATCTGCCTGGTGACGAGGAACGGGATGAGGACGTCCGCGAGACGGCCGAACTCGCCATGCCGGCCGACCAGGTAGTTCTCGTGGCACCCGTAGGAGTTGCCGGCCGAGTCCGTGTTGTTCTTGAACAAGTAGATGTCGCCGGCGATGCCTTCCTCACGCAGCCGGGTGTCGGCGTCGACGAGCAGGCCCTCGAGGATCCGCTCCCCCGCCTTGTCGTGCGTGACCAGATCGATAAGGCTGTCGCACTCGGGCGTTGCGTACTCGGGATGGCTCCCCACGTCCAGGTACAGACGAGCGCCGTTGCGCAGGAAGACGTTGCTGCTGCGCCCCCAGGAGACGACCCGCCGGAACAGGTACCTGGCCACCTCGTCCGGGGACAGCCGCCGCTGGCCGCGGAACGTGCAGGTGACGCCGTACTCGTTCTCGAGCCCGAATATCCGTCTGTCCATCCGTCCCCAGCTACCAGTCGACGGCGATGTACTTAGTCTCGGTGTACTCAAGCAGCCCTTCGTGCGCACCCTCGCGCCCGAGGCCTGACTGCTTCACGCCGCCAAACGGCGCGGCCGGGTCCGACACCACGCCCCGGTTAATTCCCACCATGCCCGCCTCGAGCCGCTCAGCAACCTGAAGAGCGCGGCGCAGGTCACCGCTGTAGAGGTAGGACACGAGCCCGTACTCGGTGTTGTTGGCCAGCGCGATCGCCTGGTCGGTGTCGGTGAACCTGACGATCGGCGCGACCGGCCCGAAGATCTCCTCCGACAGGATTCCGGCCCCGGCAGGCACGCTGTCCAGCACGGTCGGCAGGTAGTAATAGCCGGCCCGCTCGGGTGCCTGACCGCCGGTCAGTACCCTCGCGCCAGCGCCGGTGGCCGAGTCGACCAGCTCGGCGACCTTGGAGCGGGTGTCGGCGTTCACGAGCGGCCCGAGGTCGACACCGTCCTCTAGGCCGGGACCGACCTTCAGCGCGGCCAGCCGCTGCGTCAGCTTGGCCGAGAACTCGGACGCTACCTTCTCGTGCACGTAGAACCGGTTCGCCGCAGTGCACGCCTCGCCGCCGTTGCGCATCTTGGCCAGGAACGCGCCGTCGACCGCGGCGTCCACGTCGGCGTCGTCCAGCACCAGGAACGGCGCGTTGCCGCCCAGTTCCATGGAGCAGTTCGTGACGTAATCGGCGGCCTGCTTGAGCAGCATCCGGCCGACCTCGGTCGACCCTGTGAAGGACAGCTTGCGCACCCGCGGGTCGGCCAGCAGCGCCTGCGTCAGCGGACCCGGCTTCATCGTCGGCAGGACATTGACGACGCCATCGGGGACGCCCGCCTCGGCCAGGATCTGGGCCACGGCGAGCGCGCTCAGCGGAGTCTCCTTGGCCGGCTTGAGCACTACCGTGCAGCCCGCGGCGAGCGCCGGGCCGATCTTGCGCGTCGCCATCGCCGCCGGGAAGTTCCACGGGGTGATCATGTAGCTGACGCCGACCGGCTGCCTGAGCACCATGATCCGGTTGGCGCCGGACGGGGCGACCGACAGGTGCCCGTCGATCCGCACGGCCTCCTCGGCGTACCAGCGGAAGAACTCCGCCGCATACAAGACCTCGCCGCGCGCGTCCCTGAGCGCCTTGCCGTTCTCCAGCACCATCAGCCGGGCAAGCTGCTCCGAGCGCTGGACCATCAGCTCCCACGCCTTGCGCAGGCATTCTCCGCGCTGTCTCGGCGGGGTGGCTGACCACGCGGGCAGCGCGCCCGCGGCCGCCTCGACTGCCTCCAGGCCGTCCTCCGGGCTGGCATCGGCCACCTCGGTGAGGACGTCCTCGGTCGCCGGGTCTACCACCGGCAGCGTTCCTGACCGGCCCGATGACCACTGACCGCCGATTAGCAGGCGGGTCGGAGTCTCAATGCCGGTGATGCTCGCCAGGTCCGCTGTCACGGTATCCTCCTGCCCGGGTTGCGGCGCTGCGGCCGCACGTCCCGATATCGACAGTACCAACGCCTGTCTACCCCGCTCGGGGCCGAGCGTCCGCCTGCCGGCTGGCCACCTCGACCGGCCGGCGCTGTGCGCTGGCCGTCGCTCAGCTGCTCTCTGGCGCCTCGTCGGGCGCGTCCGCGGAGGGCTGGCTGTTCTCGTCCGAGCCGGCGGGCAGGCTCCCCTCGGCGCTGGCCGACAGCGGGGCCGGGCTCTTGGCCTCGGCGAGCAGCGTGTCCAGGCGCGGGCCAGCCACCGTCTTGAAGGCCCGATAGGTCCGGCTGCGATCCAGGAGCGCTACCTCGAGCTGATCCCCGGTGATGTTCTCGCTGCTGCCTCCCTCGTTCTGCACCGCCAGCGCGGCCATCGCCAGCCCCATCGCTTCCTGCAGCGAAAGGCCAGGCCGGTAGCTCTCCTTGAGGACCTCCGCGACTCGCTCGGCCTGGCCGCCCATCACGACGAAACCGCCATGCTCCTCGGCGACCGAGCCGTCGAAGATGATCCGGTAGATCTGATCGGTATCGGCACTATTTCCGACCTCAGCGACCACGATCTCGACCTCGTAGGGCTTGGCGCTGTCGGTGAACAGGCTGCCGAGCAACTGGGCGTACCAATCGGCGAGGCCGCGCGAGGTAACATCCCGCCGGTCGTATTGGAAGCCGGTCATATCGGCGTACCGGACGCCGGCCTTGCGGAGGGTCTCGAACTCGGGGTACCGGCCCACCGCGGCGAAGGCGATCCGGTCATAAAGCTCGCTGAACTTCCGTAGCGCCCTTGACGGATTGGGCGCAACGAACAGGATGCCGGCATCGCAGGTGATCACGACGCCGCTGCGGATCCGCGTCAGGACCTTGCGGGCGTAGTCCGCCTTGTCCTTCATCACCTGCTCAGGTGACACGTAGAACGGCATCGACACCGCTGGCGTTCCTTACTCGAGTGGTCGGCGTGAAGCTCAGGACGTAATCTGCTGCATTTGCGCAGCCGGCCCGTCGGGCAGCTGCATCCGCTCGTTCACGACGGCCAGAGCGTACCTGGCCGCGTCCTCCTCCGACAGCCGCTTGAAGCCGTCCTCGGTCACGGTCGCGATCGCGGGGAAGATCCGCCTGCTGACGTCGGGTCCGCCGGTCGCCGAGTCGTCATCGGCGGCGTCGTAGAGGGCTTGCATGCAGGCGAGTACGGCGTCGTCGGTCGACATGCCGTCGCGGTAGAGCTTCTTCAGCGCGCCGCGGGCGAACAGCGAGCCGGAGCCGACGCCGGTGAACCGCTGCTCTTCGTACCGGCCTCCGGTGACGTCATAGCTGAAGATCCGGCCGCGTCCGGTCTCCTCGTCATACCCGGCCAGCAACGGCACGACGACAAGGCCTTGCATCGCGCCGCCGAGGTTGCTGCGCACCAGGCCCCCCAGGCGGTTCGCCTTGCCTTCCAGTGACAGCGACCGCCCCTCCAGCTTCTCGTAATGCTCGAGCTCAACCTGGAACAGCCTGATCAGCTCGGCGCCGGTGCCGGCCACGCCGGCATATCCGACGCACGTGTACTCGTCGCTGCGGAAGACCTTCTCGACGTCGCGCTGCGCGATCATGTTGCCGGCTGTCGCCCGCCGGTCGCCGGCCATCACGACCCCGTCGGCACTCACCGCGGCGACGATCGTGGTGCCGTGCGGGATGTCGTTGGAGGCAGCCCCGGCACCGCCGGCGGAGACGCTCGCGCCGACCGGCAGCAACTCTGGCGCGGTCATTGTGAGGAAGTCAGTGAATGAAGAAGAGCCCGCGGCCAGGAATGCCGAAGCTTGCCACCGTGACTGGGGTTCAATGCCGCCCACCGCAAACGTCCTTCCGGCCTGTTACACCGCTTAGAGGCGCCCGCGGCGTTACCCGGCTGGCCGCCCTCGCACTACGAACCTGCTATGACCCTAGTCCCGGCGTCGGCCCCGCGACGCCGGGGAGTGCTGGCGTTCGCTCAGGGCTGTGTTTCCCGCTCAGCCCTCGGGGCGCGCTGGCGCGTCGCCTTCCCTCGTCGCAGCGCTTCCCGCTCAGCCCTCGGGGCGCGCTGGCGCGTCGCCTTCCCTCGTCGCAAAACCCGCTCCTCAGTCCAGGCGCCGCCGCGCCCCTCCGGCTCGCTCGTTGCCGCTCCTCAGTCCAGGCGATGCCGCGCCCCTCCGGCTCGCTCGTTTCGCGCGCAGCTCAGGGCGTGCTCGGGTTACTCGCCGCCCTTCTGAACGTACGACCGGACGAACTCCTCGGCGTTCTCCTCGAGGACTTCGTCGATCTCGTCCAGGATCGCGTCGACGTCGTCTGTCAGCTTGTCCTGTCGCTCCCGGACCTCGTCGGTCTCTTGCGGCGAGGCCTCTTGCTCTTCCTCAGTGCGCCTTGGCGCCTGCCGCTGGCCACCGGTGTCCTTCGTCGCCATTCCCTGAACCTCCGTGCTCCGCGGGTTCAGCCCGCGGTCTCAACGCTATCCTCGCCTGCCGATGCGCCGTCCAACCCTTGACCAGAGCATCGGTATCACGACGTGACAACTCGTGGCCAGAATAGACACAGCAGTACGAGATACGTCTAGGCCAACTCGCGTTATATTTCGCTTTTGCGGGCTGCCCCATGGTGCGGATCTTGCCTGGGCGCTAGCCCGCGCGCCGACTCCAGCGACCCCTGTTGGCAACATCGTCCACGGATCGCCGACGGAGGCTCGTAGCGCTTCGGGCCTTTTACCCCGTTTGCACCAACCAAGCGCGGCATGGGTGTGAAGTTCGCATGGCCACAGAGCGCTCCCGAGTGCTTCTAGCCATGCAAACTTCACACCCATCGACCGGCCAGCCCGTCCGACGCGGTAGAGGGGTGACCTACGGGACGCTAGTGATCTACGGGACTCAGATGGCCT
>JASHUG010000262.1 GCA_030040155.1 Streptosporangiaceae bacterium | reverse complement strand
CGCCGGGATGAAGCCGAGGAACCTCGGGCTATCGGCCGAAATCACCGCCGGGGCCAGCACCGAGGCGTAGACGCCGAGGACCTGGTCCGGGTCGTGACCCTCCTCGCCGAGCAGGCCGCGCACCGCGAAGTCCAGCTCGGACGGGTCATGCGAGCCCTTGTCGAGGGGCACCGGGTCGAGCCGCAGCCGGTTCTCCGCGTACGCGAGCACCGACCTGATCATCTGCTCGGTCGTCGCGTCGACGCTGTGCATAGCGGCAAACTAGCGGAGGATCTCGACCGGCAGCACCCAGACGTTGCTCAGGCCGAAGACCAGGGCGGCGATGACACTCGGGACCAGCCAGTAGAGCCCGCCCCCGGCCTGCCCGATCAGCGTCGCGCCGGCGACCACCAGGCAGCCGCAGCTGATCAGCGCCGGGAACACGCGCCCGATCAGCCGCCGCTGCGTCGTCTCCTCCTCGTTCCTGACCGTGTTCAGGTCCAGGTAGGTCTGCGCGCTCCCGATGACCAGCCCGGTGGCCAGCAGTTCAAGGCCGAGCATCAGCCCGGATTGGCCGGGGACAACCACCAGCACCGCCGTAATGAGCGGCGTTCCGAACAGGATCAGCGTCTGGGCCGCTCGGCTGGGCAGGCCCTTAGCGGCCAGGATCTGGCGCAGGTTGATCGAGACCGCGATGAATAGCAAGCCCGCGAGTGCGGCCGCGGCGGTGGCAACAGACTCGCCGAAGCCCGACCAGGCGCTGGCGTCGTACGCGGCGCTCACAGCGGCCGGCCGGGACTCGCCTCAGCACCTGGCGCATCGTCCGAAGCCTCCGACGGCACGGTGACCCAGGCCGAGAACACAGGCAGCCCGTGCCACTCGGAACGACCAGTGGCAGTCGCGGGGGTCGCCCCGTTCCCGTCCGTGGTAACCGCTACCACCGCATACGGATGCGCGAATCGCAGGTCGGCGACGCGGTGCGGGATCGGGACTCTCATCGCCATGCTGACGGCCATGCCCGTGACCGCGGCGGCCTCGAAGCCATAGCGGGTGTAAGAGGCCATGGCGGCCTGCCGCACCTGCCACGGGTCGCCGCCAGGGGTCAGCGCGTTCTTGGCTGCCTGGAAGCCGAGCACCGGATCCCGCAGGTCGAGCCCGGATCGCGCCTGCCAGGCAGGCAATACCGCGGTATATGTGTCGCGGCCCGCAGATGACCGCTCCTCTCGCAGCACCCACGCGGGTCCTGGCCCGAGCGGCAGGTCGGCCAGGGCGCGACGCCGCACCGGACCGCCGACGGCCAGCGCGGAGGCAATCCGGTGGGCGGCCGCGAGGACGTCGCCCGCGGCCACCGCCCGATCCGCCGCGACCGAGACGACCAGGAGGCCGTCCTGCGCACTTGCAGCATGGACCGCGACGTCGCCGGCCTCCCCGGCCTCGGCGATGAACTGAGTGTGACCCGGAGCCGGCCGATGATCCACGCTGGGCGCCCGCAGCACGTGGCTGACCAGGCTGGACCAGCTGCTGTCGGGGCCAAGCTCGGCCGCCGGGGCCAGCTCAAACGGGACCTGCCAGCTGACCTTGGTCGCCAGTGCGGTCGCCAGCACCAGGTACAGGTCGGCGGTCCGGTGCACGGGGAACTTCTCGATCAGCCCGAATGTGTTCTCGCGCGCCCACGTGTCCAGCCCGGCCTGGTCGGGGAGCGCGCCGCGGGTCACCTCGGCCGGGAGTGCGTCCCGCCACCGCTTGAACTCGGCGCTGAGCGCCGTGCCGCCCGCTGTCCACACCGCCGCGGCGCTCGCGACCAGCGGATGCGGATTTGCGAGCAGCGCGGCCGCGGCCGCTGCCGCCGAGCTGACATCGCACCCGAGGACGTCTTCGAGGGTAACGAGGTCTTCTCCGGTGCCGGCCGGGGCCGCTAAGGCAAGCAGCAGCCAGGCTCCGAGAGGAGAGGCTACGTGGTGATCGTCGCCGATAGAAGCATGCAGCCTGGCGGCGTAACCGGACACGCACGCGGCGACGTCGCACGTCTTGGTGCTCACGGCCTAAACGCTAGCGTCGCTGCCGTTCCGCTTGAACAACCCCGGCCCAGGCTGTTCGCGCCGGCCGAGCACGATGAAGCTGAACACGCCCGCTACCAGCACCAGCCCGGCCGAGAGGTAGAGGGCCGCATGCAGTCCGGCCGCGAAGGCGTTGTACGCGGCGTTCAGAACTTCCGTTCCGATTGACCCGTATGCCGCCGCCTCCTTGGCCGCCAGGGGACCGGTGGCGCTGCCGGTCTCGACCCCCTTGATCACCACGCTCTGCAGCGCCACGGGCAGATGCAGCTTCACCATGCTGGCGACGATGTCCGAGTGCAGCTTGGCATTGACAAGCGCGCCGAGGACGGCCACGCCGGTCACCGCGCCGATCTCGCGGCTGGTGTTGGTGGCCGAGGCCGCCATGCCCGAGCGCTCCGGCGGAATCGACGACAGCGCCGCCGAGGTCGCCGGCACCACGGTCGCGCCGACACCGATGCCGGCCAGCGACAGCGACGCCGCGAGCGGCAGGTAGGAAGGATGCGGATTGATCGTGATCGCGGTCAGCAAGAGGCCGGCAGCGAACAGCAGGCACCCGATGAACATGGACCAGCGCAGCCCGGCGCTGATCGTCCAGAACCCTGCGAGCACGGACGCGAGCACCATCAGTGCGGTCATCGGCAGGAAGATCTCCGCGATCTGGAACCCGGAGTCGGCGACAACCTCCTCCAGGTACAGCGCGGTGAAGAAGAAGACGGCGAACGTGGCGAAATAGGCGCAGAACGCCAGCACGTTCGCGGTCAGGAATCTCGGCACGCGCAGGAAGCGGACGTCAAGTAGCGGATGCGGCGCCTTGTACTCCCACCACGCGAACGCCCCGACCGCCGCGACGAAGATGCACAGCAGCGCGATCACGACCGGCGAGGAGAATCCGCTGCTCTCGGCGATGATCACTGCGAACGCCAGTGCGGAGATCGCGGCGCCGCCCAGCACGAACCCTGGGATGTCCACCCGGTGCGCGTCCGGGTCGGAGTTCTCCGGGAGCACGATGGCCCCGGCAATCAGCGCGATCGCGCCCACGATGAGGTTGAACCAGAAGATGGCCCGCCAGCTCCAGGCCCCGATCAGCGCCCCGCCGAGCACCGGCCCGAGCGCGAGGGCCAGCCCGGAAACGGCCGTCCAGACGCCGAGCGCCCGGGCGCGGGTCCGCTCGGTCGTGTACAGGTGCCGCAGCATTGACAACGTGCCGGGCTCGCTGGCCGCCGCGCCGAAGCCCATTACGGCCCGGCCGCCGATGAGCAGCGGGACCGCGTGACTGCCGCTGGCCGAGCCGGACAGCACCGAGCCGCCGCAGAAGATGATGATGCCAATGAGCATGACCTTCTTGCGGCCGAACTCATCGGCGACCATGCCGAAGGCAAGCATCGCTCCGGCGAACGTCAGCGCGTAGGCACCGACTACCCACTGCAGCGATGACACCCCGGCGTGCAGCTGCGTCTGGATGTTCCCGAGCGCGACGCTGACGATCGTGTTGTCGAGGAATGTCAGGAACAGGACGACAGACAGCACAGCGAGGGCGATGGGGCGTCCGCCACGGCGGACAGACGCCGCCTCGCCCTCAGAAATATCGACTGGGCTGACCACGCTTTAGCCAGAGCTCGAGCACGCGGCTGGAAGGGGCTTCAGGCCCTCTAGCTTGAGCAGTCCGCAGAAGCTTTGCACGCCCACCTTCCAGGTTCCGTTCTGCAGAACAGCGTCGCCGTTCTGGTCCGGGAGTGCTGTCGCCCCCCCGATAAGAATGTCGTACTTTACTAGCGCTTGACTAGACGAGACCATGCCCACGCTCAGGACCTTGGCCGATGCCGTCGATGCCAGGCCATGGCCGGACTGGGACTTGAGGATGGACTGGAATTGCTGGCCGTCCTCCAGCAGCTTTACGCGCGTCGCGACCGGAGTGGAGGCGGCGAAGAAAGTCTGCCAGTTACTCTTGATCTGAGCCTGCGCGCTTCCGGTGGTCGGCACCGAGGATGTCGCAGCAGGCGATGAAGAAGGAGTCGACGGCGGAGTACTGGAGCTAGGGGACGGGCTGCTACTGCCGCAGGCAGCAATCAGGGCCGCCACCGCGCACGCTCCAAGTACCGCCGCGGTCTGCCTATTGCTTTTCATACAGCTATTCTCCAACTAGGGCTCAGGTAACGGCATTCCACGGCTTGCTGAGGTTCTCCGGTAACTTCGGTAGTTTCAGGCATGAACCGGGATGATCTGTACCAGCTTGCCTGACATGCGTGTCAGTTCCTGGCCGTTTCCCCGCTGGATCCCCGCCGTGGCATGCTGCTTACCGTGTCTGATCTCCGGGCGCTACGCGACCGCATGCGCCAGTTCTCCGCTGACCGGCAATGGCATAGCTACCATGATCCCAAGTCGGTACTCCTCGCCCTCGTCGGGGAGGTGGGTGAGCTGGCGGAGTTGTTCCAGTGGCTGCCCGCCGACGCGGCCCGCGAGCTGGCCAAGGATGAGCCGCTCCGGACACGGGCCGGCGAAGAACTCTCTGACGTGCTGCTTTACCTGATTCTGCTGGCCGACGTGCTGGACATCGACCTGGCCACGGCGGCCAACGCCAAGCTGACGGCTTCCGCGCTGAAGTACCCCGCGGGCACCGGACCGGGCCCAACCTGACAGCACTCCGCGATCGCTCGGATCTGTCAGCCGCGCTCGGTATGCTCCCGGCATGGCCAAGCCGCCCGACCACGAGACTCGCATCAACACTCTCGAGACCCAGGTGACCGACCTGGACGAGCGGGTTCGACGCAGCGAGCAGGAAGCGGCCTCGGCGAGTGCGCTGGCCGCCCGCTCAGATAGCGCGATGGCAGACCTGCGCACGGAACTCCGCGAGTTTCGCGAGCACAACACGCGACTGCACAACGCGACGCGCCAGGACATCCGCGACATGCGCCAGGAAATGACCAGCCAGCGCGGAGATCTGACCAGCCAGCGCCAGGAAATTAGCGACCTGCGCCGAGAAATGACGGACCTGCGGTCCCATGTCGATGATGGATTCATCGAGATGCGCGGCAAGTTCGATGCGACCGCCGCCGGGCTGCAGCATATCGTCGGGATGCTGAACACCTTGATCGCGCGCGATGATCGGTAACGTCCGCTAGCCAGCGCCCCAGAGCGCGTTCAGCTCCCGGTCGACGGCCGTGGCCAGCGGCGCGAGCGGCTTGAGGACCGGGCGCGGCGGGGTGACCTGCGTGATCTCGCACTGCGCCAGCGCTCGTTCGCCAAGGAACCGGGTGAGCTGCGCGTAACTGTGCCGGTCGTCGGCGGCCGTCCGGTGGTGATGCATCCGCAGCGGCGCGTACAGATACAGCCGGTCGCGGGCCCTGGTCACGGCCACGTAGAACAGCCGCTGCTCCTCCTCAAGCCCGGCCGGGGTCGACAGGGCCATGTCGCTTGGTACCGCTCCGTCGGCCAGTTGCGGCACGTGCACGACCGGCCACTCCAGACCCTTGGCCGAGTGCATGGTCGAGATGACCAGGAAGTCGTCATCAAGGCGTGGCCGGCCAGCCAGGTCAGAGGCCGAGACCGGCGGATCAAGGGCCAGCTCAACGAGAGCCTCGTGCAGGGACGGGCTGGCCGCTGCGGCGTCGGCCAGTCGCTCCAGGTCGGCCATCCGGACAGCGGCGTCGGCGTACCTGGCCTGCAGCGGCTCGCGCAGCGCGGCGAGGATCGCGGTTGCCCGGTCCGCGGTGCGCTCCAGCTCCGCGGCCTCTGCCAGTCCGCGCAGGGTCGCCGTCAGCGCAGGCCGGCTCCGCGGCGGCAGCGCCTCCTCGGCCTCGGGCCAGCGGCCAAGCTGGCCGGGCTCGCCGAGCCGGAGCGCGTCGATGACCCGCTCCGCAAGCACGGGGCCGATGCCTTCGTGCAGCCGGATGACCCGGAACCAGGCCAGCTCGTCGGCCGGGTTTGCGACGACGCGCGCGGCCGCCAGGAAGTCCTTCACGTGCGCGGCCTCGGTAAACCGCAGCCCGCCGTACTTGACGTAGGGGATGCCGCGGGCGGTCAGCTCGATCTCGAGCAGATCGCTGTGGTGAGCGGCCCTGACCAGGACCGACTGCTGCTGGAAGGCCACGCCCGCCTCGTACTCGGCCAGCACCCTGGCGCAGATTTCCCGCGCCTGCGTCGCTTCGTCGTGACAGCGGATCAGCAGCGGACGCTGACCGTGGCCCCGCTCGGCTGCCAGCGTGAGCTCCAGCCCGTCAAACTGCGGCCGGATCTCGTTGGCCAGCAGGAGGACCTGCAGCCGGGACCGGTAGTTGCGCGATAGCCGGATCACCGCGAGGTTCGCGAACGCTGTCGCCAGAGCGCGCAGGTGCTCGGGGTCGGCGCCGCGGAACGCGTAGATCGCCTGGGCATCATCGCCGACGCACGTCAGGCCATCGCCGTCGGGCCGCAGCAGCCGGACGATGTCGGCCTGGACGGCGTTGACGTCCTGGTACTCATCGACCAGCACGGCGTCGAACAGGCTCCGCAGCGCTGCACCGGCAGCGGGATCGGCCAG
>JASHUG010000261.1 GCA_030040155.1 Streptosporangiaceae bacterium | reverse complement strand
GGCCGGCGCTAGTCGGCGGCCGTGGGGCCGGCCCCGCGCCTGGCGAACCTGCGCCGGCCGGCATAGCCGATTCCCGCCACGATCACCACGACGATCAGGAACGGCAGCAGGGCACCCAGCGCCGTCAGCACCCAGCCGAGTGCGTGCCGGAAGGCTCGCCAGCCGGCCGTCAGGCCGGCCACGAAGCCATGGCGAGCAGGCTGCCTGTGCACCGCCGCATGATGGCTCGGGCTCAGCAGCGTCATCGTGATCGTCGCGTAGCTGGTCTCGTGGTCCAGGGCCCGCTGCTGTGCCTGCAACGACTCCAGAGCCGACTCATCGCCGCTGATCTGCTGCTGGACCTGGAGCAGCTCGGAAATGCTGCCGGCCCGGCTTAGCAGTCCCTGCAGCGCCGTGATCGCGGCCTGCTGCGAGGTGACCAGGCTGCTGACGTCGGCCACCTCCTGCGTGACATCGGTGGCCTGCTGCGTCAGTGCGATCTGCGTGCCGAGCGCGGGCGAGGACAACTCGGCCAGCACGTCGCCGTAAGCCGAGACCGGGACCTTGACCTGCAGGCTTACCGTCCCGCCGGTACGGCTGGCCACCGCATGCTCACTTGAGGTGTAACCGTCGGCCGCGGTGACAATGGCGATGGCGCGCTTCGCGGTCGCCATCGCATTCGGCGATCGCAGGGTCAGGCTGGCGGTGTAGATGATGTCCTGGCTGGAAGGAGCGAGTTTCGCCGCCTGCTGCGCGGCCGGCGAGCCGCTCGCCGAGCCGTTCTGTGTGGTGGAGCTGGCCGGTCCGAACTCCGGCCCGCCGTGCGACGTCCCGGTGGCGGCCCGGGCGGGAGCGGCGCTCGTGGACGGGCTGGCCCCGGCGCAGGCGGTCAGCAGCAGGCAGCCGCCGAGCACCACGGCACCGGTAAGGACGCTGCCGCGGCAGAATGTGATCCTCGTCATGCTGCTCGGACGCGCCGGCCCGGCAGCCGGTTCCTTGCGGCCGCGATAATCGGTACCGTGACATTTCCGAAGATCGAGCTCCACGTTCATCTCGAAGGCTCCGTGCGGGCCGGAACGCTGCTGGAGATCGCCCGACGCAACGGGGTTGCGCTGCCGGCTGACAGCGTCGAGGGGCTTGCGGGCCTCTACCAGTTCACCGATTTCCTGCACTTCCTCGAGATCTGGACGCTGACGACCGGAGCCCTGCGCACGGAGGCCGACTTCCGGCAGGTGGTTACCGACTACGCCGCCGAAGCGGCCAGCCACGGCGCCGTCTACCTGGAGGGCATATTCTCGCCGTCCGAGCCCGTTGCCCGTGGCTGCTCCTTCGATGAGGTGTTCACCGGCTACTGCGATGGCGCACAGCAGGCATGGGAGTTGCACGGCGTGCACGTCCGGCTGACGCCCGACGTCACCCGCGGTCATCCGGTGGAGGTCGCAGAGCAAGTGGCCAGGCACGCGATCGCCTACGCAGACCGGGGCGTGGTCGGGCTCGGCCTCGGCGGTGCCGAGGCGGCCTACCCACCGGAGCTGTTCCGGCGCGCATTCGCGATCGCGCGAGACGGCGGGCTTGGCTCGGTGCCGCACGCGGGCGAAGGAGCGGGACCGGCCTCTGTCCGGGGCGCGCTCGACGAGCTTGGGGCCGATCGGCTGCGCCATGGAATCCGTGCGGTCGAGGATGCCGGGCTGGTTCGCGAATTGGCCGGCCGGGGCACCGTGCTCGACGTGTGCCCAGTCTCGAACCTGCGTACCGGCGTCGTGGCCGCGCAGTCCGAGCACCCGATGCCCAAGCTGGTGGCGGCCGGCGTCGCGTGCTCGGTGTCCACAGACGATCCGGCGATGTTCGATACCAACCTGAGCGTCGACTACGCCGTCGCGACCGGGCTTGGTGTCACCGCAAGGGAGTGCTATGCGGCGGGCCTCAAGGGAGCGCTGTGCGACGGGGCGACGCGTGATCATCTGCGACGCGTGGGCGACGACTTCGACTGGACCGCCGCGCTGGTCCCGGCCGGGACCGATTGATGACAGCCCAGGTGCCAGCCGCAGGCACGCCCGGCCAGCCCGTGGTGGCGGTCGTCGGCGGCGGAGTGTCGGGCCTGGCCGCCGCCTTCCTGCTCCGGGATGCCGGCGTGGCGGTGACCGTGCTCGAGGGGTCGCCCCGGCTCGGTGGGAAGCTGGCGGTGTCGGAGGTCGGCGGCAGCCAGGTTGACGCGGGCGCCGAGGCGCTGCTGGCCCGCCGGCCTGAGGGCACCGGGTTGATCGATGCCGTCGGCCTATCCGGCGGATTGGTCCGGCCCGGCACGACGTCGGCCGGGATCTGGACTCGCGGTCAGATCAGGCCGCTGCCCCGGCGTCAGTTCATGGGAGTGCCCGCCGATCTGGAAGATCTCGCGGCCACTGGCATCGTCTCGGTCGAGGGGCTGGCAAGAGCGACCGAGGACCTCACCCAGCCGGCCGCAGCGGCTGCAGGTGACCAGTCGGTGACGAGCCGGGTCGGCGGCCGGCTCGGCCTGGAGGTGGTCGACCGGCTGGTCGAGCCCCTGCTTGGCGGGGTGTACGCGGGTAGATGCGAGGATCTGTCGTTCGAGGCGACGCTGCCCGCCCTGGCGCAGGCGGCGCGAGAGCGGAAGTCGATGATCGCGGCGGCGGCAGCACTGCTTCCCCCGGCGGGCGGAGCGCCGACGCCGGGCGCGCCGGCCGCCGTGTTCACCACGCTCGCCGCGGGGCTCGGCAGCTTGCCGGCGGCGCTCGCCGCGCGCTCGGGCGCAACCGTGCGCACGAGCGCGATGGTGCGCGAGCTCGCGCGAACGCCGGCCGGATGGCGGCTGACCGTAGGCTCGGCCCACGCGCCCGAGGCGCTCGACGCGGACGCCGTCATCATCGCGGTACCCGCTCGCCCCGCGGGCAGGCTGCTCGCGCAGGTCAGTGGCGGCAACGTGGCTGCAACGGCGCTTGCCGAGATCAAGTACGCCAGCATGGCGATCGTGACGCTCGCCTACCCCGAGTCGGCCTTCACGCAGCCACCGGCCGGCAGCGGGTTCCTCGTGCCCGCGGTGGACCGGCGGGCAGTGAAGGCCGTGACCTACAGCACGAACAAGTGGCCGCACCTGCGGCAGTCCAGCCCCGGCCTGCACATCGTCAGGTGCTCGGTCGGCCGGCTGGGTGAGGACGCGATACTGCAGCGCGACGACGGCGAACTCGCCGCGCTGGCGGCCGCCGACCTGGGCGCCGCTACGGGAGTGCGCGGCGCGCCGGTCGACGTTCGCGTGACGCGGTGGGGCGGGGGCTTGCCGCAATACAGCGTCGGGCACCTCGACCGGGTTGCCACGATCCGGGCCGGCGTCAGCCTGCTGCCAGGCGTGGCCGTCTGCGGCGCGGCCTACGACGGCGTCGGCATCCCCGCGTGCATCGCCTCGGCCCGGCTCGCGGCCGATCAGGTGCTGGCTTACCTCGAGACCCGAGCGCCGGCCGGCGCCGGGCGAAGGGAGATGCGGTGATCGAGCTTGACCGCGAGGGAAGCGTCTGGGTGCTGCGCATGCGGGCCGGTGAGAACCGGTTCAACCTTGAGTGGCTCGACTCGGTGAACGCGGCGCTGGACCGGGTCGAGGCGAGTGAGAGTCCGCGCGCGCTTGTTACTGTCGGCGAGGGCAAGTTCTACAGCAACGGAATGGACCTGGAGTGGCTGGCGGGCGTACCCGAGCGCGCCGGCGACTACCTGCGCGCCATCTACGCCGTGCTCGGGCGGGTGCTGGGCTTTCCGGCCATCACCGTCGCCGCGGTCAACGGTCACGCCTTCGGCGCCGGAGCGCTGCTGGCATGCGCGCACGACTTCGCGGTCATGCGATCGGACCGCGGATTCTGGTGCATGCCCGAGGCCGACCTGCGCCTGCCGCTGACGGCCGAGTACATGAGTCTGCTGACCGCCAAGCTGCCAGGCCGGACGCTGCACGAGGCCGTGCTGACCGGCCGCCGGTACGGCGGCGAGGACGCGCTGGCGGCCGGCATCGCGACGGAGGTAGCCGACTACCTGGACGTGCTGCCCCGCGCGATCGAACTCGCCGCCGGCCTGAGCGGCAAGGACACGCCCACGCTGACCGAGCACAAGCGGCTGCTGTACGGGGCCGCGTTGAGCGCGCTGAGCGGATCCTGACCGAACCGGCGGCGGTGCTCGCCGCTGAGCGAGGTACCGGCTATTTCCGGCCTGAGCCTGACGCCAGCACCTGCAGCGCACGGACGAACTCGGCGGCGCCGGCCACGCCGAGCGGCGCGAGAAAGTCGCGCTCAACCTCGTCCCGAGCCTGCCCCGCCTCGCGCAGGCACTTCTGGCCGGCCGGCGTCAGCTCCACGATGTTCTTGCGCCGGTCCCGCGGGCTGCGGTGACGCTCGACCAGGCCCTTGTCTTCCAGCGCGTCGACATGCGCCACCATCGTGGTCCGGTCGATCCCGAGTTGCTCGGCCGCCTCCTGCTGCGAGAGCGGGGCGCCGGCGCCAAGCACGGCCAGCACGGCCAGCTCGCGGCCGTCGATACCGAATGGCGCCATCGCCGGCGCAGCCGCCTGCATCAGCTGCTGCTGGGCGTGCTTGAGCAGGTAGCCAAGCCGGTGAGCCAGCGCATCGGGCAGCGCGTCGCTCATGGCTGTCAATCTACAGGGCTGTCCTGATGCTCAGCATCACTGATAATCCTCGGCGCTGACGATACACCCAGGCAGCTGAGCCGAATTCGGTTGCCCGCGTCGGCCGGCGGCTGCGATCATCGCTCGCATGCCTGCGCACTTCGTCCGGGCCGGGGGTTTGTATCAGGAGACCGGCTACGCCTATGCCGCGATCGCGCCGCCCGGCAGCCTGGTGTTCGCGGCTGGTGCCTGCCCGATCGACGAGACCGGTCAGGTAGCGGGCGGTGCCGACTACGCTGCGCAGGCCCGCCAGACCATGGCCAACCTGGTCACGGCGCTGGCGGCAGCGGGGGCCGGCCTTGCCGACGTGCTCAAGACAACGATCTACGTCGCCTCGGCTGACGCGGCCGACCTGGGCGCGGTCTGGGACGTGGTCCACGCCGACTTTGCCGAGCATGAGCCGCCAAGCACGCTGCTCGGGGTGAGCGTCCTTGGCTACCCCGGCCAGCTGGTGGAGATCGAGGCAATCGCGCACTCGCGCGCCCTGGACATGGCTGGCTAGCAGGCCGCAGCCTGCCGGCCGCCCCTCGTTCCCCGCATAAAACTCTCTGGTAGACATGAGTACATGGCAGGGAACGAGGAGTCACACGCCGCTAGCCGCCCCAACGCGCGCGAGCTCAACGAGCTCATCAGGTACGTGATGTGGTCGGTCTTCCGTGTCACCGGCCCGGCGGCCATCGACCAGGCGGCGGCTGGCGCCGGTGGGCGGGCCAGCCTCGCGGCCGAGGTGTCCGAGCTGTGCCAGCAGGCGGCGGGAAAGGGCGTGGTGACGCGCGGCTGCTATGACGTGCAGGGCCTGCGGGCCGACGCCGATTACATGTTCTGGTGGGTCGCGCCGACCGCCGACGACCTGCAGGAGATGTACGCCCGGTTCCGCCGGACCCGCCTGGGCCAGGTGAGCGAACCGGTGTGGTCGGTGATGGCGCTGCACCGGCCCGCCGAGTTCAACAAGAGCCACATTCCGGCGTTCCTCGCGGGGGAGGAGCCGAAGAACTACATCAGCGTGTACCCGTTCGTGCGCTCCTACGAGTGGTACCTGCTCGACGATCCCGAGCGCCGAGAGCTGCTGGCCGAGCACGGGATGATGGCCCGCGAATACCCGGACGTCCGGGCTAACACGGTGGCATGTTTCTCGCTCAACGACTACGAGTGGATCCTGGCCTTCGAGGCGGACGAGCTGCACCGGATCGTGGATCTCATGCGCCATCTGCGCGGCGCCAGGGCCCGGCGGCACACGAGGGTAGAGATCCCGTTCTACACCGGCCGCCGCAAGCCGATCGACGAGCTGGTCGCGGCCCTCGCGTGAAGCTGCTGTTCGCCAGGGAGCGGCTCGGCGACAGCGTGCCAGCAGACCGCCTCGGCTCGCTGCTGCCTGGATGGGAGATCGTCACCTGCCGGCCGGACCGGCTGACCGAGCACCTGGACGGGGTCAACGCC
>JASHUG010000260.1 GCA_030040155.1 Streptosporangiaceae bacterium | reverse complement strand
AAGGAGGCGGCATAAAACTCCGCGAACTCTGCTGAATTCAACAGCTCCCCTGTCCTGGCTCGAACGCACGTGCGGGCCTGGTCACTACTATGTAGCGGCGGCAGAGCCGATCGGTTGCATTCACTTCGCGCGGTGCGAACGCCAAGGTTCGGGCCGGTCGCCGCCTTGGCCAGCGGGGAAGCCGTGGTGAAGCGCCTACGGCTCGCTGCCGTCGGGCTCCGAGCCGTCTTCGGTGCCGGGGGCGAGGAGCTGATACGCCGGGTTGATCATGATGGGACGGCCCTCCCGGATGCCGACCTGGCCGCGCAGCCGGACCCTGACCCCAGGCCGCAGGCCGGGGATGTTGGACCGGCCATAGAACAGGGCCGTGAGTTGCCCGGTCGAGTCCTCGACATCGCAGGCCAGGACCGTGTTGTGCTCGACCGGCCGGATCTCCACGGTGTGCACCCGGCCCTCGGCGATCGCGCGACCTGGGTGCGTCAGCGAGCCGATCGGGCTGACCTTGCGCGACGGCGGCGGACGGTCGTAGCTGCCGCTGTCCGGCGGGGTCGACATCGCCTTCGGCAGGGGCTCGTCGCGCTCGCCCCTGGTAGCTCCCCGGCGTGGCCGCGCCTCGCCGCCATCCGCCTCGGTAGCCCCGGCGGCTCCGGCGGCTCCGGTGGCTCCGGCGGCTCCGGCGGTCGACCGCGCCTGGCCGTCGGTTCCTCGCATCGGCCCCCGGTCGGCCAGCATCTCCACTCGGCTCCGCACGTCGAACGGCACGATGGTCGCGGCCGCGTGCGGGATCCGGCTGATCGCGGCGGCCATCTTGTCGGCGGTCCGGTCATGCAGGAGACGGCTGACGATCGGGGCGTAGGTGCGGCGCGGCAAGATCGCCGTCACGCCCACGCCGGGCAGGGCCGCCTCCGCACCGACCAGCGCGGCGGCGGCAGTGGCCAGCCGCCGGTCCGGGCAGTCCACGAAGTCCAGCGGGATGGCGGGGTTCGCCCGGACCCAGTCCTGGCGCAGCTTATCGGCGACCACGTTGTCGATGACGAAGTGCACTGCCCGCAAGGACGTCGGCCGCAGGCTCCTGGCGTACCGGAGCGCGGCGATCGTGGCCAGGTCGAAGTTGTCGACGAAGACGTACACGCTGCGGCGCGAGTAGGTTGGCGGCTCCGGCGGCTTGCCCCGGCTGCCGATGCCCTCGAGGACCGCCGCCTCCGTCCGGTACTGCCTATTCAGCCGGATCAGGGTGGGCACGCCAACGACGAACAGGACGATGACGAGCCAGGCCCCCTCGGTGAACTTTACGATCGCGAAGATGATCACGACAGCGAGCGACGTCACCCCGGCCGAGAAGTTGATCACGATCTTGTAGCGCCAGCCCGGTTCTCGCATCCGGTGGTGGTATCTCGCCATGCCGAGGCCGGCCATGGTGAACGCGGTGAACACGCCCAGGGCGTAGAACGGCACCAGCGCGTTGACGTTCGACCCCACCACGGCCAGCAGGGTGATCGAGACCGTCGCCAGCACGATGATGCCGCTGGAGAAGACCAGCCTGTGCCCGCGCTTGGTCAGCCAGCGGGGTAGGAACGCATCCTCGGCGACGAAGTTAGCCAGGAACGGGAACCCGTTGAAGCTGGTATTGCCGCCGGTGTAAAGGATCAGGGCGGTGGCGGCCTGCACCAGCCCGTACATGATGTTGCCGAACAGCGACGTGCCGAAGACCAGCTTCGCTTCCTGCGAGATCACGGTCGGCACACCCGAGGCGTACGGCTGGGCGTGCGTCGCGTGCGCCAGCCAGGAGATCCCGGCGACCAGCGTGCCGAGGATCAAGCCCTCGTAGACGAGCACCCGGCGGGCGTTGCGGCCCTCCGGCGGCCGGAATGCGCTGACCGCGTTGGAGACGGCCTCGATGCCGGTCAGCGACGATCCGCCGTTCGCGAATGCCCTCAGCATCACGAAGATGAGCCCGAGGGTGATCAGGCTGCTGTGGTTCGGCGTGCTTTGCTGGGCATAGGTACAGTGCGTGCACGTCACGTGCCAGCGGGGGAGCGAGAAGAAGATCTCCCTGGTGATCCCCACCACGATGGTGAGGATCATGACCGAGGAGAACAGGTACGTCGGCACGGCGAACGACTTACCGGCTTCCTTAATCCCGCGCAGGTTGCCGTACAGCATGATCAGCACGACCGCGATGGAGATCAGCGTCATCGTGGTCGCGTTGTCCAGGACGGTGAAGGCAGATGCCACCGCCGCCGTCCCGGCCGCGACCTGGACCGCCACGGTGACGACGTAGTCAATGAGCAACGCCACGGCCGCGATCTGGGCGACCCGCGGCCCGAAGTTCTCCCGCGCCACCACGTACGAGCCGCCGGCCTTGGTGTAGATCATCACGACTTCGCGGTACGACAGCACCACGAGAACCATGACCAGCAGGACCACGCCGGTGATCGGCAGCAGGATCGTGAAGGCCGTCGCCGCCAGGCCACCCTTGAGCAGTTCGATCAGGATCTCCTCCGTGCCGTAGGCGGAGGAGGAAATGCCGTCGGGGGAGAGCACGCCGAGAGCAGTGGTCTTGGACAGCCGCTGCTCGCCGAGTTCCTCGTTGATCAGCGGTTTGCCGAGGAGCCTGCGCTTGAGGCCGTAGGCAAGGCCCTCAGGGTTGCCGGCGAGCGTGCCCACGGCTCGTCGCATGGCCATCAGCCGCACCCTCCCCTCCGGCTACAACCCTCGATCTGGCCTTCATACCATCGCCTAGCCACATCACGGGAGCCCTGTCCTGTCCCGACCTTGTGGGACCGTCGCGCGGGGACCAGGGTAGCCGCAGGTCCGACTTGTCCTGACTCCATGCCTGGCCTCGCTGGCTTCGCCGTGGCAGGCTGATGCCCGGTGGGCAGGGTACGACAGACGAGATGGGCTGCCGCGACGAGCGCCAGCATCGGGAAGGCAACTGGGGATGAGCGGCACATCGGGCCCGCCAGACTCGGGCCATACGGGCCGGGCCGGGGGCTTCAGGCCCGTGCGCCTGTCCGAACTGCTGCGCAGGCCGGTCACAGATAAGAGCGGAGGCTCCATCGGGCGGCTCTCAGATGTCATCGTGCGCCTGCGCGGTGCAGAGTATCCCGTCGTTACCGGCCTGGTCGCGAAGGTCGGCAGCCGCCTGGTGTTCGTGCCGATCGAGCAGGTCACCGGGCTGGACCGGGCGGAGCTACGGCTCACCAGCGCCCGGCTCGACCTGCGGCAGTTCGAGCGCCGGGAAGGGGAGGTGCTGCTGCGGGCGGACGTGCTCGGGCACCGGCTCCTTGACGTCGAGAGCGCCCACCTGATCAGGGCGGCGGACCTGGAGCTGGCGCCGGGCGACGGGGAATGGGTCGTCAGCGGAGTGGACAGCCACCGGCGCCCGAGGAAGCTGCTTGGCGCGCTCGCCGGGGCCGTCCGTACCGACAGCAACACCAGCCGGGAGCACCCGTTCCGGGAATGGGCCAAGTTTGAGCCCCTCATCGGGCACACCGGCAGCGCGCTGACCAGGCTGCCGTTCGGCCGGATTCCGAGGCTCAAGCCCGCCCAGATCGCCGACCTGCTCGAGCACGCCTCCAAGGAGGAGGAAACGGAGATCCTCGGCCAGGTACACGCCGATCCCGAGCTTGAAGCCGATGTCTTCGAAGAACTGGACGAGGACCGGGCGACCCGGCTGCTCGGCGCGCGCACGAACCTGGAGATCGCCGAGGTGCTGGCCCGGATGCGGGCCGACGATGCCGCTGACGCGATCGCCGAACTGCCACAACGGCGGCGGCAGCCCGTCATCGACCTGCTGCCGCCCGGCCAGCGCACGAAGGTGCTCACGCTGATGGGCTTTAACCCGGAGAGCGCGGGCGGCCTGATGGGGGTCGACTTCGTCGCGGTTCCCGCCACCGCGAGCGTGGCCGACGCCATCGCCGCGGTCGCCGCCTCGACCAGCCTGCAGCCCGAGGCGCTGACCAGCGTGCACGCGCTGGACGAGGGCGGGCGGCTGCGCGGTGTAGCCAGGCTGGTGTCGCTGCTGCAGGCCGATCCGCGGGTACCGGTCAGCGATGTCTATGACGATGACCCGGTCCGGGTCGGCTCTGACACCGATGTTGTCGACGTCGCGGTGCTGATGAGCGACTACAACCTGATCACGATCCCGGTCGTCGACAAGCGGCGGAAAATGATCGGGCTCATCACCGTCGACGACGTGCTCGAGGTCGCGCTGCCCGAGGACTGGCGCCGCCGCGAGGCCGCCGATCCGCCCGACGCCAGGCGCGGCGGCCAGGAGTAACCGCAGGTCCAGGGCATGGCGTTGCTTGACATCGGCGTGTCACAGCAGGCATTCTCGTTAAGGTTGCATATCGGACACCTTGTTCGGTGAGGCGTCTCCTCGGACATAGGCCACTGATCCCAACCGTCGAGAGACGCTCCGGATCAGGACACCTCTCCCCGGAATAAGGGGTGAGGCCAAGTGGCTGCGTCGGCCCCGGCCGCGCGTTACGCCGTGGAGTGCCAAAGCTCTAACGAGGGGGTGCCTGGCCAGGGATTCATCCTGGATCATGCCGCCCCGCGAGGTTGTCAGGGATGCAGCGCGCCCGCGCACGACCGACCGGAGGAGGCGAGACATGGACTCCGATAGTCCGGGCCGAAGATGGCCCTTCGCCGAATCCGCTCCCTGTTCCCGGCACGCGCCTGCACCCGATAGCGCACCGCTCACGCCCTGACGCACCTGGCCGGCCTAGGCCGGCCGCATGCCGCGCGTGCCTCCCGATCCCCGCTCCCAACAGCGGTGAAAGGGGTGGTCCGTCATTAGTTCCGCGACCGGCAACGTATCCCGTCCTGGCCTCGACCGGGCGGCGCTTGACTCTGCGCACGTCGGAGATATTCGCGGCGCGCTCGGAACCATCGCCGTCGACGACACCGCGGCGCGGAGTTCGACGTCGGCGAAGCTGAAGACGCTGCTTGCCATCGTCGGGCCCGGCCTGATCGTGATGTGCGGCGACAACGACGCGGGGGCATTCTCGGTCTACGGGCAGGCCGGCCAGAACTATGGCACGCACTTGCTGTGGACTTTCGTGCTGCTGGTCCCGGTGCTCTACGTGAACCAGGAGATGGTGCTGCGGCTCGGGGCGGTGACCGGCGTCGGGCATGCCCGCCTGATCCTGGAGCGATTCGGGAGATTCTGGGGCGCCTTCAGCGTCATCGACCTGTTCATGCTGAATGCGCTGACGATCATTACCGAGTTCATCGGGATCGCGCTGGCGGCCAGCTATCTCGGCCTGCCGAAGATAGTCGCGGTGCTGCTGGCAGCGCTGGTGATCATTGCGTCGGCGATGACCGGCAGCTTCCGCCGGTTCGAGCGGATCGCGATGGTGTTCTGCGCTGGCTCCTTGCTGCTGATCCCTGTTTACGTGCTGGCCCATCCACCGGTCGGGCAGATGGCCCGCGGCTTCGTCATCCCGGCCGTGCCAGGTGGCGGACAGCTCGCCACCGTCATGCTGATGATCATCGGCATCGTCGGTACCACAGTGGCGCCTTGGCAGCTGTTCTTCCAGCAGTCCTACGTGGTCGACAAGCGGATCACGCCCAGGTTCATCCGGTACGAGAAGGCCGACCTGTGGATCGGCATCGCGGTGGTGATCATCGGCGGTGCGGCGATCATGGGCGCGATGACCGCCGCATTCACCGGGACGCGCGCGGCCGGCCACTTCACCGACACGGCCGGGCTGGCCGCGGGACTGGCGGCCTACGCCGGCAAGGCGGCGGGCGCGCTCTTCGCCGTGGCGCTGCTGGACGCGGCCATGATCGGCGCGTTCGCGGTGTCGCTGTCGACTGCCTACGCCCTCGGCGACATCCTCGGCCTCAAGCACTCGCTGCACCGCGGGGTCAAGAACGCCAAGGGCTTCTATGTCATGTACGCGGCCCTGATCGCGGGCGCGGCGACAATCGTGCTGATCCCCGGCTCCCCGCTGGGCCTGTTCACCGAGGGCGTGCAGGTACTGGCGGGGGTGCTGCTGCCAAGCGCCACTGTGTTCTTGCTGATGCTGTGCAACGACAAGGCGGTCCTCGGCCCGTGGGTAAACGGCAAGGTGACCAACGCGTTCACCGGCGCGGTGATCGGCGTGCTGATCATGCTCTCGTTGATCCTCGTCGCGGCGGTGGTCTTCCCGAGAATCACGGCGCGGCAGATCGTCATGATCATGGCCGTCTGCGCGGCTGTGGCGCTGGTCGCAGGCCTGGCGCAGCTGGCGCGGCGCCGGGCCAGGATGGTCGCGCTCGCTGCCGCCGCGAGGCCCGCTGCGGCCAAGCCCGCTGGCGCCGCGAGGCCTCCTGCGGCCAGGTCTGCTGGCGCGCGGCGGCGCGAGCGCACGGTCGCGCCGGATGCCGAGGCCGCCAAGCAGAACTGGCGGATGCCGGCGCTGGCCATGCTGGCACCGGCACCGATGTCGACGGGGCGGCGGGTCGGCATGCTCGGAATGTGGGCGTACCTCGTGATCGCGATGGTGGCGGTCGTGTTCAGGATCGTGGTGCTGGCACTCGGCCACTGACTGTGATCACCGGCGGACTGGGCTCACCGGCGGACCGCACCGGTGATGAGCCACCTCGTTCCTCGCACGCGCAGCGTCAGTGTCGCGAACCTTGCCGCCATCCACGCGCAATACGCCAGCCAGAGCGCGACCAGGCCAGAGCCAGTTGTCACGACAGCCCAGGCTGCAGCGCAGAAGGCCGCTAGCGTCACTAGCCCGGCAACCGCGAGGTAGTCCTGGTCGCCCGCGCCGATGAGGACGCCGTCGAGCACGAATACCACGCCCGCCGCCGGCTGCTGCACAATCACGACGAGCATCACGGCAAGCAGCAACCGCCGCACGTCGGGAGCGAGGCCGAACACCGCGGGGAGCACCGGCCGGATCGCCAGCAGCACAACCGAGAAGATGCAGCCGTAGACAGCGCCCCAGACGATCATGCGGCGGGTTGCGGACTGCGCCGCGGCAACGTCGCCGGCGCCGAGGTAACGACCGGTGATGGCCTGGCCAGCGATCGCGATGGCGTCGAGCGCGAGCACGAACAGGTTCCACACCCGCATCGCGACCTGGTTGGCGGCCAGGGCGGCGTCGCCCTGCCGCGCCGCGATCGCGGTCATGATGACCAGGACCGCCTGCAATGCAAGCGTGCGCAGCACCAGCGACGCTCCGGCGAAGGCCGCGGAGCGCACGCCGGCCAGGTCCGGGCGGCGGCTCACGCCTGCGCGCCGGGCACCGCGGGACACCACCAGGAGGTAGGCAATGCAGGTCCCGGCCTGGGCCATCACCGTGCCCCACGCCGACCCGGCGATGCCCCAGTGCAGGCCGAGCACGAACGTCGCGTTGAGCGCCACGTTGACTGCGTTCGCAGCGACCGCGACGAGCAGCGGCGTCCTGGTGTCCTGCAGCCCGCGCAGGACGCCGGTGCCGGCCAGCACGATGAGCATGGCGGGCGCGCCGAGGAGGCTGATCCGCAGGTAGATGATGGCCTCGTGGCTGACGCCGGCCGTTCCGCCGAACGCCCGGACCAGCATCGGCGCCAGCGGCCAGCCCCCGGCGAACACGACGAGGCCGATGCCAGCGGCAAGCCACAGGCCATCGATGCCCAGCCTGATCGCCGCGTCCCGGTGGCCGGCCCCGAGTTGCCGGGCCACGGCTGCCGTTGTTCCGTAGGCCAGGAAGATCGAGATATTGACCAGCGTGGTCAGCACCTGGCTGGCTACACCCAGGCCGCCGAGCGGGACCGTGCCGAGTCGGCCGACGATCGCGGAGTCGGCCAGCAGGAACAGTGGCTCGGCCACCAGCGCGCCGAAGGCGGGCAGAGCCAGCCGGAGGATCTCGCCGTTCTGCGGCCCGCGCAGCCCGTCAACCGCGTCGCGCAGCCCGGTGGCGGCTTCGCGGAGACGGTCGGCGACCGGATGCCCGGCGTCGCGGCTGTCAGCCAATCACGCCCCTGGCCCGCAGATCGGCAACCTCGCTCTCGGTCAGTCCGAGGCTCGCGAGTACGCCGTCGGTGTCGGCTCCCGGCCGGGGCGGCGGGGCCGGGTGACGGGCCGGCGACCGGCTGAATCTCGGCGCGGGGGCCGGCTGGACGATGCCGCCGACCTCTACGAAGGCGTTCCTAGCCGCGGCCTGCGGGTGGACCGGCGCCTCAGTCAGGCTCAGCACAGGGAAGACGCACGCGTCGGTGCCCGCGAATACCTGCGTCCACGCATCCCTGGTGCGGGAGGCGAACGCGGCAGCGAACGTCTCGCGCAGCACCGGCCAGCCGGACCGGTCGTGCTGGGGAGGCAGGCCGGCGTCCGTGAGACCGAGCCCGGCCAGGAGCGCGGCGTAGAACTGCGGCTCCAGCGCACCGACCGCGACGCAGCCGCCGTCGGCGCAGACGTAGGTGTCGTAAAAGGGTGCGCCGCCATCGAGCAGGTTGCTGCCGCGCCGGTCCTGCCACGCTCCGGCCGCAAGCATCCCGTAGAGGAACGAGGTCAGCAGTGCAGAACCGTCGACCATCGCCGCATCCACTACCTGGCCGGCGCCGGAGTTCGCGCGCTCGACCAGCGCTGCCAGGATGCCGAGGGCCAGCAGCATGCCTCCGCCGCCGAAGTCGCCCACCAGGTTCAGCGGCGGCACCGGCCGCTCGCCCGCCCGGCCTATGGGCCCGAGCGCACCGGAGATCGCGATGTAGTCGATGTCGTGGCCGGCTGTCGGGGCCAGCGGCCCGTCCTGTCCCCAGCCGGTCATCCGCGCGAAGACAAGCCGAGGATTGCGCGCCGCGCAGACCTCGGGCCCGAAGCCGAGCCGCTCGGCGACGCCCGGCCGGAACCCCTCGACCAGCACGTCGGCCTCTTCAATCAGCCGGAGCAGGATTTGGAGTCCTTCCTGGTCCTTGAGGTTGACGCCGATCGAGCGGCGGCCGCGGCTGAGGGGGTCAGTCGGCACCCTTGCCTCCGGCCCGCAGCGCTCCGCCCGGTCCACCCTGAGCACGTCCGCGCCGAGGTCGGAGAGGATCATGCAGCCGAACGGCGCCGGAGCCAGGCTCGCAATCTCGACGACGCGCACGCCGTTCAGTGGGCCCATCTAGCGCCTCCGGGGGTCGGGGTCAGCCGCGGCAACTGCCTGCGCCCTGATCGTAATGGGCAGTTCGGTCCCGTTGCCGACCGCCCGAGACTGCTGGTCGGCCGAGTGAACCGGCCGGTCGGCTTGAGACGTGGTCATTCACATAGGGCGGGGAACTAACGGAAAGAGTGTGAAAGCCCATGCGTAAGTACCGTTATTTAGCTGTCGTGGCCGGCGTCGCGATAGCGGCGTCCGTGCCTGCTGGTGCAGCCGTTGCTGCAAGCTCGCACAAGGCTCCCAAGCCGGTTCTCACCACCGGCAGGGTCAACGGGACGGCGGTCAAGAGGGGAGCGGTGCTGAAGGCCAGCCTGAGGAAGGGCGGCTCGGTCGTCTTTACGCTCACCGCCGATGGCCAGACCGGAAGCGCGGCCTGCACGTCCTCCTCGATCGAGGCCACGGCCCTGCGCAACCCGGTCAAGGCTGGCGAGGCGACGCTCTCGGTCAAGTCGGTCTCAGTCTCGGATTGCGGCACGGTCGACGGCGTGACGCTCAGCCTTGCGCCACTCAAACCTGCCCTACGATGCGACGATCAAGGCAGCCAAGGGCGACCCGGTGACTCTCAGCGAGACCTCCAAATCCAAGCCGATGGGATTCACGGCCACGATCACGGAGGACTCGGTGGAGGTCAGCTGCGTGTTCACGGCGGCAAGCTTCTCCGGGCACGCCTCGAACGAGGGAAACGTCGTCGGCTTCAGCAAGCAGGAGCTGGCCCTGGACAACGATCTGTCGAGTCCCCTCTGCACAAGCGCCGCCCACATAACTAGTGCCACTGTCACGGCCACGTACGGGCCGATCGTGGACTCGAGCTTGAAGCACAGCCCGAAGGTCTTCATCAGCTAGTCGTGCAACGGCAAGCCGGCCCGGCCCGCCGACGACCCGGCGGGCCGGGCCGTTGTGCTCGATCAGCATCCGGGTCCACTGGCAGGGTGACGGGCGTCTAGCAAGCGCTTGCTCGATTGCGCAAATAATGTTACTTAAAGGTAAGTCATTGCCTTATGGCCTACGGCGGAGGTGGCGAGGCCGTTAGGTTGAGACCTGGTCTTTCGTGTAGGAGCGGAAGTCAACGAAAGGAACGGGTGGGTCTATGCATAAGTACCGCTACCTGGCTATGGCAGCCGGGGTCGCGATGGTGCTGTCCGTGCCGGCTGGCATCGCAGTCGCCGCGAACGTGCACGCGGCTCCGAAGGCGGTTCTGACCATCAGCAAGGTCAACGGGACGCCAGTCAAGAAGGGGGCGGTGCTCAAGGCGAGTCTGGCAAAGGGCCAGAAGGTCACCCTCGGCATCGGCACCTCCGTGACTGACACGTGCGCGTCCTCGTCTATCGTGGCCAAGGTCGTGAAGAACCCGGCCAAGGCCGGCGAGGCGACGCTGTCGACCACTGGCGTATCGGTGTCGAAGTGCGGCGTGATTGACGGCCTCACCATCAGCCTCACGGCGATCAACACGCCGTACACCACCACCGTGAAGTCGTCTAAGGGCGACCCGGTGACCCTGAGCGAGACCTCGAAGTCCAAGCCGATGGGATTCAAGGTCGCGGTCACCTCCGGGAAGACGCCGGTGGCCACCTGCATCTTTACTGCCGCTAGCGCGTCCGGGCACGGCTCCAACAAGGGGAACACCGTCACGTTCACCAAGCAGCCGTTCACCCTGAACAAGACTCTGACCGGCGCCGACTACTCACTGTGCAGCACCCTCGGGACTGGGTCTAAGTTCACGGCCACCTACGGGCCGATCGTGGACTCGAGTGTGAAGCACAGCCCCAAGGTCTTCATCAGCTAGTCAGCAACGACGCAGAGCCCGGCCCGGTCCGCCACCCATGCAGGCGGGCCGGGCTTTGCGCGCTCTGTCAGCCTGCGACTTTGCTGCGTCCTCGTCGAGCCAGGCCGACAAGCCGGACAAATCGTGGTCCGCAGGCGTGGCTGGGCGCCGCTGGTGTCGTCCTGCCGGCACCTCTCGCGCCCAGCCGCTCCGGCATCCGGCCGTTTGTCCTTTTGGTGAAGGTTCGGGAGAGGTCCAGGCTCGTGCGCGGCGGCGGCTGCGCGGCAGACCTACTTTTGTCCGCCGAGCAACAGCGCGAGCGTGGGGCACGACGCCACTGCGCGCCGCGCCAGTGGCAGTAGATGGTCAGGCACGGGGCCGGGCCGGATGATCGGGTAACCCCATGGATCGGCCCTGATCAGCTCGGGCAGCAACTCGATGCACACCCCGTGCGCCTCGCATGCGATCGGGTTGACGCGCAGCCTGGGCGCCTTGCCGGCCCGCGCCTGCGACCGGCCGCCGGCCGACCTCGCGCTCATCCGCGCCTCCGCGACACCTGGCGCCGCGTCGGCTGGCGCCGCG
>JASHUG010000259.1 GCA_030040155.1 Streptosporangiaceae bacterium | reverse complement strand
CCACGCGCTCGCGCCTCGTCGGCGCCCATCGCCAGCAGCACATGGCTGGGCTGAGCCACGCCCGCCGTGCAGGCGGACCCGGTCGAGCAGGCGATGCCCTTAGCGTCCAGGAGCATCAGCAGGGCGTCGCCCTCGCAGCCGGGGAAGGAGAAATGGGCGTTTCCGGGGAGCCGGCCGGGCCCGGGCGGTGCGCCGTTCAGCACGGCATCCGGCACCGCTCCCTTGACCTGCGCGATCAGATCGTCACGCAGGGCCGACTGCCGCTTGGCCTCCTCGGCGCTCCGCTCGCGAGCTATCTGGACGGCCATCGCGAAAGCCCGGATCGCAGGCACATCGAGCGTGCCGGACCGGACGTCGCGCTCCTGGCCGCCACCGTGCAAGACCGGGACCGGCTCTACGCCCTTAGCCAGCAGCAGCGCTCCCACACCGACCGGGCCGCCGATCTTGTGCGCAGTGATGGTCAGCGCGGTCGCGCCCGTCCCCGCGAGGCTGACCGGCAGCTGGCCTGCCGCCTGAACGGCGTCACTGTGGAACGGGATCTGGTGCTCTTGGGCCAGGCGGGCCAGCTCATCAACCGGCTGCACAGTGCCAACCTCGTTATTCGCCCACATGACGCTGATCAGGGCGACATTGGCCGGATCGCGGTCGATCGCCTCCGCCAGGGCGGGAGCGCCCACCCGGCCGGCCGAGTCTACCGGCAGCCAGTCGGCGTCGGCGTCCTCATGCTCAGCCAGCCAGCGGACGCTGTCCAGGACCGCGTGATGCTCGGTGGCGCTGGCCAGGACGCGTCGCCGCTCGGGGCTGACCGCACGCCTGGCCCAGTACAAGCCCTTGATCGCGAGGTTGTCCGCCTCGGTCCCGCCGCTGGTGAAGATCACCTCACTGGGCCGGGCGCCGTAGGACTCGGCGATCAGCTCCCTGGACTCCTCGACCACCCGCCGAGCCCGGCGCCCTGCGTAGTGCAGGGACGAGGCGTTGCCCAGCTGGGACAGTTCCTCGGTCATCGCCGCCAGCGCGTCGGGCAGCATGGGTGTCGTCGCCGCGTGATCCAGGTAGACCTGAGATCCCGGTGCCGGATGAGCTCCCAGCATCGGGGCACTCCCCCCTGAGTTGGCCTTTGACATGGTGCGTCCAGCCTAGCCGTGTTTCCCGCTCAGCCGTCGGTGCGCTGGCGCGCGGTCAGCCCTCCGACCTCTTGCCAATCTCCTCGATGAGCTGCGGCACCACCTTGAACAGGTCGCCGACGACGCCGAAGTCGGCTAGCTCGAAGATCGGCGCCTCTGGGTCCTTATTCACCACCATGATCGTCTTCGACGTCTGCATCCCCGCCCGGTGCTGGATGGCCCCGGATATGCCGATCGCCATGTACAGCTGCGGCGAGACGGTCTTGCCGGTCTGGCCGACCTGGAACTGATGGGGGTACCAGCCGGCGTCGGTAGCGGCGCGCGAGGCGCCGACCGCAGCCCCGAGCGAGTCCGCGAGCTGCTCGATCAGCGCGAAGTGCTCGCCCGAGCCCAGGCCGCGGCCGCCGGAGACCACGATGGACGCCTCGGTAAGCTCCGGTCGCTCGCCGCGCTCCGCAACGACCCGGCCCGTCAACCTCGCGGTCTTGGCGGCGTCGCTGATCTCCGTGCTCACCGCCTCGATTGCGGCGGCTCCGGGCGCGGGCTCCGGCGACACCGCGTTCGGCCGGACCGCGATGATCGGCGTGCCCGTCCGCACCTTCGACTGCACGGTGATCGCGCCACCGAAAATCGACTGCTCTCCAACGAGACCCTCGGAGATACCCGTCACGTCGGTGAGGACCCCGGAGCCGGTCTTGACCGCGAGCCTGCCTGCGACCTCACGGCCCTCAGAGGTCGCGGCGACCAGCACGGCTGCCGGGGCCTTCTCCGCGACCAGCGTCGCCAGCAGTTCGGCCTTGGGGGCGACGACGTAATCGGCGTAGTCGGGGCTGTCGGCGACGTAAACCTTCGCTGCGCCGAACTCGGCCAGCCGCGCCTTGGCGCCTTCGGCGCCCTCGCCCGTCCACACCACGGAGGGCTCGCCGTGAGCTCGCGCCAGCGTGAGCAACTCGAGGGTGACCTTCTTGACGGTCCCGCCGTCGTGCTCGGCAAGTACCAGGATCTCAGCCATGTTGGCCAGCCTTCCGCGATCAGCCTAGGGGTTGCTCAGATGAACTTGCGGGCCGCGAGGAACTCGGCGGCCTTGATGCCGCCATCTCCTTCGTCCGTCACGACCGTGCCTGCCGCCCGCGGCGGGCGCTTGGCGAAGCTGACCACCTCGGTGGCGCTGGCGGCCAAGCCGGCCTGACCAGGGTCGAAGCCGATGTCGGCCAGCGTCAGCGTCTCGACGGGCTTCTTCTTCGCCGCCATGATCCCCTTGAACGACGGGTACCGGGGCTCGTTGATCTTCTCGACCACGCTGACCACGGCCGGGAGAGTCCCCTCGACCGTGTCATAGCCGTAGTCCGCCTGCCGGTGGATTGTGATCTTCGACCCGTCAGTCTCCACCTTGCTCGCGAACGACATCTGCGGCACGCCAAGCCGCTCGGCCAGCATCGCGGCCATCGTGCCCATTCGGGCGTCGGTGGACTCCGAGCCGAGGATGACCAGGTCGAAGCCCGTGCGAGCGAGGACGGCAGCCAGCACGGCCGAGGTCACCAGCCCGTCAGACCCGCGCAGCGCCTCATCGCTGACGTGAACCGCCTTGTCGGCTCCCATGGATAGGGCCTTACGGATGACCTCGGCGGCCTTGTCCGGGCCCATCGACACGATCGTGACCTCGCCGCCGTGCGCCTCCGCCAGGCGCAGGCCTTCCTCGATCGCGTACTCGTCGAGCTCGTTGGCAACGCCGTCGGCCGCGTCGCGGTCCAGTGTGTTGTCCGAAGGCCGCAAGGTGCGCTCCGACCACGTGTCGGGCACCTGCTTCACCAGCACGACAATGTTCATGACCTCTTGCCGACCTCCGCTTCGAAACCGTGTGACGTCCTGAACCGCAGAACGCTGCCGCGGCCAGCCCTGGGGAAGCTGGCCGACCCGGTCAGCCGGGTCGGCCGTGGCCGGCGGCAGGTTAAGCCTGCCAAAACTACCGGGCGGGCCGGCACCCAGGGGTGTAGCCGGGCATCCACGAGTATGTTACCCGCCAGTACGAAATGAGGCCCGCCACGGTTGGCCGTGTCCGCCCGGTTGCCCGAGCCGACCCCAGGCATCCACGGAACTGGCGCTTATTTCCGCAAATCGGGCGCCACTCCCGGCCGGCGACTGGATGGGTGCGGAGAAAGTATGGCGGAGAAGGGGCTGCAGCAATGCCTGCTTCACACCCACACATGCCGACGCGGGCTGGCGCGATCCCGCGAGCAGCAGACAACGCTAGCCGGGACGACCCTTCGTTCCGCGCCTTGACATATAAATAAAAACTTATGAGAATTCTACCGTGGCGAACCGGCCGGGACGTCCGAGGAAGCAGTCGGAAGGAACGCAGCCGGCCGACCGGTTCGGGGCGCTGGCCGACTCCACCCGGCGGCATCTGCTGGAGCGACTGGCCGGCAGCGACCTCACGGTCGGCGACCTGAGAGCAGGGCTCGAAATCAGTCAGGCTGCGGTCTCCCAGCACCTGCGCGTGCTCCGGGCGGCTGGACTGGTCAGCTCCAGGCAGGAGGGCAGGAACGTGTACTACCGGCTGCGGCCAGCTGGCCTGACCGACCTGCGAGATTGGCTGGACGAGCTTGAACGGTTCTGGCAGGAGCGGCTCGCCGCGCTTGGCGACTACCTGAGGCGCAACCCTGATGAAGGCTGACATCGACGCGACCGTCGTCTACCCGCATCCAATCGAACGGGTGTGGGCGGCGCTGACCTCCCGCGAGGCGCTCGCGGCCTGGCTGATGCCCAATGACTTCGAGCCGAGGATCGGGCGCGAGTTCACCTTCACGACCAAGCGCGCACCCGGGTTCGACGGCATTGTGCGCTGCCAGGTTGTGGCGATGGAGCCGCCGACCCGGATGGTGTGGACCTGGGCAGGCGGCAACATCGACACCACGGTGACCTTCACCCTCGAATCCGTCGACGTCGATCACACCCGGCTGCGGATGCACCAGGTCGGGTTCCACGGGCTCGGCGCTCAGCTGACCAGGCGGATCCTCGCCAGCGGCTACCCGCGGATACTTCGCCAGCTGCTGCCCGCCTACCTGGACCGGCAGGCCGGCCGCAGTACAGCCAGCCGGCCAGCCGATCTCGAATGCGCCTCGGGCTGGCGCGCGTACCTGAGCGCCCGTCCTCGGCGAGCACGAGGCGCCGACCACGGCGTCAGCCGGGGCCGATAGCGCCGTCTGTGGCTGGCGGCGCACGGCCAATCACTAAGGAGGCAACGATGGCACTGTCCAGTATTGAGGTCATCTCGGTCCCGGTCACCGACCAGGACGCAGCGAAGGAGTTTTACTCGCAGACACTCGGCTTCACGGTCGGCATGGACGCCGCATTCGGTGATGCCATGCGCTGGGTGATGCTTCGGCCGCCCGGAGGCGGCACGGCCATCACGCTGGTGACCTGGTTCGATGCGATGACTCCTGGCTCGCAGCGCGGTACCGTACTCGGCTGCGACGACATCGAGCAGACCGCCGCCGACCTGAAGGAGCGCGGCGTCGTCTTCCACGAAGACGCGATCGCGGAAGCTGCCTGGGGGCGCTGGCTGACGTTCTCCGACCCGGACGGCAACGGCTGGGTGCTGCAGCAGACGAACCCGGATTTCGGCGGCTAGCGCGGCGCCGACCGCCCTTCGGCGGCTAGCGCGGCGCCGACCGGCCTTCCAGCGGCGAACCGGGCTCCGTCAGTGGTAGAAGTGCCGGACGCCGGTGAAGTACAGCGCGATGCCGGCAGCACGGGCCGCGTCGACGACCTCCTCATCGCGGACCGACCCGCCGGGCTCGGCAACAGCCCGCACCCCGGCGTCGGCCAGGATCTGCAAGCCGTCCGCGAACGGGAAGAACGCGTCGCTCGCGCCCACCGAGCCGATGGCACGCTCGCCTGCCCTGGCGACGGCCAGCCGGCACGAGTCGACCCGGTTCACCTGGCCCATGCCGATGCCGACGCTGGCGAGGCCGGAGGCCAGCAGGATCGCGTTCGACTTCACGGCACGGCATGCGCGCCAGGCGAACTCGAGATCTGCCAGCACGTCGGCGTCGACCGGCGTGCCGGTCTTGAGGTCCCAAGAAGCGGCGAAGTCGCCGGGCTCGGCGCCGGAGTCGGCGGTCTGCGTCAGCATGCCGCCGCTGACGAGCCGCCATTCGATGCCCGGACCGCCGGGCGGCGGCGGACACCGCAGCAGGCGCTGATTCTTCTTCGTTGACAGGATGTCCAGGGCCGCGGGCTCGAAGTCGGGGGCGATGATCACTTCGGTGAAGATCGCCGCGACCTGCTCGGCCATGGCCTCTGTGACGATGCCGTTCGCCGCGATCACGCCGCCGAACGCGGACACCGGATCGCAATCGTTGGCCTTGCGGTGGGCCTCGGCTAGGTCCGCGCCAAGCGCGATTCCGCACGGATTGGCGTGTTTCATGATGGCGACGCACGGCGCGACGAAACCGGACGCGGCCCGCCTGGCCGCGTCCGCGTCCACGTAGTTGTTGTAGGACATCGCCTTGCCGTGCAACTGCTCCGCGGTCGCGATCCCCTGGCCGTCGGCTTCGCCGGATCGCACGTACAGCGCCGCCCCCTGGTGCGGGTTCTCCCCGTAGCGCAGGACGTCCTTGCGCCTCCAGACACCGCTGGCCACGTCGGGCCAGCCGGACTCGGCCGCGACGTCGTCTGGCGCGTAGACCGACGCGAACCAGGACGACACGGCCGCGTCGTAGGCGGCGGTCCTGGCGTAGGCCTGGGCGGCCAGCCGGCGTCGCTGCGCGAGCGTGAAGCCGCCGTCGCGGGCCGCGGCGATCACGTCCGGGTAGGCGTCCGGGCTGGTGATCACGGCCACGCTCGCGTGGTTCTTGGCGGCGGCCCGGATCATGGCCGGCCCGCCGATGTCGATCTGCTCGACACACTCCTGCGGGCTGGCGCCGCTGGCGACGGTCTGCTCGAACGGGTACAGGCTGGAGACCAGCAGCTCGAACGGCTCGATGGCCAGGTCCGCGAGCTGCTCGCGGTGACTGTCCTTCGCCAGATCGGCGAGCAGCCCGGCGTGGACCGCAGGGTGCAGCGTCTTAACCCGGCCGTCCAGGCATTCCGGAAATCCGGTCAGCTCCTCGACCCGCGTGACCGGCACGCCCGCGGCCGCGATCGCCGCCGCCGTCGAGCCGGTGGACACGATCTGGACCCCGGCCTCGTGCAGACCCGCGGCCAGGCCGGCCAGGCCCGTCTTGTCGTAGACGCTGATGAGCGCGCGCCTGATCGCCACGTTGGTCAACTGCCGATCCTCACTGTCCGGCCCTGCACGGACCACCCGTTTCGCACCATCCTGCCGACCGTGTCGACGACCACGGAGCGCTCGGCTACCTTGATGCGCTCGTGCAGCGAGTCCTCGTCGTCGCCGTCGAGCACCGGCACCGCGTGCTGGGCCAGGATCGGTCCGCTGTCGACCCCGGCGTCGGCCAGGATCACGCTGCAGCCGGTGACCTTCACCCCGTATGCCAGCGCGTCGCGCACGCTGTGCAGCCCTGGGAACGAGGGCAGGAGGGCCGGGTGCGTGTTGATGAGCCGGCCGCCGAACTCGCTCAGGAAGTCGGCCCCCACGAGCTTGAGAAAGCCGGCCGCGACGATCAGGTCCGGCTTGTGCTCGACGCAGTCCTGCGTGAGCGCGCGATCCCAGCTGACGCGGTCAGGGAAGTCCTGCAGCCGCCGCACGAACGTGGGGATGCCGGCCGCCGCGGCTCGCGCTGCGCCCCCTGTCCCGTCCCGGTCAGCGCCGACGGCCACAACCCGCGCGCCGAAGCCTGGCTCGGCGCAGGCGTCGAGCAGGGCCTGCAGGATGCTGCCCGTGCCGGACACCAGCACGACCAGTCGTGACCGGCTGATCTTGCAACTCCCTCGATCGCTTATCTGGCGTCTCAGCGTACAAGGGCGCTCAGTCGGGAATACGCAGCGCGGCCGGCCGCTAGCCGCAGATGCGGCGGGGCGCGGTGGCCGGGTTGTCCCGGTCGCCGCGCCCCGCCAGTGGCCTGCCTGAACGCTCAGGCCAGGTGCTGTCCTAGCTGCTGGTCCCGCAGAGGTGGAGGCCATTGATCGGCTCGAAGCCGTAGTCCTGCAGGACACTGTTGTGAGTGCACCAGTAACCGCTCGGGCCGAAGAACTTGACCAGGTCCGGCGGGATGTTGTTGACGCTGCCCGTGGCGTCGGAGAACGGGACCACGTCGTAGACGTACCGGTGGAACGGGGTGGCGTTCCAGGCCGGGTTGATGACCGGCAGGCCGTGGGACTTGACCGTCGGCGCGGTGCCGGCGATGCCGTTGAGGAACAGCACTCCGGTCTCGTCGAACCCGAACCGGTTCTGGCCCTTGCCCGGCTTGTGGTGCAGGGCCGGGGAGTGCGCCTCCTGCGCTATGTACGAGGCGACCGAGAACGGGAAGATCACGTTCGGGTCCGGCTTGCCGTTCTTCAGGAAGG
>JASHUG010000258.1 GCA_030040155.1 Streptosporangiaceae bacterium | reverse complement strand
TCGCAGAACGGGTCCTACAAGACGATCAGCCAGCTCGCCGCGCTGGTGGCCCCGACCGGCAGGAAGCTGCGCCAGCGCACGACGCTCTACGGGACTCCGCCGGCCGAGCGCATCGCGGCCGCCGCCGCCAGCGACGGAGTGTGCGACTCGGTGCGCGGTGCCGCTCGGGCAGCATCGCGCGTGACGCTGCCGCTGATCGAGGCCTAACCCGGCGGTGCTAGCTCATCGGGCGAACAGGTGCGCACCGTAGCCCAGACCACCTTCCCGCAGCGATCCGGCGCCGGGCAGTAGCCCCACCGATGGCTAAGCGAGGCCACCACCTGCAGGCCGCGGCCCGTCTCGGCCTCCCAGTCGGGCTGGCGCGGCATCGGCACCTCGTTGCTCGGGTCCGCGACCGCGCAGAGCACGCACGGCCCTGGATGGAGCAGGCCGAGCCGGATGGGATTGGCCAGCATGCTGCTGCCCGGCTTGCCGACGGCATGTCGCAGGGCGTTGGTCAGGAGCTCAGAGACCACGGCGGCGACGTCCTCGGCGCACTCGGCCGTGCCCCAGCGTTCCAGGGTCCGTAACGTGAACGTCCGCGCCGCGGCCACCGAACTCGGTACCGGCGCGGGAGTACGCGTCGCCACGAGCGGGGCGCTCGACCACCCGGTGGGCGACGGGCCCGACTCGGTCAGGCCGGCTTCGACCGGCCAGTACCCGGACAGGAGCGCGGCCATCTCGGTCGCCGACTGCAGCCACGCCCAGGCTGTGCTGGCACGGGGAGGCGACCCCCCGCAGCCCCCCGCAGTGCCGCCCGTGGGGGCGACAGGCGCCAGTTGGGCCGAGCGCGCGGTCATACGGCTCCAGAGCGTGGGCAGGCGGAGACACACAGTAAGTTATGTCCGCATTAGCTACATCCTGCCGGATCGAATGAGCCGCCTGCAAGGGCCATCTGCACGTGCATATGATTTGTTATCCCGACCGGTGCAGGCTAGGGTTGATCCATTCCACGCGCTGCACGTGCCAATGCACGTGCAGTGATCACTGAATGGCGAGCTTGGGAGGCAAAGATGCAGGTAGTGAATGGCGTCCCGGCCGACGAACTGGCGGACGCGACGCAGTGGCGCAAGAGCAGCGCGAGCAACCCGAGCGGCAACTGCGTCGAGGTGGCCGCGCTGCAGCACGGCGGCGTCGCAGTCCGCAACTCGCGGTACCCGTCAGGGCCCGCCCTGGTTTACACGCGAGCCGAGATGGCCGCATTTCTGGCCGGCGTTAAGAACGGCGAGTTCGACGACCTCGGATAGCCGTTTTGTTACCGAAATCCTCATCAGAACGGCAGTTCTCTTACAGATTCCGACCGGACCAGGTGATATCGTGCCGTGGTGCGCGCCCGTGAAAGGCGGTCGCCGTGCGGTAGTTCACAGGGCCTCGCGGCACCGCAAGAGCGGGATAATGGATTAGGGGCAGGGAGCAGCTGAGCGGGGCTGGGGCGCCCGGCTCAGCTAGCGGGAGCGACTGTGAGCGTGGTTCAGCAGCCTGACGGCGAGCCTGCGGCTGAGCTGAGCCGTCTCGAGGCGGTTAGCGGCCCGACCGTGCTGCGCATGCTGCTCGGCAGCCAGCTGCGCGAGCTGCGCGAGGCCGCCGGCATTAGCCCGGATCAGGCGGGCTACGAAATACGCGGGTCGCGGTCAAAGATCAGCCGGCTTGAGCACGGCCGGGTGGGCTTCAAGGAACGCGACGTCGATGACCTGTTAACCCTGTACGGCGTTACCGACGAGGCCCGCCGCGCGCATATGCGCGCGCTTGCCCAGCAGGCTAACAACCAGGGCTGGTGGGCCAAGTACGACGACGTGCTGCCTGACTGGTTCGAGACCTACGTCGGGCTCGAGCAGGCGACATCGCTGATCCGCAGCTATGAGCTCCAGTTTGTGCCCGGCCTATTCCAGACCGAGGACTACGCGCGGGCCGTCACCACGCTGGGTCACCGGGCCGCACCGGCTGAGGAAATCCAGCGGCGGGTCAGCCTGCGACTCAAGCGGCAGCAATTGCTTGACCGGCCTGAGCCGCGCGTCTGGTCGGTCATCGACGAGTCGGCGCTGCGCCGGGCGCTTGGCGGCCGGGACGTTATGCGCGCCCAGTTGCGGCATCTGCTCGAGATCGCCGCACTGCCGCAGGTGACGCTCCAGCTGATGCCGTTTGAGCGCGGCGGCCACTCGGCGGCGGGCGGCTCGTTCGCGATCCTCCGGTTCGCAGAGGCTGACCTGCCGGACATCGTCTACATCGAGCAACTCACCGGCGCCCTCTACCTCGACCGGCGCGAGGAGATCGACCACTACCGTGAGGTCATGAACAGCCTCAGCGCCGAGGCCGAGACTCCGGCGGACAGCGAACGGCTGCTCAAGCGCATCATCAGGGCGACCTAGCCCGGCCCACACTGAGCGAGCGAGTGCGAAGGGTGATCAGATGACCAGTGAGGCCGCGCCGGAAGCGCACGCGACACCTGACCACGGCCCGGCTGAGTCGGTGCCAGCGCCGGGCGGAGCGCCCTCGTTCGACACCAGCGTCGCCCACGTCGCGCGGGTTTATAACTACTGGCTGGGCGGCAAGGACAACTTCGCTGCCGACCGCGCGGCCGCGGAGCAGGCGATGGCCGCTTACCCGGACATCGTCTTGTCGGCACGGGCCAACCGGGCGTTCCTGCGCCGGGCCGTGCACTTCCTCGCCGGCGAGATGGGGATACGGCAATTCCTCGACATCGGCACCGGCATCCCGAGCGCGAACAACACCCACGAGGTGGCGCAGGCAGTGGCGCCGGACAGCCGGATCGTCTACGTCGACAACGACCCGGTCGTGCTCGCCCACGCCAGGGCGCTGCTGACCAGCAGTGCGGGAGGCGCGACCGACTACATCGACGCCGACCTGAGGAACCCCGAGCATATCCTCGAGGCGGCGGCCAGAACTCTGGACTTCTCCCAGCCGATCGCGATCATGCTGATGGCGATCCTGCAGCACCTGAGCGCCGACGACGACCCCTACGCAACCGTGGCCAAGCTGCTGGCCGCGGTCCCGGCCGGCAGCTACCTGACGTTGTCGCACCCGGCCAAGGACATCGAGGCGGAGAAGATGGCCGCGATGGCCGAGCGCCTGAATCAGATGATGGCCGAGAAGGTGACCTTCCGCAGCGAGCCTGAGGTGGCGGTCTTCTTCACCGGTCTCGAGCTGGCGGAACCCGGCATGGTCAACGCCCCGCGGTGGCGGCCCGCAACCGCGGAGGAGGCCAGCAGCCCGGCTGCGCTGTGGTCGGGCGTCGCCCGCAAGCCCTAGCGCCCCCGCTACCGCGGCGGCCCAGCACCGCATGGAGCCGCTGCACTCGCCGCGGCCATAACGACCGGCGGATAGCGGCGTATTTTTCTGCCTGGGCTGTCGATTTCCGGGAGTCGGCGCGACGTAAGGGTAGCCGGAGCCGCTCCGGTCCTGCCTGAAGGGAGAGCCACCATGGCGCAGTACGCCGTTTTGATCTATGCCCACGACTCCGCCCATGCACCCAACGCGACGCCACAGGATCTGCAGACGTGTGACCAGCACTCGGACGATCTGGCCGATAGCGGCACGATGATTGCGGCGTACGCGCTGACGCCGCGGGACATGGCGACGTCGATCCGCGGGGACGTCATCACGGACGGTCCGTTCGTCGACTCCAAGGAAGTGGTCGCGGGCTTCTACGTGGTCGAGGCGCCCGATCTCGATGCGGCGCTCGCGATCGCCCGCACCAACCCGGTCGTCACCAGCGGCGGCGGCGTCGAGGTCCGGCCGGTCCACAGCAGCTTCGTCCGGAGCGCTGCGGGGGCGGCGGGGTGAGGGACACCGCGGCGGTCGAAGCCGCGGTAGCCGATACGCACCGCCGGGACTGGGCGCGGGTGCTCACCGCGACGGTACGGGTCGCGCGAGACCTGGATCTGGCCGAGGAGTGCGTGCAGGAGGCTTATGTCTCAGCGCTGGGCAGCTGGGTTGATGCCGGGATACCGGCCAACCCCGCTGCCTGGCTGACAGCCACGGCCAAGCGCCGCGCCGTCGACGCGATTCGGCGGCAGGCGAGTGCGCGGTCCCGGCTGCCCCTCCTGGTGATGACCGCGGCCGCGGCTGGCGACGCAGCCGGGGACGATCCGCCGGAGCCAGACGAGTCCGGCGCGGCCATCCCGGACGAGCGGCTACGCCTGATCTTCACCTGTTGCCACCCTGCGCTGAGCCAGGAAGCCCAGATAGCGCTGACGCTGCGCCTGGTCTGCGGACTACCGGTGCCGGACATCGCGCGGGCGTTCCTGGTGTCTGACGCCACCATGGCGGCCCGGCTTACCCGGGCGAAGAAAAAAATTGCCACCGCGCGGATCCCTTACCGGGTGCCGGGACCAGCCGATCTGCCCGAGCGCGTGCGCGGGGTGCTCGCGGTCATCTACCTGCTGTTCACTACCGGCCATACCGCATCCTCGGGCGCGGCTCTGGTCCGCGGCGAACTTGTGGACCGGGCTATGCACCTGGCCCGGATGCTGCGCGAGCTGATGGCCGACGACACCGAGGTGGCCGGGCTGTACGCGCTGCTGCTGGTGACCGACGCACGCCGCGCGACGCGGACCGGCCCCGACGGCGGGCTGACGCGGCTCGCGGACCAGGACCGGTCGCGCTGGGACCGGGATGCGCTCGCCGAAGCTCACGATGTCATCGTCGGGTGCCTGCGCGCGGGCGCGCCGGGTCGGTACGCGCTGCAGGCCGCGATCGCCTCCCTGTATGCCGAGGCGCCGTCCTACGATCAGACCGACTGGCGGCAGATCATCGCGCTGTACGACAGGCTGCTTGAGGTCTGGCCATCGCCGGTCGTCGCGCTCAACCGGGCCGTACCGCTGGCAATGGTCCGCGGCCCCGCAGCAGCCCTGGCCGAGGTAGAGGAACTCCAGCGCGCCGGACGCCTAGCCGGCTATCACTACCTGCCCGCGATCAAGGCTGACTTGCTGAACCGGATCGGCCGTGCCGAGGATGCGGCTGCCGCCTACCGGCAGGCGTTCGACCTGGCTGCCAACGAGGCCGAGCGCGCGTTCCTCGCCGAGCAGATCGCCGAACACCCCTAGTAGTACTTTGTTGGGTTTCGGCGAGGGCGGCGGCGAGCCGGTCGAGGGTGACGGGCTGGCAGCACAGGGGGCAGGCGCCGAGGATGACGGCGAGCGCGAGCTGCAGTTCGCGCAGGACCTGGTAGAGGCTCATCCCGGCGCAGGGGCTTTTGGGTCTTCCCGGAGCAGGGTGCAGAAGGCCTGGGCGAGGGCGGCGAGGGTGACGTGGCGGTGCCAGCCGGTGAATGAGCGTCCTTCGAAGTGGTCTAGCCCGAGGCCGGTCTTCAGCTCGCGGTAGTCGTGCTCGATCCGCCACCTGATCTTGGCCAGGCGGGCGAGTTCTTCGATGGGGGTGTCTTCGGGCAGGCTGGAGAGCCAGTAGTCCGCGGGCTCGTCCGCCCCGGGGGGCCATTCGGCCAGCAGCCAGCATTCCGGGAGGCTGCCGTCGGGGCTGCGGGGGATGTCCCGGTTGGCGGGGCGGACCCGGATTGCCGGGAAGCGCGCGAATACCCGCCGATATGTTCGGCTGTTTGCGGTGCTTTCCCTGCGGTGGCCGCGGCGCATAACCGGCATTACGGCACATCGGATGATGTCAGGAAGCACTACCTTTTGGCTTGTCCCCTGCCCTGATCCTGGCTGAGCCAGTGCTCGGGGCGCATCCGGAACGCCACGTTTTCCCGCCCGGGGTCCGGGTTGCCAGCGACGTAACGGTCACCGCCCGCGGCGCCGAGGTAGCGGCGGGCCATCGCCAGCCGCTCGGCGGGATCGAGTTCCTCCTCGCTGACGACCGGCCCCTCGGCGCTGACA
>JASHUG010000257.1 GCA_030040155.1 Streptosporangiaceae bacterium | reverse complement strand
AGGGACGAGTCTCGTTACGGCGGGCAAGCGAACCGCAGGCCCGATCGGAGCGGCACGTTTGGCCGGCCGTCGGACCGGAGCAGGGCGGCTGGCCGGCCGTCGGACCGGAGCGGGGCGGCTGGACGGCCGTCGGGCCGCGGCGGCTGGTCAGCAGACGACCGAGATGACCGCGGGATCCGTGAGCGTCGCGAGTCCGGCACCGGCTGGCGTACTGCCAGGCGTGATGGCGCTGAGGCCGACGACAGCCGCGGAGGCGGCTCGTCGTCGGCAGGCTATCGGTCCGGCCAGCGCGGCCGGCCGAGTGGCTCTGGCAGGCCGACGGGTAATGCCCGGCCGGCGAGCCGTGCAGCCCGAGCTGGCGGAGTTCCCGATCGCGCAGGTAGGCCTGCCCGGTCAGCAAGTCGCTCTGCAGGAACTGGCCGACGCCCCGGCTGGCGAGACGAAGAGACGTCGGAAGTGGACCAGCGGCAGCGCAGCCAGGGACGTCCGGGACGCCCCTCGCGCGGCGGCCCATCAGCCTCTCGGCGCCCGTCCGGGCCCGGCGGGCAACGGTTCGCAGAAACAGACGAACCACGCAGGGAATGGCCACGGTCAGCCGGACGCGAGGGCGGATCGGGCAGAAGCAGTGCGCGGACCGGCGACACGAGCTGGCGGGGCCGACCAGATCGTTCAGATCGGCCTGATCGCTCCGACCGCTCCGGTCCAGGCGAGTCGCAGCGCCCGGCCGCGCGCGATGCGTCTGCGCGGCCAGGGGGCGCTCGTGACCGCAGCGGTGCCAGAGACCGGCCTGATCGCTCGGCGAGCGGGCGTGATGGACGAGCGCGCCAGTCTGACGCCGGTGCGCCAGGCCGTGGGTCGTCTCGCCAGCGCTGGGACGATCAGAGCGGCCCGCCGCGAGGGAGGTATGAGCGGCCTCCTCGGCGGTCGGGTGACGGCGCACGGAGGTACGACGGTGGTCCGCGATCTCGCGGTGGCACCGACCGGCGCCCGCGGCCAGCCAGCCGAACCGACGCCAGGGACTACCGCGAGCGGCCAGAGCGTGCCTGGGGCGACGCCCCCGACCACCGTGACCGGCAAGGCCGGGAGAGTCCGGCCGTCCGCCTGGACATTCCCGACACGGTCGCCGCGGACCAGCTGGATCCCGAAGTCCTGGCTGAGCTGCGCACCCTGCCGGCCGACCTGGCCGAAGTGGTCGCCAGGCTGCTGGTCGCGACGAGCATGGCCGAGGACCCGGACGTTGCCTTCCAGTACGCCAAGAAAGCCCGCGGCCTGGCCGCCAGGGTCGGAGTCGTACGGGAGACGTGCGCGATCGCGGCCTACCAGGCAGGCGACTGGAGCGCAGCATTGGCGGAGTTCCGTGCCGCCCGGCGGCTCACCGGCCGCGCCAGCTACCTGCCGCTGATGGCCGACTGCGAGCGCGCTCTTGGCCGGCTGGACAGGGCACTGGAGCTGGTAACCGGCCCGGAGGCGAACGAGGTCGACCGCCAGACCCGGATCGAGTTGCGCATCGTGGAGTCCGGCATCCGGCGAGACCAGGGTTTGCCGGATGCCGCCGTCGTGGCGCTGCGGGTGCCCGAGCTCACCGACGGGCGGATCAGGCCCGAGTTCGCCCGGCTGTACTACGCCTATGCCGACGCCCTGATGGCGGCCGGCCGCGAGGGCGAGGCGCGCGAGTGGTTCGGCCGGGCAGCTCGGGCCGACGTCAAGGAGGAAACCGACGCGGCCGAGCGCTACGAGGACCTGGATGACGTCAGTTTCGACGATCTCGGCGATGAGTTCGAGGGTGAGACCGACGCGGACAGCGACGATGGTGGCCGGGCCGCAGACGAGAGCGACAGGGACGATGTCGGCCCGGCGGCGGACGAGGGCGACACTACCGAGAGCCACAACGGCGACGATGAGGCCGGCGGTCCGCTCGCCCGCTAGCGGCCTGTTAATGCGGCGCAAGCGCCAAGCGGCGGTCTTGCTCGGCTCCGTCCCACATAGTAGAAGTAACGGGTGGGAAGACAGCTAGCCGTTGCGCTTTACGTGCTCGCACTGGTAGTCGTCGTTGTCGGCGTGGACATCCTCTTCTTCAGACACCAGCTCTGGCCGCGGCTGCTAGCCAACATCGGAATCGTCCTGGTATTCGGGGCGTTCTATTTCAGATTCCTCAAGCGTCCGTGAGCCTCGTGGCTCGCGCCTTCTGATACCCGCTGCCTGCGGCCATGAGCCGAGACGGTCCCGCAGCCGGAAATCGGGAAGCGCGGACCGCAGCTGACCGCCCGAGCCCTGGCTAGCTCGGCTCGGTCTTTTCCAGGAAGCGCATGATCCCGGCGACGTTCGCGGCGGTAGGGCTTATCTGCTCGACCTTAGCCGCGAGGCCAGGGTCTGCGTCCTCCGCTAGGGCCGCGTAGCGCTGCCTGGTCCGCTCCGCGACCATGGCCGCGGCGTGATCGAGGTCGAGCCTGGCCCGCCGGGCGCGCCGTGTCTCCTCGACCCAGACGCTGATCTCGGCCGCCGAGCGGTCAAGTGCCTCGCCGACCGCGCTCACCGGGCCGAAATGGCTGAACAGCAGCCGCGCGGGCTGGAGCGCAGCGAAGGTCTGCAGGGACTCCAGCGCGACCGCCAGATCGAAGTCAGGCGGCGGAGTGGCCGGCCGCATGTCGCCGGTGTCGGGGATATAGACGCCGGCCGCGTCGCCGACGTACAGGTCGCCACTTACCGAGTCGACCAGGCCCACGTGGTGCTTGGCGTGGCCAGGCGAATAGTGGCTGTCCAGCCGACGCCCGCCGCCGAGGTCGATGACACCGGTCTGCTCCACGGTCCTGATACGGTCGCGCGGCGTCGGAGCCAGCGTGCCGAACAGCGCATCCAGCCTGTCGCCGTAGACCCTCCGCGCGCTGGCCATCAGCAGAGTCGGATCGGCGAGATGAGGCGCGCCAAGTTCGTGCACGACCACTTCGGCGGCCGGGAACATTGCGGCCATGTCGCCAGTCCCGCCCGCATGGTCGAGGTGGATATGAGTGACCACGACGGTCGCCAGGTCCATCGGGCCGATGCCGAGCGAGGCGAGCGCCTCCGCGACGATGGGCGCGGAGGGCGCGGTCCCGGTCTCGACCAGGCACGGCCGCTCGGAGCGGATCAGGTACCCGGCCGTGATGCCGTCATACCCGGCCATCCGGGTGTCGATCTGGAACACGTCGTGTCCGAGGTCGGTGATGATGTCGGCCGGATCATAACCGGGCGTCGCGTAGTCCATGCGGACATAATCCCAGGGCACGATGGCGCGCGCCTGCCTGCCACGTCGCGAATCCGGTAACTCTCGATCATCTGGGAACGAGGCCGCCAAGCGCGATCCTCGTCAGGGCAGCGATCGGGTGAGCCACACCACCTCACCGGCATCCTCGGTGGAAACATGGTCCCGCTCGAAACCGAGCTTCTCCAGCGCCAACTGAGGCTGGTGCGCTTCAGCTCTCAGCGAACAGGCGCATCACCAGACCCGTCCGTGGCTTGGGCCCGAACGAGGTTGACTTGCGCGGCACGCGCCGGCCCAGCGCCGCGACCTGGTACACCTGGCCGGCCGACATCGGGCTGCAGATAACTGCGGTCCCGCCCGGCTCTTCGTCGGCCGCCTCGATGGCGTCCACAGGGTCATGAACCGCGCGGACCGATCGGGCGTCGTCCTCGATGCCCCAGATCCGGGCAAACAGCAGGTCCTGCAGAACAGCCGCGGGAAGCTGCTGCCAGAGTTCGGCCGGCTGGTCGGTCACCGCCGCGCTGACCAGCCCAGGATCGGGACTCGTCAGCAGGAATGCCCGGCCGCCGCCGGTGAGCAGGAACGCGACGCCTCGCTCTGCGGCTGAGGCCAGCGTCGCCAGAGCCTGCGGTATGTCGGCGGTCCCGGCTGGCAGCTCACGCACGGAAAAGGCGGCTGCGGCCAACCTGGCGGCCACGTCGGGGACCAGGCCAAGCACGACCCGGTGGATGGCGCCCAGCTGCGGCGGATACGCGGTCGAGTCGACCAGCAGCGCCAGCCCGCGATCCCAGGGGCCTCGGCCGGAACCCGCTTGCCGCCTGCGCTCCTGAAGCTGCAGGTAGGCCGCGTAGCGATGATGACCGTCAGCAATAAGCGCGGCCCGCGGTGCCAGGTCCGCCGCGATCTCGGCCAGTTCACGCTCGTCGGTGATTGCCCAGAGGCGGTGCCGCAGGCCGTCGGCGGTGCTGGCCGTCAGCAGCGGAGGGCGGCCGGACGCGACCTCGTCGACGAGCTTGGAGGCGACCCCGCCGCTGCCTTCGTACAACAGATAGATCGGCTCGAGGTTGGCCTGCGTGGCCTCCATGAGCTGCCGGCGGCCGGCAACGGGACCCGGCGCCACGTTCTCGTGCGGCTGAACGACGCCGGCGGTCGGAGGCACCAGGTCCAGCGCGCCGATGAGGCCGCGCTGCAGCACGCCAGCCGGATCCGGCCGGCCGGTCCCGTCCAGGGCGACCTGCTCGTACACGTACAAGGCAGGCTGCGAATCGGGGGCCAGGATGCCCGTGGCCAGCCAGTCAGCCAGCTCGCCGGCCGCATCCTCGAATGGGCTGCCTGGCTGGCCCGGCGCGTGCCTGGGCAGGATAAGGCGGACAATGTTGTGCGGGTCGCGCGCGAAGAGCTGGTTCTCGATGTCGGCGGCGATGACGTCGTACGGTGGAGACGTGACCTCGGCGAGCCCGCTGACCCGGTCCTCGGCGTAACGGACGCCGCGAAAGGGCGCGAGTACGAGACCTTGCGGGCCCTCGCCCGCTGGACCCTGGCTGGACGGAAGGATCTGCACATATGTCAGAAGGACCCGCAGGCCATGGTGATTCCCGCCCTGAGGACTCAGCTTCAGCTCCGGATGGTGTTAATTCGGGCCATGTTAACGATTCCGACACCTATCAGCTCTACCAGCGAGGCCTTGACCTGCTGGGCCGCGGTAGCGCCGCAGCCGCAGCCCAGTTGCTGCAGCGCGCGGCCACCGCCGAACCGCAGTCGCGGAGCGTGCTCGAGGCGCTGGC
>JASHUG010000256.1 GCA_030040155.1 Streptosporangiaceae bacterium | reverse complement strand
TAGAAGATCTGTTCCTCCGCCGCTGCGTGCACTTCGAGAAAAGCGGCCAGCCGCTCCCAAACGACGCTCAGCGTGCCGGTCTCGGCCGGATCGATCTGCTCCAGGATCGCGAAGAGCCGCCGCTGCTCATGGTGGTCGTCCAGGATCAGCTGGGTGATGTCCAACGGGTTCCTCCCGGCTCAGCACTCGATGACGTTCACGGCTAGGCCGCCCCGCGCCGTCTCCTTGTACTTGATCTTCATGTCCGCGCCAGTCTCGCGCATGGTCTTAATCGCCTTGTCCAGCGACACCTTGTGCTGCCCGTCGCCGCGGACCGCCATCCGGGCCGCGGTGATGGCCTTAACGGCGCCGATCGCGTTCCGCTCGATGCACGGGATCTGCACAAGCCCGCCGACCGGGTCACACGTCAGCCCCAGGTTGTGCTCGACGCCGATCTCGGCCGCGTTCTCCACCTGCTCCGGCGTGCCGCCCAGCACCTCGGCCAGCCCGGCCGCGGCCATCGAGCACGCCGAGCCGACTTCGCCCTGGCAGCCGACTTCCGCACCGGAGATTGACGCGTTCTCCTTGAACAGCGCGCCGATCGCACCAGCGGTCAGCAGGAACCTGACCACCCCGGCGGAGTCGGCACCCGGCACGAACCGCATGTAGTAGTGCAGCACCGCCGGGATGATCCCGGCTGCCCCGTTGGTGGGCGCGGTGACCACGCGGCCGCCGGCCGCGTTCTCCTCATTCACCGCCAGCGCGTAGAGCGTGACCCACTCCATCGCATACAGCGGGTCGGCGGTATCGCCGGTCCGCTCCAGCGTCTCCCGGAGAGCCCTCGCGCGCCGTCGCACCTTCAGCCCGCCGGGCAGCACGCCCTCGGCCTCGCAGCCCCGCTGCACGCACTCTTGCATGACCGCCCAGATCCGCAGCAAACCCGCGTCGACGTCGGCCTTGTCCCGCCGCACAAGCTCGTTGGCGAGCATGATCTCGCTCACCGCAAGGCCGGCACCGCTCGTGTGCGCGAGCAGTTCCGCGCCGCTGGCGAAGGGATAGGGAACGGGGGTCGGATCGGCAATCAGCGTGGGCCGGCCGGCCTCGTCCTCGCCGAGCACGAACCCGCCGCCCACCGAGTAGTAAGTCCGCGCGCTGAGCTCGGCTCCAGCGGCATCGAGCGCGGCGAATCGCATGCCGTTGGAGTGGAACTCAAGCCGCTTGCGGCGATGCAAGATCACATCGTCGTCCACGGAAAAGTCGATCCGGTGCCTGCCGAGGATGGCCAGCGTGCCGGATGCCCGGACCGACGCGACCAGCGGTTCAGCCGCGGCTGGGTCGACGGTTTCCGGCTCCTCGCCCGCCAGCCCGAGTACAACGGCCTTGACGCTGCCGTGACCGTGGCCGGTGGCTCCCAGCGAGCCGAACAGCTCGACCTTGAGCCGTGCCACGTGCGGCAGCTGTCCGCCGGCCTCAAGCGAGCGGCCGAACATGAACGCGGCCCGCATCGGGCCCACCGTGTGTGAGCTGGACGGACCGATCCCGATCTTGAACAGGTCGAAGACGCTGACCGTCATAGCGCCCTCCTCTTAGTACTTAACCCTGCTCCCCGTCGGATCGTACGGCGCTCGCAACTGCGCCCGCGCCTCTACGAGCTGCCCCCCGACGTTGACTTGATACGTGCCCGACCTGACCAGATCGGCCGTCGCGACGCCCCCAGCCGGATCGCGCAGGTAGCCAAGTCCGACGGCGGCACCGAGCGTGGCCCCGTAGGCGCCGGAGGTCAGCTGCCCGGCGGGCTCCCCGTCGCGGAGCAGGAGTTCGCCGCCCCACAGCATCACGCCGGGGTCATCCAGTACTACCGACACCAGCCGCCGCCGCGGTCCGTCTGCACGTGACTTCTCTACCGCCTCGCGGCCGAGAAAGCCAACCCCGCCGGACAGCTTGCACGCAAACAGCAGCCCAGCCTCGACCGGACCGTAATCGGGCGTGAGCTCGCGGCCGAACGCGCGGTAACCCTTTTCCAGCCGCAGCGACTCGATCGCGTAATACCCGGCGTTGGCCACGCCGAGATCCGCGCCGGCCGCCATCAGGTCCGCGTACACCCCGACCGCGAACTCGGCCGGCACGTACAGCTCCCAGCCAAGCTCGCCGACGTACGTGATGCGCGTCGCCCGCACTGTGGCGTACCCCAGGTCGATCATTTTGCTGGAACCGAAAGGGAACGAGGAGTCTTCCAGGCTGGTCCTGGTCAGCCGGCTAAGCAGTTGCCTCGAGGCCGGTCCCATGACCCCGTAGACCGCGCAGGAGGAGGTCACGTCGGTGACCGTGGCACGGCTGCGCGCCGGCATCCGCCGCCGGATGTGGTCGGTGTCGCGCTCGGTGGTAGCCGCGCTCGCCACGAGCAGGAACTGCGTGGCCGCCAGCCGGGTCACGGTGATGTCCGACTCGTAGGTGCCGCGGTCGTTCAGCAGGCCCGTGTAGACGGTGCGGCCGACCGGCACCGCGACGTCGTTGGTGCACAGCCACTGCAGCGCCGACTCGGCATCGTCGCCGCTGACCAGGTACTTGGAGAACGACGTCTGGTCGAACACGGCCACCCGCTGCCTCGTCGCCAGCTGCTCGGCCGATGACCAGGGCTGCCAGTTCTGCTGGGCCCACGAGTACTCGATCACCGGATCCTGGCCGGCCGGCGCGAAGAAGTTCGCCCG
>JASHUG010000255.1 GCA_030040155.1 Streptosporangiaceae bacterium | reverse complement strand
GCGGTGGCATGGGCCCTGCCCTGGCCGTGCCCCGGCGGTGGCATGGGCTCTGCCCTGGCCGTGCCCTGGGGCCTCGTCCGCCCAAGGCGAACGGCGGCAGGAACAAACGAAGCCCCCCTCCGCTTATAGCAGTTGTAATTGCGTAAGCATAGACGCAAGGGAAGTGGACTTCGATGGCCAAGACGCTCTCGCTGCCTGTACTGCCGCTTGAGGACGCGGTAGTCCTGCCCAGCATGGTGGTGCCCCTGGACATCTCCGCGACCGAGTCACGCGCCGCGATCGAGGCTGCCCAACTGGCCGCGAAGCAGGCCGAGGGCGATCCCGAAGCCCAAGTCCTGCTGGTCCCGCGACCTGACGGCAGGTATACGCCGATCGGCACGCTGGCCACGATCGAACAGGTCGGCAGGCTGCCAAGCGGTGAGCGCGCGGCCGTCGTCCGCGGAGTCGCCAGGGTAAAGATCGGTACAGGGACCGTCGGCCCCGGCGCAGCGCTGTGGGTCGAGGGGACCGTCGTGGAGGAACCCGAGCCCAGCCAGAAGGCGAACGAGCTCGCACGCGAATACCGCGGCCTGGCGGCGGCGATCCTGCAGAAGCGGGGTGCCTGGCAGTACGTGGACGTGCTGCAGCGCATCACCGATCCCTCTCAGCTGTCCGACAGCGCTGGCTATGCCAGCTACCTCAGCCTGGAGCAGCGCCTCCAGCTGCTGCAGACCACGGACCCAACCGAGCGCCTCGAGCTGCTGGCTGGCTGGGCCCGTGCGCACCTGGCCGAGCTGGACGTGGCCGAGACGATCAGCAATGACGTCAAGGAGGGCATGGAGAAGCAGCAGCGCGAGTTCCTGCTTCGCCAGCAGCTCGCTGCCATCCGCAAGGAACTGGCCGAGCTCGACGGCAAGCCCGCCTCCGAGGAGGAGGACTACCGGGCCAGGATCGAGGCGGCGGACCTGCCGGAGAACGTGCGCGAGGCCGCGCTGAAGGAAGCGGCCAAGCTGGAGCGCAGCTCCGACCAGGCGCCGGAAGCCGGCTGGATCAGGACCTGGCTGGACACGATCCTCGAGATGCCGTGGAACTCAAGGACCGACGACGCCTACGACATCACCGGCGCCAGGGCGATCCTGGACGCTGACCACGCCGGGCTTGACGACGTCAAGGACCGGATCGTGGAGTACCTGGCCGTCCGCAAGCGGCGGGCCGACCGCGGCCTGCAGCTAGTCGGCGGTCGCCGCAGCGGTGCGGTCCTTGCCCTGGCCGGCCCGCCCGGCGTGGGCAAGACGAGCCTTGGCGAGTCTGTGGCCCGCGCGATGGGACGCAAGTTCGCCCGGGTTGCCCTCGGCGGCGTGCGGGACGAGGCCGAGATCCGCGGCCACCGGCGCACCTACGTTGGCGCGCTGCCTGGCCGGATCGTGCGGGCCGTCAGCGAGGCTGGCTCGATGAACCCGGTCATCCTGCTCGACGAGGTCGACAAGCTGGGCGCCGATTACCGGGGCGACCCGACCGCGGCCCTGCTCGAGGTGCTCGGCCCGGCGCAGAACCACACGTTCCGCGACCACTACCTCGAGGTCGAGCTGGACCTGTCCGACGTGCTGTTCATCGCCACCGCGAACGTGGCGGACGCCATCCCGGCGCCGCTGCTCGACCGGATGGAGCTGCTCACGCTCGACGGGTACACCGAGGACGAGAAGGTCACGATCGCGCGCGGGCACCTGCTGCCTCGCCAGCTGGACCGGGCCGGCCTTGAGCCCAAGGACGTCGACCTGACCGACGACGCGCTGCGGCGCCTCGCGGCCGAGTACACCCGCGAGGCTGGCGTGCGTAACCTGGAGCGGTCCATCGCCCAGGTGCTGCGCAAGCTCGCGGCGAAGGCCGAGACCGACCCCGCGTCGGTTCCGGTCACGATCGACGCTGACGACCTGCCCGACTACCTCGGCCACCCCAAGCACACCCCGGAGTCGGCCGAGCGAACCGCGGTACCCGGCGTGGCCACTGGCCTCGCCGTCACCGGGGTAGGCGGTGACGTGCTCTTCATCGAGGCGTCGCTAGCCGATCCGGAGACCGGCACCACCGGCGTCACGCTGACCGGCCAGCTCGGTGACGTGATGAAGGAGTCGGCCCAAATCGCGCTGTCCTACCTGCGATCGCATGGCGCGGAGCTTGAGCTGCCCGTCGGCGATCTCAAGGACCGCGGCGTGCATGTTCACGTGCCGGCCGGGGCGGTGCCGAAGGATGGACCGAGCGCCGGCGTCACGATGACGACCGCGCTGGCCTCGCTGCTGTCGGGCCGGCTGGTCCGCTCCGACGTCGCGATGACGGGCGAGGTCTCGCTCACCGGCAGGGTGCTGCCGATCGGCGGCCTGAAGCAGAAGCTGCTGGCCGCGCACCGGTTCGGGATCACGACAGTGCTGATCCCGAAGCGGAACGAGCCCGACCTGGAGGACGTGCCGGAGAACGTGCGCGCCGCGCTGGAGATTCACCCGGTCAGCGACGTGCGCGAGGTGCTCGACCTCGCGCTGGAGGGCGCGCGCACGCCCGCCTCAGTCGCGGCCTGACCGGCGGCGAGGACAGCCGGCCTGCCCGGACGCTGACGGCGTCCGGGCAGGCCGGCTTACCAGTTTCTGAGCCCTTGCATCACGACCTGCAGGCCGATGCCGTGGCGGTCCGGCGGGAGACGCCGCTCCATCGTCAGCGCACCGGTGATGATCGCGTGCAGGTCGCCGACGGTCAGGTCAGGACGGACCGAGCCCGATTGCTGGGCCGCACTCAGCAGCGAGGCGAGGGCCGCGGCCAGTCGCTGACCGGCCTCGTCAGCCTCGACGCTGGCCGGGCCGCCGAGCGCCTCGGCCAGGGCAAGATTGTGACGCGCCTCGCCGGCCAGCTCGGCCAGGAACTCGTAGAAGTCGGCGTCAGGATCCGCGGCCAGCTGCTCACCACGGTCGGCTAGCCGACCGAGGCGGGCCGCCACGACGGCAGTCAGGAGCGACTGTTTCGTCGGGAAGTGGCGGTGCACCGTCCCCGGCCCGACTCCCGCGCGCGAGGCGATGGCATCCAGCGGCACGTCCGGGCCGTCCTGTGCGAACGCCTGACCGGCCGCCTCCAGGATCCTCGCGCGGTTGCGCAGCCCGTCGGCGCGCGGCGAGCGATGGGCCATGGCCACACCCCTCTATTAACCGGGGCGATCGCCCCGTATAGTTATCCGGGGCAACCGCCCCTGTTAACTCTAGGAGATGCAATGACCATCGCCGTCACAGGCGGCAGCGGCGAGTTCGGCCGCGCCATCCTCCGGGCTCTCGGTCCACGGACCCGCGAGCCGCTCGTCGCGACCGTGCGCGACCTGACCAGGGTCGACCCTCTGCCGGGCGTCGACTACCGGCCGGGCGACTTCGATCAGCCGGACACGCTGCGGGCCTCGCTCGCTGGCGTGGACACCGTGC
>JASHUG010000254.1 GCA_030040155.1 Streptosporangiaceae bacterium | reverse complement strand
GCGGCCGCGGTGCAGCAGCGGGTCTGCAAGCTCGAGTTGCTGGCCGCCGAGCTTCCGGCCGGCCCGGTCACCGGCACCGCGGCCTTCCGCGCCGTGCTGGCCGAGGTCGCCGCCGGCATCCGATCCCGGCCCGAGGCCGACCTGCGGCAGCTGGTCCTGCGCGCCGGGCTGCCCGTGCCGCTGTTCAACTGCACGCTTCGGCTGAACGGGGCGTTCCTGGCAGCACCGGACGCCTACTGGCCGCAACACGGGGTAGTCGCGGAAGTGGACTCCTGACAGTGGCACTCCGGCCCGGACGCCTGGGCCCAGACCTTGCGGCGCCACAACCGGCTCGAGGCCGCCGGGTTGCGAGTCCTGCACTTCAGCCCGCGCCAGATCCGGACCGAACCGGCCGACGTAATCAGCCAGATCACCGCCGCACTCGCCCACGGCCGGCCAGTCACCGCGATCACGGCACAGAGCGCTGCCTAGGCGTGCCGCGTCGCGGCCTGAGCCTGCCGCCGTCGCTCGTGCTAGCTGAATCCGCTCTGCTCGCGGTCGGCCGACAGGACGACTCGGCCCTTCCACTCGCCGCCGCGGCCGCGGAAGTGACGGCGGGCGGAGTCTGCGGTCATGGCCGCGTACATGGCGGCAATCAGGGGCAGGCACGGGGCGCGCAGGGCGGAGAGCCGGTACAGGCGCAGCATGGGCACGTAAGTGACGCTCATCCCGAGCCAGCCGGCCAGTCCGGCCGCCGCCAGCCACGCGGCGGTGCTGCTGGCCGCTGCGGCCGGGCCGAGCGCGAGCAGGACGATGCCGGCCGCCGCCGCGGCCGGGGGCAGCAGGTACAGCCAGGCGAGACCGATCACGGTTCCGGCGGTCAGCGCGACCGAGTGCCGCAGCTGGGTGTACGCGCTGCGCGCGATCATGTCCCAGATGTCAGCCAGCCGATCATACGGACGCAGGCTCAGGACGTCTGTACTGAGTCCGAGCCAGCAACGGCCGCCCGCCCGTTTCAGCAGCCGGCCGAGCGCGACGTCATCGATCCGGTTGCCCCGGATCGCCTCCAGGCCGCCGGCTGCGGCCAGCGCACCGGCCTTCACCAGCATGCAGCCGCCCGCGGCGGCCGCAGTCCTGCTGCGGGGCCTGCTGACCCTCGAGAACGGGTAGAGCTGGGCAAAGAAGTAGACGAACGCGGGGATCAGGAGTTTCTCCCAGCGGCTGCCAGTTCGCAGCAACGCCATCTGGGACACGATCGCGTAGTCCTCGCTGACCGCGGCCTTGGCCAGCCTCATCAGGGTGCCGGGACGGTAGGCGATGTCGGCATCGGTGAACAGGATGTAGTCCGTGTCCTGGCCGACCGCGCGAACGCCCTCGGACATCGCCCACACCTTGCCGGCCCAGCCGGCTGGCGTCGGGCGAGCGCTGACGACAGCGAACTCCTGGGCGTGGCTCGCGCCGAGCGCAGCGGCGACCTTGGCCGTGTCGTCCGAGCTGTCGTCATCGACGAGCACCACCGCGAGCTTCCCTTCGTACTCCTGACGCAGCAGCGTCGGAAGGCAGGCCGGCAGGATGTCCGCCTCGTTCCGCGCCGGAATGACCGCCGTGATGACGGGCAGCGGGTGCGTGGCGGCCGGGGAAGGCGGCGGTAGCCGGCCCGACGTGCGCCAGTAACCTCCGTGCAGGACCAGCAGGTAGGCCCAGGCCAGCGCGGCCGCGGTCGCGAGAGCGCAGATGGTGATGATGGCGACCACGGCCTCCCGGGTATAAGAGCCTGACCCGTACGATAGCTGGCGATCATCGGGGACCGGCCGCGGCGTTACCATGCGAATGTGGCCCAAACGAGTGACGTGACCCGTACGCTGCGGGCGTTCTCGCGGGCTGACCTGAAGCCGACATGCGCGATGATGGCGCGCGCATTCGACGACGACCCGGTGATGCTCTGGATCTTCCCTGACGAGCAGATGCGTCGGCGCCGGCTGCCGCAGTTCTTCGCGGCGTCGATGCGCGGGTCGAGCCTGCGGCATGAGGGCACCGAGCTGCTTCTGGTCGGCGGTGAGATCGCCGGGTGCGCGACGTGGATGCCGCCTGGATCGTGGCTGCCCTCGGCCTGGCGCCAGCTGGTTGCGCTGCCCGGCTACGCCAGGACGCTCGGCTCGAGGCTCGGCGTCGCCAGCGCGACCTACGGCGCCCTGCTGAACGTTCACCCGCGCGCCCCGCACTGGTACCTGGCCGGCATCGGCACCGACCCGCCACTGCAGAACACAGGCATCGGAAGTCAGCTCATGCGCTCCCGGCTGGCCAAGTGCGATGCTGAGCGCATGCCGGCGTACCTGGAATCGAGCAAGGCCCGCAACGTTCCCTTCTACGAAGGTCACGGCTTCAGCGTCACTCGCGAGCTGACGATCCCTGGCGGCGGGCCGACGCTCTGGCTGATGTGGCGCGAGCCGCGGACCGATCGGACCGGCCAGTGAGGGTCATCGGCGGAGCGGGTGCCTTCACCCGGCCAGGCGGCGACGAGCAGTCGCACTGGGCCGAGCAGCTGCGGGTGCCGGACCTGAGCGTCGGCACCTACTCGATCGTCGCAGGCGGCACCGACATGCAGACGCCGCATACCGAGGACGAGATCTACGTGGTGACGGCCGGGCACGCCACGCTCGAGTCGGGTGGCGACCGGGCCGAGCTTGGGCCCGGCTCGGTTGTGTACGTGCCGGCCGGCGAGGTGCACCGATTTACTGGTATCACCGAGGACCTGTCCCTGCTTGTCGTGTTTGCCCCGGCTGAGGAGAGCCGCTCGGTGCAGACCTGACGGCTACCCGCGAGCTAGGGTGGGAACGAAGCGGTGCTCGCACCGGCAGAGGACCGGAGATGGCGGTAGCTCTCGGGATCTTGCTTGCAGTGGTCGGCGGCATAGCCGCGCTGGCCGGGTTCACCGCTGAGCGCAGGGTTGAGCGCCTGCGCAGCTCGGGCCAGACCGCCTGGGCGATGGTGGTCGCGGCTCCCGGCGACGATTCCGGCGAGGGATCTTCACGTGGCGTGCTGCTCCAGTACAGGCTGCCCGACGGCGCAGTGATGGAGCGCCCGGCTAGCCGGCTGACTCCTGGCGGTACGGTGCTCGTCTGGTATGACGCGGCCGACCCCGCCGACGTCCTGGTGTTCGGGCGCTACGGGCGGCTGTCAAACGCGGCATTCGCGACGATCGGGATCGCGTTCATCCTCGGCGGAGTAGCCTTCGTCGGGTTCGGTCACTGAGCCGCCGCCGGCGAAGCCGGGGCGGGCGAGCCTGCAAGCCGGCTACTCGGGACCGGCGACCGGGGGACCGGCGATGACATGCACGTCGATGCCTTCAGCTCCGGCTGCCTTGATGATCCGCGCCACGTTCGAGCCTCCGCCGGCGAGCTGCTGCCAGCGGCGGCGTCGCGAGGATCCGATCACGATCTGGGTGATCTGGCGCTGGCGGGCGAAAGCGGTGATCGCGGCCGGCGGGTCGTTGTCGCGGGTCTCGTGCCAGCGGGCGCCCACGTCTTCGGTCAGCTCGCGAAGCTGGTCGACCGCAGTGCGGTCACGCTGACCGCTGCCGTCCTCGGATGCGACGTGCAGCACGTCGAGGCTGGCCCGGAGGCGGGCTGCGATGCGGGCCGCCCGGCGAATCAGTGCCTCGCTGGCAGGGTCGGGAGTGACCGCGGCCATGATCCGCTCGGTGGTCTCCCAGACGACCTCTGGCGTGTGCTCGTCAAGCCGCTTGAGGAGTTCCTCGTCCGTCTCGTCAGCGAGGAAGCGGAGCGCGAGTTCCCTGAGAGCCGTGAGGTTCTGGGTGCGGAAGAAGTGGGTCAGCGCTTGCTCCACCTTCTCCGGGGGGTAGATGTTCCCGTGGATCATCCGGCGCCGCAGTGCCTCGGGGGAAGAGTCGACCAGCTCGATTTGGTCGGCCTTGCGCACGACCCAATCAGGGACACGCTCGCGCACCGGCGTGCCGGTAATGAGCTCGACCTCGTCGGCCAGGCTCTGGAGGTGCTGGATGTTAACGGTCGAGATGACATTGATCCCGGCGTCCAGCAGCTCGAGGACGTCCTGCCAGCGCTTCTGGTTCCGGCCGGAGCCTGGCACGTTCGTGTGCGCGAGCTCGTCCACCAGGGCGACCTGCGGCCTGCGGGCGAGCACCGCGTCCAGGTCCATCTCCGGCAGCTGGCTGCCGCGGTAGTCGACCATCTTTTGCGGGATGACCTCAAGCCCTTCGACGAGATCCTCGGTGAGCTTTCGCCCGTGCGACTCGACGAAGGCCACCGCGACGTCGGTGCCTCGGCTGAGGCGCCGGTGGGCCTCGCTCAGCATGGCGTAGGTCTTGCCGACGCCCGCCGCGGCGCCCAGGTAGACGCGAAAATGCCCGGCCGCCTCGACCATCTGCGCGCTTTCTTCGCTGGTGATCTCCTCAGCCCCTTCTCGCGATGGTCTGACCATCATCGCGTGCCGGCGGTGCGGCCCCGGCATGGGTGTCGTTAATGAGCAGCCCGGGTCTGCAAGACTCTGTTAGTGACCGCCTGCGTCTCCATCGGTATCGTGACCGTGGGCGGCCTGATCTATTTCCCGATGCTTATCCTCGGCCTGATCGGGGAGCGGCTGGTCCGCTGATCATCGTCGCGGGTACGACCATGGCCCGGACCGAGCGGAGCATCCCGTGCAGCCGATCGATCTCGGCCTGCGCGGTCCCAGCCTCCCCGTACAGACGCCAGGCGAGCGCGGCAAGCCGCGCCGCGTTGCCGTCCTCGTCGGCGGCAAGCAGTTCGGCGCCGAGCGCGTCGAGTTCGTCGCGCGTCATGGTGAAGCCCCCTCTGTTTCCAGTCAATCGCCTGCGAATGCCCGGCGCCAACAGCGCATACGTATCCCTAACAGGGATTCCTGGCCATCGCCCCGGCGCAGGACTAGCGTCAGAGACGTGATCGCCGCTGCCGGGCTGGCGGCAGGAGCTGGGCTGTTCATAGCCGCAGGGCTGGCCTGGACGGCCAGGCTGCTGCGAATCGGCGCGCTTGACGCCATCGACCTCGCGCAGAAGGTGGGCGTGCCCGCGCCCGAGTCTGCCCTCGACTGGCCTGAGCTGCGCGTTGTCGCCGCGGTGGCGCCGGACTTTTCGGATGATCCTCGCGAGGCTCTGGTGCTGGTCGACTGGCCCGCGCATCCCAAGCGGATGTCGACGCTCCTGGTGGAGCTTGAAATCGCGCCCGGCAGCCCCGCCCTCCTCCTGGAGCAGTGGTGCGCCGAGAGCGCCTCGGTCTCTCCGTCTCGCGTGACAGCGGACGAGTTCGTGCTCCGACGTCGGCGGACCATGGAACACATCCGGTGCCGTCTGCTGGCCGAGGACTGCTCCCCGGCCAGGGAGGATTCAGACAGTGCGTAGCAGAATGGGAATGTTCGCGCTTACAGCTAGCAAAGACTGCGATTCGACGGTACTACTGGTGATCGGAAGATAACGGACGGCTTGGAGGCGGGCGACTCACCGGAGCGGTGGTCGATGCTGCCAGTCCAGGACCGGCCTGCCTGGCCAGTTATCCCTGATCAGGCATTTGCCCTAACTCGGGCATAGTTGGTCGCGGCCAGCCAGCCGTCGAGCATCCTTTCCTGACTCGCCAGCGCTGTAGATTGCATCTGTGGCAGATCCGGCGAGCTACCGGCCGGCGCCCGGCTCGATCCCCGAGTCGCCGGGCGTCTACCGGTTCCGCGACGAACGCAAGCGCGTCGTGTACGTCGGGAAGGCCAAGAACCTCCGGTCGCGGCTGAATTCCTACTTCGCCGACTTCGCCAGCCTGCACCCGAGGACCCAGTCGATGCTGCGGGCGGCCGCCCAAGTCGAGTGGACGATCGTCGGTACCGAGGTCGAGGCGCTGCAGCTCGAGTACTCGTGGATCAAGGAGTTCGACCCGCGGTTCAATGTCCGGTACCGCGACGACAAGAGCTACCCCTACCTGGCCGTCCTCATGGACGAGGAGTTCCCGCGCGTGCAGGTGATGCGCGGGGCCAAGCGCCGGGGGGTCAGGTATTTCGGGCCGTACTCGCACGCGTGGGCAATCCGCGACACGGTCGACACCCTGCTTCGGGTGTTTCCGGTCAGGACCTGCTCGAAGGGCGTCTTCAAGCGGGCGGGCCAGATCGGCAGGCCGTGCCTGCTCGGTTACATCGATAAGTGCTCGGCGCCGTGCGTCGGCCGCATCGACGCGGCCGAGCATCGCCACCTGGCCGAGGAGTTCTGCGACTTCATGGCCGGCCAGACGGGCAAGTTCATCAAGCGGCTGGAAACCCAGATGCGGGAGGCCGCGGCGGCCGAGGAGTTCGAGCGCGCCGCCCGGCTGCGCGACGACATCCAGGCGCTGCAGCGGGCAATGGAAAAGCAGGCCGTCGTGCTGCCTGACGGCACCGACTGCGACGTCATCGCGCTGGCCGAGGATCAGCTTGAGGCGGCCGTGCAGGTGTTCTACGTACGCAATGGGCGCGTCCGCGGGCAGCGCGGCTGGGTCGTGGACAAGGTCGAGGACGTCAGCAGCGGAGAACTCGTCGAGCACTTCCTCGGTCAGGTCTACGGAGACGACCCGGTCTTGCGCGGCGAGGGATCCTCGCGGCGCGGGGAGAACCCGGCCGAGA
>JASHUG010000253.1 GCA_030040155.1 Streptosporangiaceae bacterium | reverse complement strand
GTCGACGTCGTACAGTTTGGAGCCGCGGCCATGGCTGAGCCAGACAGGCTGCGGCCTGGAGATCTGCCAGCTGGAGACGACGCCGCCAGAAAGCGCGCTCGTCGCCTCCGCCGCCATCCGCGCGGACTCGGGCTGACGCTCGATGAAGATCTTTTCCTGGGTGCTGATCACGGTTTCTAGCCGCTGTTTGGCTGGTGTCGGCGGCTTGGCTGCGGCGGCCCTGGCCACGCTGGGCGTGGCTGGTGCTGACGGCCTGGCGGCGGCCGCTTTCGTCGCGGGCGGCGTCTCTGCGAACGGCGCTGCGACCTGGGCGTCCGCCGTGTTCTGGGCGTGCGCCGTGTTCTGAGCGTGCGCCGTGTTCTGGGCGTCCGCTGTCTTCTGGGCGTGCGCCGTGTTCTGGGCGTGCGCCGTGTTCTGGGCGTCCCCTGCGATCTGGGCGTCCGCTGCTTCCAGGGAATCCACCGCACGCTGGCTGGTCGTTGTACTGGCTGGGTCTACTGCTCTGGCCTGTTCTAGGGCCATGAATATCGCGCTCCCAACGCGGTTGACTGAATGTTCAGTCTAGAGGTGGCCCTCAGGAGCTGACAAGGCGTCGATTGAGTGCCGGTTCAGGTCGAGGCTGGGGCGGTCGCCTCAGCCCCGACGGCCGGCAGGCGATGGCTGGGCGCCGCAGGTGTCGCAGGAACAGCACCTGCGGGACCCAGCCACGCAGACGCGCAGAGATTTATCCGGATTTGTCGTTTCGGGCTGGTGCCGGACCGCCCTAGCCACAGCGAGTGCGCCGAGATTTGTCGGACTTGTCGGTCAGCCTGGCGAAGCAGAACTGGCTTGGGCCGCCGTCAGTGGATGCGAGATGGCCCTGGCACCGGTGAGCGCGCGGCGAGTGGGATCAGTGGGGCGGGCGGTACGGACGAGGTGCGAGCGGGTTGGGCTGCGGGTCTAGGCGTCGGTCGCCGGGTCGGCGCGGTGCTCGGCCGCGGGCAGCGCACTGAGTTCCGGGGCAGGCAGCGGCACGGGGACCGGCAGTGGCAGGCTGCGGTCGCCGCCGTGCGCAGCCACGACGCGGGCGTGATACTCCTCGAGTTCGGCGGAGAACCCAGGCAGCCGGTAGGGCCGGCCATCGACCGTGGGCCCTTCGTTGCCGTTGATGATGGCTACCACGTCCTGCCCGCTGATCGTCTTGTGCAGCTCGAGTGCATGACCGACCGCCAGCACGCTCGACCGGTTCTCGGTCAGCAGCACGGTGGTGCGGTCGGCGAGCGCGCCCAGGTGCGCCTCCGCCCGGCGCCCGAGTGCCGTCTCAAGCACGTTCCTGTCGTTGCCGTCGGCGACCGGATGCGCGTCATGCGGAGCGGGCGTCGCCGCGTACGACCCGTACTGGCCGCCCATGCCCCACAGTCCCTCCATCGCCAGCGAAAGCGCAGTGGCGTTCCGCAGGTCACCTGAGACGCCCGAGGATGAGTCGCCGTCGAAGAACATCCGCTCGCCGACCAGCGAGGCGAGGCTCACCATGATGTCCGCGTCGAACTCGCTGTGCCACGACGTGAACTGCTCCTCGATCGGGATCGGCTTCACGAAGCCCAGGTAGTCGGCCCCCTTCTGGATCGTGGCCGTGTCGATGACGTTTCGCTTCTGCACCAGGTGACTGATCACCGCGTGGCAGGCCTCGTGCAGCGCAACTGCGTGCCGCTCACGCTCGATGTACTCCACGCCCTCGGACGGGCCCACGCTCTTGGCTAGCTTGGCCTTGAGCACATCAGCCCAGGTGATCGTCGTGCGGTTGTCGCGCAGCGCGACGATCAGCGACTCGTTCACCAGGTCCTTGATTGTCGCCCCGGTGGCATAGGGGGTGATTGTGGCCAGATGATCGATCTGCTCCTCGGTCAGATCGTGTCTCACCTTGGAGAAGTAGCCCTCGTACGTCCGCTTCCTGCCCTCCTTCGAGGGGTAACCGACCTTATACATCCGGTCCAGCCGGCCCGGCCGCAGCAGCGCCTCGTCCAGCGCGCTCGGCATGTTGGTGGCCATCACGATCAGGATCCGGTACTTGGGCGGTGGCTTCGGGCGCATGCCGAGAGTGCGTCGTACCACCCGGTTGAAGAAGCCCCGCGGCTTTTTCAGGCCTGACATCTCGGTGAGCAAGGCCTGCAGCGTGCCCATCCCGCCGCCACCCATGCCCATACCAGTCGGGATCATTTGCCGGAACGGGCCGCGTCTGCGCGGAGCCGGGTCCGCCTGGTTGCGGTCGGCCGCCTGGGCGTACAGCGCGGACTGGGTCTGCGGCGCCAGGTAGCTGAAGCCGTGGCACGCAGCGAACGGAGTGCCGGGCGAGGGCTGATGCCCGACGCGGCCCTGGCCACCGCCGCCACCGCCGACGGACGCGCCACGGCTGCCGAGGGAGTCGGCCTCGTCGAAGAAGACGATCACGCCGCCGTACCTGACGGCGAGCTTGCGCAGCCGGCGGAAGAGCGATTTGACCTTCAGCACGCCCACGCCGAAGAACATGTTGATGAACGCGCCGGGGTCGACGAAGACGTACGGCTTGCCGGTCTCGCCGGCCATCGCCTCGGCCATCAGCGTCTTGCCTGTGCCCGGCGGACCCCAGAGCAGGAGGCCCCCTGGAACGTAGCCGCCGTGGTCCTCGATCGACTCCGGGTCCTCGAGGAACAGGATGTTCTCCTGCACCCTGGCCAGCACGTGGTCCTGGCCCCAGACATCAGTGAACCTCGTGGCGATGTCGCCCGGGTAGTAGACGTCGACCCCGCCTCGCGACAGGAACCAGAAGATAGCGACGAACTGGCTCACGCCGAGCAGCATGATCGCCATCGCGTAGAGGATGATCGGCAGCGCGTGGTAGATCGAAGCTGGCGCGTTGAACAGGCCCTGGATCGGCGTGGTGTGGTAGACCATGCCGAGGATCACGCCAAGGATGCCGATGACGATCAGCCACTTGATGACCCGGGCGAGCCGGAACCTGGTGTAGTCGCTGAGCTGATGGGTGACCTGGTCGCCACGGCCCATCGCGCCGCTGGACAGCCGGTAGTAGAGCCTCCAGCGCTCTGCCAGCAGATAACTGATCTGCCGCAGCACCTCGATTATGAGCAAGAGCACCAGCCAGCGGCCGGTGCCCGAGTGAACTTGCAGCTGCGCCTTGGCGGCGTCGCTGAAGCTTGTGTCGGGGTTGAGCGACATCTCGTACCAGACGAGAATGAACCACAGCAGGATGAACAGGGCGCTGAACTTCAGCCGGTCCCACAGGGCCTGCGGCCTGCGTAGCTGCCGCCCAGCTCCGAGCAGTCCGTACTGCTGGCGCCACTCCCGTCGGGACCGGCGCCCTCGCTTACCCGGTGGCCCCCCACCGGTTGGCCTTGACGTCATGAGGAACCTCGCACGAGGAACGAGTTAATAACGGTCGCGATCTGCTTCTGGTTGGCGAGGAAGCACGTCTGGTAGCACTGCACCAGCATCACGTACAGCTTGTCGGTCGCGACGTTGGTGAGAACCGTCTGGTCGAACGCGTCAGGCAGCCCGCCGACGGTGTATTCGTACAGTTCGTTGATTCCCCGCATGCCGTACTGGTTCGTGATCGTGGTGCTGGAGATCTGCTGGAAGCCGGTCAGCTTTGCGCCCGCGGCCGCCGCCTCCTGTCGTGCCGTCGCCGTGACCGGGAACAGCACGTCGCGCATGACGTCGTAGGACAGCTCACTACGCAGCGTGGCGCCCACGTTCTGCACACTGACATAGACGACGGGCTCGGTGGACCCGTCGAGAATGCGGTCCGCGGGCGGATTCGCCAGCGCGCTGTAGGCGCGAGACCAGGAATACGCGCCGGCGGCGGCTCCGAGCGGAGACTTGGAAAGCAAGGCCGACTGCACTTCCGCTAGCTCTTGGGGGTTGACCTGATACCAACTCGAGGGCACCTTGAAGTAGGTCTGGTCTTGCGAGTCGGTCGCGTAGGTGTAGGCGGGCGAACCGCAGGCGCAGACGCCGACTGCTAGGCATCCCGTAGCGAACAGCCCGATTGCGCTTCGACGGAACTGCCGCATCGTCGTGCGCCTCCCGTCCGCAGATTCGGGCTGCCGGTACCCGGCCAGCGCAAGCCCTATAGGAGTATGTCGTCAGTGCGGTGCATGGCGTCAACCCAACTGCTACCACAATCCACCAGGGTGACCGGTGTGGCCGCTGTGTCCGGGCCACGGGCCCGGCCCGCCGTGCGGACCGCGGCAGTGCGGACCCGGCCCGTTCCCTGACGTAGCAGGCGTCAGCCAGGGACGCGGCGCGCGGCCCCGACTGCGTGCGCCGCCACCCGCCAGCCGAGCAGGAACAGAGCGAGGAACGCGAGCGTCACGGCGATGAACGCGGCAGCGGTGCCCTGCCCGGCGAGCACCCGGATGACCATGCCGGCCACGGCGGCTCCGAGCCACGCTCCAAGGCCCGCCGGCACAAGCCGCAGCGGCCGCCGCCAGGCGCGGGTGACGATCAGGCCGAGCGCGAGGCCGCACAGGAACGGCCAGGCGGTGTGCCAGATTCCGGCCAGGCTGTCCCCGTCGTGGTGAGTATGCCGGCCGATGATCACGAACACGAGCACGCCGCAGCAGTCGAGCACCGTGGCGGTCGCGGCTGATTTCATCCTGCCACCGTAACCGAGGCGGCACGCTGCGCTGCCGGCGGCCGGAGCCGCCCGGCCAGGTCGTCTAAGCTCGGCGCTGATGCCGACGCTCCTGATCATCCATCACACGCCGTCCCCGGCGCTGCAGGCCATGTTCGAGGCCGCGGCCAGCGGTGCCAGGACCGACGAGATCGAGAACGTCGAGGTGATCGTTCGGCCGGCGCTGACGGCGGGAGCGGCGGACGTGCTGACGAGCGACGGCTACCTGCTCGGCACCCCGGCCAACATCGGCTACATGTCCGGCGCGCTCAAGCACTTCTTCGACGGCATCTACTATCCGTGCCTCGAGGCAACCGGCAGGCGGCCATATGGGCTGTACGTGCATGGAGCCAGCGACACGGGCGGCGCGGTCCGCGCGGTCGAGTCGATCACGACTGGTCTGAGATGGCGGCAGGTTCGTCCGCCTGTCTGTGTCACGGGCCCGCCCTCCAAGGCCGACCTCGAGGCTTGCTGGGAGCTTGGTGCCCTGCTGGCAGCGGAGATCTCCGCGTGATCGTCACCATTACCCTCAACCCGGTCCTTCGCGTCGAGTACACGGCCGGGTCGGTAGCCAAGGGCCAAGCGAACCACGTTCGGCGAGTCAGGTACCGGGCTGGCGGCCGAGGTCTAGCGGTCGCCAGGGTGCTGCAGACATTCGGGCATGACGTGGTGGCCGGCGGGCTGGCGGGGGGCTCGGCCGGGGAGCTGATCAGGAACGACCTGGCGCGAGCCGGCGTGGCGACCCAGTTCACCCGGATCGCCGCGGAGTCGCGCCGGATCGTGGCCGTCGCCGATGAGTCCGACGGCGAGGTCACCAGCTTCGCCGAGCCCGCGCCGTATATCACGACCGAGGAACTTGGCCGGCTCGCCGCCGACTACCGCGAGTTGCTGACCGGAGCGACGGCGGTCGTGCTCTGCGGCAGCCTGCCCGAGGGACTGCCGGCCGAGATCTACGGCTCGTTCGCGAGCTACGCGGCCGAGGCCGGAGTCCCGGTCGTCCTGAACGCGGGCGGCAATGCGCTGGCGTACGGAGCCAAGCGCGGTCCCGCGCTGATCGTGCCGGAAGCCGAGTCCGCCGGCCGCGCGCCGATCAGGCTTGAGCCCGGCCGCGGAGCGATCGCAGTGCTGTCGCGCGACAGGGTGCTGGTCCGGACTGACGCCGAGGAGTGGCGGGCTGGGCTGGGAGCGGCGGACTCGTCTGAGGCCGCGGTGGACGACCTCCTCATGGACGCGTTGGTGGCCGGGTTCGTGCCGGGGATCGCGCTCGGGTGGTCGTGGCCGGAGATCCTCCAGCACGCGGTCGCTCTGGGCGCCGCCTGGGGTCCGGACGGCGAACTGGACGTCCACGAGTACGAGCGGGCGCTGGCCAGCGTCGACGTCGAAAGGTCGCGTTTTGGTAGCTGAGCGTGATGTCATGCCGGTTATACGGCACTTTTACGTAGATTCAGCCGGACCTTAGCACTATGCTCGCGCTGTGGGTGAGATAGAGCGGCCGTCAAGCGACATCGAACGCAGGCCGCCCCAGGTCATCGTGCCGGTCGAGACCGACCAGCGAGACCGATCCACAGAGCGTGAGCTCTACGCCGAGGGCGGGCCCGGCGGCGAGTACGAGGCCTATTTCGATGACGAGACCGGAGACGACTGGTCTCATATCAAGCCCGTGCTGCAGCGACACAAGGTGACGCTGGCCTGCCTCGCCCTGATCGTGATCTCGCTGATCGCAAAAGCCGTCTTCATCAGCCACTATTACTTTCAGCAAGATGACTTCGACGTATTCGACGTGGGCCTGCACAGCAGCTTCAGCTGGAGTTTCCTGACCCACGACGACGCTGGCCACTTGTTCCCCGGCGTGTACGCGCTGGCCTGGCTGCTGGCAAGGAACGCCCTGTACAGCTGGACGGCGGCGTCGGCCGTGACCTTGGTCATGATCGCAGGCTCGAGCCTGGCGGCGTGGCGGCTGCTAAGAACCCTGCTCGGGAACCGGCCAGCCATCCTGATCCCGCTGATCTTCTACGTCCTGTCTCCGCTGGCGTACCCCGTCTACTACTGGTGGATCACGGCGGTTGAGGCCATACCGCTGCAGATCTCCATCTTCATGACGCTCGATTCGCACGTGCGATACGCGCGGAGCGGCAAACTGCGATACGTCGCGGCTGCGGCTGCCTGGCTCCTGTTCGGGCTGATCTTCGATGAGAAGTCGGTCGTCATACCGTTCCTCGTCTTTGCCGTCACCGCCGGATTCCTCGTCAGGCGGCGGCTGCGGTCCGCGATCTGGCTGACCCTGACGCGGCTGTGGAAGGCCTGGGTCGTCTACCTGGTGCTGCTGGCCGGCTACGCCGTTGTGCTGGTCGGGGCGATGCGGGCGGCAAAGATCAAGTCCACGCCGAGTTCAGTTCACGCGGCAGCGACGTTCCTGTCCGGACTGTTGCGAGAGACCTTCCTGCCCAGCCTGCTCGGCGGTCCGTGGAAGTGGTTGTCGTTCAACGCTGGAACCACGGTCGCATCGGCGCCCCCATCGGAGCTGGTGGTCGGGTCGATCCTGCTCGCGAGCGGGATCATAGTCGCCAGCATCCTGTTCCGCCGGAAGGCTTGGCGCGCCTGGGCGATTCTCGGGGGCTGGATCATCGTCGCGGACGTCCTGCCGATTGCCCTCGGCCGCCTCGGCTATCCCGCAGCTGACTCGTTCCTCGGGCTCGAGAGCCGGTATGTGTTCGACGCCTCGGCCGTACTCGCCATCTGCATCGCGCTGGCGTTCTGGCCGGTCACTGAGCTTCAGGAGCAAGGCGCCGCCAGCCCGAGGCGACGGCGGGAGTTCTTCACCGGGCACTGGAGAACGGTCGGCATCGTGCTGACGGCGGTTTTCGTTGTCGGTTCGCTGTGGTCCGACAGCGACATGCAGAACGTCTCCAGCGGAGCGTACGTCCGCTCCTATCTGGAAACCGCCCAAGCTGCCATGGCTGAGGCGCCAAGCGGAACGGTCATCTACGGCGGCGGAGACGTAGCGCCTGACGTTGCCACCGACCTGTTCGGGGCATACGCGAGCGTTTCGAAGATCATCGAGCCGCTGTCCCATCGCGGAGCGCAACTGAGCTGGCCGTTCCACCCGTCCGGCACGATCGACAACCTGATGGCGTTCAGCCAGCAGACCGGGCAGCTGGTCCCGGCTGCGCTGGACTACTTCGTGACCACCTCGACACCGCTGGCGCAGAAGGACACCTGCGTCTCGCCGAAGACGGGGAGCCTGACGCTGAACTTCCCGTCGCCCACGTCAATCTGGGCGCTGACCCTACAGCTCGGGTACTTCGCGCTTCCCAAGACGACGGGCCAGGACGTCACCATCACCTACGGCTCGGTCGTCAGCCAGCTTCAGGCCCGGCCGGGCCTGCATACGGCCTGGCTGCCCGTTTCCGGGAGTACCTCACAGGTCGTGATCCAGGTCCCGCCCGGATTCGGCGAGTTCTGCGTGGCCAGAAGCGTCACATCGGGCGACATCGGGGCCGCCGCGACGGGCACCGCCTACCCGGCTGTCCCGGTCAGTGGCGGCTAGCTGGCAGCCAGCCGGACGGAGCGGCCACTGCGGCCGGGGCCTGCAGCGAACTCGGTCAGCGGGCCCGGTGAGCAGTCTCGGTCAGCAGTCTTGGTCAGCAGGCTCGGTCAGCGGACGTCAGGGTCCAGGCAGCGGCACCGGAATGCGCCTGCTGAAGCAGCCGGTTGTGCTCATCGTCGGACACCGTCTCGGCCAGCTGAGCCAGCATGACCGGGACGTCACCGGTGATCCGGTACCTGCGCCGCAGCCGCGGGTTGTACAGTGCCATCTCGTCTTGCAGGTAGATCAGGCTGCCCTTGTCTACCGGGCAGGCCAGGATCCTCAGCAGGGCCCCGTCCAAGGCCATCAGGACCTCCTTCTCTTTCAGTGGTGGCAGCGTCGGTGGCGGCAGTCCCGGTAAGCAGGTTCAGCGCCAAAGCGTAGGCAGCCAGGAACCTGGCTGCCGCGCCGTCGTCTAGGAGCGCGCGGTTGTACCGCAGCCCGAGCCGAACTTCGCCCCCAGCCGTGATCGCCGCGAAAGACAACCCGCGCGGCATCTGCGCCGGCCCGGACAGCGTCATGACCACCGTCGCGGCCAGGCCGAAGTCGGGTGCGTCCGGAACCCTCCCGAGGTTGGTGAGCATCGCGGTATCGACAACGAGCGGTCCTACCGTGCGCTGTGCGAGCCGGACGACCACGCGCTTGACGACGGCCGGACACCACCGAGTCGCGGCAGTGCGCAATCCGGCGGGTACTGGTGGGCCGCTACTCTGGCGGGCGGCGATCATCTGCATGGCCACCTCGGCCAGCACGGAGGCGGGACTCGCGTCAGCCAGCGACGACTCGATCTTGATCGTGACGTTCCTGGAGTGATTCCCGGTCAGATCCGGCCTGCCCTCGGGCCGGGCGTTGACGGGAACGGTGATCCGCACTTCCCTGGGCCGCCGTCCATGCTCGGTGTTCCAGCGGCTGACTGTGAGCGCGAGCGCCGCCACGAGCGCGTCGTTAAGCGTAGCCCGCGCCTCCCCGGCCGGTCGCAACACGGCCGGAACGCCTGGCAGTGCCAGCAGCTGGAGGCCGCAACCGCGGCCGCCGCCATGGTCGGCGGCGACCCGCGCGGGCAGCACGCCGGATTTAAGCGCGCGGCCTGCCCGGCGCGGTACCGGATCGGACGGGACCGGAGCCGGTAGTGGTAGCGCCATGGCCGGCGAGACTGGCGCCGCGGCCGCGGCCGCGGTTCGGGTCGCGGAGCCGTCACCGAGCCGGTAACGCCGGCCCAGATCGCGCAGAAACTCAAGCCAGGACAAGCCGTCCATCGTGGCGTGGTGGGCGTTCAGGATGACGTGGTCATGGTCTGGGCCGCGGACCAGGAGCAGCCGGGCCGGCGGTGCCGAGTCGATAGATGGCGTGCGCGCGATGAAGTCCTCACGAGTCCGAGCCAGTTCGGCCGCATCCCGGCACGTCGCGAAGCAGACTGGGTCCACGTCCAGCGTGCCCGGGTACTCCCACGCGTATCGGCGCGTCAGCCAGCCGGGTCGTACCCGCCGGCTGCTGGCCCGCAGGTCGGCGAGCAGTGCCGCCTCGGCAGCGCGCCGGAAGACGTCGCGGTCCAGGTGTCCGGACACCTGAACCTCCAGGTGAATATTGGCAGGCTCGTCGGGCGTATCGAAGTAGCAGATCAGCTCGTCGACGAGCTGGAACGGGCGGCGGGCCGGGGCATCGCCTCGCCTGATGGTCCTGTGCGCTCCCCGCGTCATCGCTCGTTCTGCTCCGCGGACGGCGGCGAGCCGGGTTCCGGCCGGCGCATCGCGGGCAGCAGCGCGGCGGCTAGCGCTACCAGGGCGAAGACCTGGGCCGGGCCACTGAACGGCCCGCTGCCCGCGGCGGTCGGGCTGCTCGCCGCTGCCGATACGATCCCGGCCGCAAGCATCGCTCCGGCGGCGATGAACGGCAGCCAGCGAGCGCGCCAGATACCGAGAACGGCCAGCACCGGGACGGCGATCGCGATCGGACCGCCGGCCACGAGGATGAGGGCCGCGAGCGGCAGGAGTATCAGCAAGGCACGTCCTGCGGTACTGCTCATCAGGCGCGGTCCTAGCCCGGCCGTAGGCACCCGAGGGCGGGCATGTGCGGCCGCGCGGTGCCTGCTATTGTTCGCGGCCTCGCGCGCTAGGGTGTCTGCCGTCGCCAACGCGGGCCGCAGTTCCGGCGTCGGCGCCTCCGGCGCAGGCTCGGGACTCTTCCGGCGGCGGCGCAGGCCGGCGGCCAGGCCGGCCAGGATCAGCAGCGCGATCGCCGAGAGAATGATTCCGGCGTGATAGACGGTGGCCGGGCCGAACGTGAGGGTGATCGTGCCGCCCTGCCCGGCCGGCACCACGAAGGCCTGCTGCCAGCCGTCGAGGGTGACCGCTCTGAGTGGCCGTCCGTTCAGCGTGGCCGTCCAGCCCGGGTTGAAGTTCTCGTGGATTTCGACGTACGACTCGGGCCCGGGGCCTATCGCGAGAGCGCGGTTGTCGGCCTGCCAGGTGAGCAGCCAAACCGTGCGGGACGATCCAACCGCCGGTGCGCTTGCAGGCGAACTGGCCAGCGTCATGCCGGTGATCGCGAAGTCGGCCGACGGAGCGGTAGTGAGCTGCTGTTGTCCCGCGGGCAAGGTCAGGGCCGTGCCCGGGGCGCAGAGGCTTACCTGCACCGGCTTGACCTGCAGCAGGCTCCCGATCGTCCCGGTGACCGAGGTCTGATAGCGGTGCCCGTCCACCGCGACGACGGGTCCCTGGCCGCAGGCGAGCCGGAAAGGGGCGGCCGGATTCGGCTCGTCTGGCTGCAGGCCAGCGAGGGCCGGGATCGTGACCTTGGCCAGGCCGGTCGGGAGCTGGGCGGGCTGACCGGCGACAGGGATTCCGACAGCAATGCCGGAGGCGGCCGAGACAGTCAGCTTCAGCTTGTCCGTGCGCAGGGGCGGGCTGACGCGCACCACGCCGCCAAGGCCCACGGGCGCGAGACGGGCTCCGGCCGGGCTGCTGATGAGGACCCTGGTCGGCGCCGCAGCGAGCCCGAGCGCGGGCTGCAGCACCAGCTTGCTGATCGTCCGGCGGCCCCGCCAGCTGACCTCCAGCGTGGGGTTCGGGTCGCTAGCCCCGGCCAGCCATGGCTTGTTTCCGGCCTTCGCGAACAGCCCGTAGGGCCCGAACTCCGGAAGCCAGTCCCAGCTGGAGCTCACGCTCGCCTGGTACTCATTCCTTGTGGCGGGCGACAGGCGGGATATGAGCGACGCGAGCGCTGCTCCGGGCCGCGGAACCGCGGTGATGCTCGTCGTCAGCGTGGTCGAGGCCGGAGTGGTGAACATCCGGTCGACGTAGCCGCTGGCCCCAGTCGAAGCTCCGCTGTAAGGCGACGGTGCTGGCTGCGAGAAGGAGAATGCGACCGCGGGCGCGGCCGCTCCAGCCGGATCCTGTGCGGGCTTGAGGAAGCTGGCGACTTGCACGCCGGGAATGAGCACGTCCGTGATGCCCGCGCCGGGGAAGCCAGGCACGACGTTGCTGGCGGCTGTGATCGTGATGCGCAGCCACGTCGTCGGTCCTGGCGGCAGCTGCAGCGGCTGCTCAGAACCGGTGCTCACGGTGGACGTCGTGGCGCTGCCTGCGGCGGTTGTCACGACCAGTCGACTGGCCATCTCCCGTGCGGGCGAGTCGTCGAGCAGCTCGATTCCGGCGCCGGCCGGCATATCGACGGCGTGCCCGAAGTTGATCTGGATCCATTGACCGACCGGAGTGACCGGGCTCGCCTCGGTCCAGGAGGTCGCGGGATTCCCGTCGAACGCGTTGGCCGGATCCGACTGACTCGACTCGCCGGTCCAGGTCCCGGCCGACGAGGCGGTGACGCTGGCCGCGCCGGTCAGCACGGCCACCGTCTGGTGACCGGCCGCGGGAACGGGCAGAAGCTGCCTAGGCTGACCGCCGGCACCGCCGAGCGGGTCATCGACCGGGTTCGTCCCTGTCGCCGTGTAGGTGTACGACACGTAGTTCTCGGTTGACCCGAAGTCGTTGTCCGCCCGGCGCTGTCCGTCCGTGACCGCCCACAGCGCGGGCTGGCTCACCATCGGCTGTCCGGCGATGACGGTCGGCTGGCTCCCGAGTATTCCCTGTCCGGAGAGTTGCAACAGGCTATCGGGACCGCCGTTGACGAGCACGGTTGCGTTCACCGGCAGCGTCGTGACGGGGCTGTCCGGTTGGAGGGCGGGGTTGTTGGCGGCGAAGATCTCTATCGAGGAATAGGACGGCGCGAATCCGGGCACTTCACCCGGCACGTTTGGATAGCCAGGGGACGCGGCGACCTGGGGGCCGAAGGCGGCCACCCGATGGAAACCGGACTGTACCAGGGTTTCGTTCACGACCTGCGGCGGCGTATAACCGCTGACCGACGGGTTGGTGTCATTGCGGACGACGACGTAGCGGATCCCGGCCCTGGCCAGGTACGCCGCGAGTCCTGGGACCTGCTGCCCTGACTCGATTGCCTGCTCGGCCGTCTCGAGCAGGTCCTGCGATCCGGCTCCGCCGAACGGCACCAGGCCACGCTCAACCCAGGGTGAGCTCGCCAGCGGCTCCAGCGGGTCATCGATGGTGTCACCCCAGGTGAACTGGCCGTGCGGGTTTGCCGGGACGACAAGCGCGGTCTCGCGCGGTGAGTGCTTGGCCAGGAAGCTGCTGGTCTGGTACCAGTACGAGGGAATCCGGGTGAAAGACCCCGGCTGAAGCGCCTGGTCGGTGAGCTGAGGCAAGGAAAGGCCGATAAGCACGAGCCCGACGACGGGCGCTAGCACGGCGCTCGCGGTGATCGAGGCAGTCCCCAGTTTCAGGCTGCGCCCCCAGCATCGCTCCAGCACGTGGGCGCAGCCCAACGCGAGCGCGACCGCGATGACCGGCTCGAACTTGTACGTGCTGCGCAGCGGCGCGAGTGCGCCGTCAAGCAAGGCGTCGACGCCGGTGTGAAATGCGCCGCCGAGCGGCCCGTAGTAGCCAGCCAGCGTGACCGCCGCCGCTACACCTACGCAGATGCACAGCCAGAGCCGTTCTGGCATGTCCCTCCTGGCCAGCCCGGCCAGGCCGGCGGCGGACGCGGCGGCGGTGGCAAGGATCGCGCCGGAGGAACTGACCAGGGCCCAGCCGGCCGAGTTCCAGGGACCGCCGCCTAGGTCAAAATAGGCGGTCCAGGTGCCAGTGCCGCGCAGTACCGCGGCTGCTGACGTCGTCGCGGACGTGGTGGCCGACTGCTCGATGTAGGGCAGGAAATTGAATGAGTACTTGCCCTGCAGGAGCAGCGGGATCACCCACCACGCGGTCGCGGCGAGCACAGCAGCGCACCACTTCGCGCTCAGCATGACGCGCTGTCTTGCCCGAGTGTGGGTGAGGAGGTACAGCGCCGGCAGCAGCAGAACGGCTAGCGTCGAGACCGCATTCACGCCAGCCATCGCGGCGACCGCAAGGCCGGACCTGGCGACGGCCCGGCCGGCCGGCGCGCGCCCCTCGACGGCCGGGATCAAGGGGAGTACCGCCCACGGCACCACCATTCCCGGCAGCGCGGCTGCCGAGGTCGAACCGATCGCGATCGTGAACGTCGGCCACAGCACGAAGACCACCCCGGCCAGCAGGCGCGACGTGTCGCTGCCAATGTTCAGCGCGCGCGCCAGCTTGACCAGCCCGGTGAAACCGACAGCGATGAGCAGGGCCAGCCACAACCGCTCGGTGATCCACACCGGGACGTGCAGGAGCTGCCCGACCAGGAAGAATGGCGCCATCGGGATCGCATAGCCGATGTACTGATCCTGCAGGCTGCCAAACCATTCCAGCGGGTTCCAGAGCGTCCAGAGCCGCTGCAGGAATTCCGCGGGATCGATGTCGACGCCGAGCTTCGTATCGAAGACGATGCGCCCGGTGTCGGTCGCGCCGAACAGCGTCAGTGCGACCAGGAATACGATCAGAAACCACCACCGGTCGCGCGGGAATCGCGGCCTGACTTGGGTCTCGAGCGGATCTGGCCGGCCAATCCGCAGTAGCGGGAGGGCGGCGGAGACATCGACGACACCGGCCTCGTCGGGCTCGGTCAGCTCAAGCGCGTGCGACTGGCCGCGTGGCTGTGCTTCATCACGGCCAGCAGTCCTCATGTCGTCCGCCGCACGATCAGGAGAAGATTCCAGGTCGCCAGTTCCCTCAGCACGGGCACCCACAAGACGACCTTGCACCATCTCGGGTAATAACGCGGCAAAGCATCGAGAAGCTCAATATCAGCCCGGCCCCGCATGAGCCGCAAGATCGGCCCCACATGCACGCGGAAGAGATTGCGCCCCAGGGCGTGCTTCGGCTCCCGGCCGTAACGGCGAAGATAGCGGCGGGCAGCGAACCCCGCGCCAAGCAGGTGCCACGGCGACATTTCATGGCCGCCCCACGGCGAGTACCAATTCGTGAACGACAGGTAGATCACGCCACCTGGCTTCGTCGCGCGGATCATTTCCTCGATGAGCCCGGCCGGGTCGGCGACATGCTCGAGGACGTTTGACGAAAAGCAAATGTCAGCGCTGCCATCGGCCACGGGTAGCCAGTAGCCGTCCGCCACTATCGCGCCCGCTGGGGTGCTCCCGCGGCTGAGTAGCTCGGCCTGGTCAGGCTCGAACAGGTAGCAGTCCGCACCCCTGGATCGGAAGGCGGCGGTGAAATGCCCGGCGCCGCCGCCGACGTCGACGACGGTGCGGCCCGCGAGTTCGGTGTAGCCCGCGAGCTGGTCAGCGGCGTCGGCCGCCAGGCCGGAGTAAAACAGGTCGGGCTCGGTCTGTTCCCTGAGGAACAGCCGGAACAGCCGGATCGACCGGGCCAGGCCCTGGCCCGTCGGCGCGCCTGCGGCCGGTGGCAGGTCAGCAACGGGCCGGCGCGGCCGTGGCGATCGCAGCATGGCGGGCGTGGTGTGCCTTTCCCTGAGGCTAAGCGTGCGGGGGCCTCCGGCACGGAGAAAAGATCTTCAGTACTTCGGCGAAATTACCAGAATGATACGTCAATGTCCGGTACACATTACTGGTTGGTATCATACGCAAGCCGTAATCACCTGGCACCCCTGCGAAAACGGGAGCGTGGTGGCGTGAGCCTCGACTCGGCAGCCAAGCCCGATCCAGCCAGCCGCGCGGTCGTCACCGCGCCTGGCTGGGAGTCGGCCGGGTGGGCGGCGGAGGGGTGCGACGCCAGCGGTCGGCGGCCGCCCGGCCAGGGCGGACGGAAGATCTTGTTCGTCGCCTGGCGGGACCTCGCCAATCCCAGGGCGGGCGGGTCTGAGGTACTGGTAGACAAGCTCGCGGCCGGGATGACGGCCAGGGGAGACGAGGTCCGCCTGCTGTGCGGAGGTCCGTCGGCGGAGCGGACCTATGCGGTCGTGCGCAGCGGCGGCACATACACGCAGTTCCTTCGGGCCCCGCTGAGCTACTGGCGGCAGCTGCGAGATAGCGATCTTGTTGTCGAGGTGTGCAACGGGATGCCGTTCCTGACCCCTTGGTGGAGCGGAAAGCCGCAGATCTGCCTGGTAAACCACGTGCACACCGAGCTCTGGCGGATGATGTTCCCGCGCCCGGTGGCGTCCTTCGGGATCTTTGCCGAGAGCACCTTGCTCCCATGGGCACACCGGACGAACCTGTTCCTGACCGTATCGAACTCCACGGCGGACGGCCTGCGCGCGATGGGCGTTACCGACGACCGGATCAGGCAGATCTGTAACGGCGTTCAGCAGCCGGACCCGAATACCCCCCGGTCACCCGAGCCGATGTTCCTCGCATTCGGCCGGCTCACTGAGTACAAGCGGATCGACTTGCTCCTCAGGCTCTGGGAGCGCGTGCGGCCGGTGGTCGGCGGCACGCTCGTAATCGCGGGCGACGGGCCGGAACGGCCACGCCTGGAGGGCCTCGCGGGTCCCGGCGTCGTGTTTACCGGCCGCGTGTCCGAGGAAGAGAAGCACCGGCTCATGTGCGCCGCGTGGCTCCTGCTGCACCCGGCGCTGATCGAGGGCTGGGGTATCGTCATCGCCGAGGCGGCCATCCGCGGCACCCCTGCGATCGGATTCGACGTGCCAGGACTACGTGACTCCGTGATCAACGGCGAGACCGGCGTCTTGGTGCGCAACGAGAGCCAATTCGCTTCCGCCTGGGCCTCGCTGGCGCTGGACCGCCAGCGCACCGAGCAGATGGGCCAGGACGGACGGATCCGCGCTGAGCGGCTGCACTGGTCCCTCGCGGTTGATGGCTTTGCGGCCGTCGCCGACGAGGCGCTCGCCAGGGCCGACCGCACGGCCGCGCCGGTCAGGGCGAACCGGGGCCAGCAGCAGTGACCAGCCAGGCCGCCGTCGGCGGCGGACTCCGCGAGTTCTACGAGAGCCCGGGCGTCCCGCTGAGCTCGGGTGCGGACCGGGCGCGCCGGCAGGCGCGGATGCTAGCCGAAGTGCTACGCGACGGGCCAGACCCGGCGCTGATCGTCGACGTCGGCTGCGGAGACGGGTTCGCCACGAGCGTGGCGGCCCTCAACTGTCCTGGCCACCGCTTCGTCGGCGTCGACTGGTCGGCCGATGCCCTGCGGCAGGCGCGCGCTCGCGACCTCAGCCTCGTCCAGGCCGGCGTCGACGGGGCCGGACTGCCATTGGCGTCGGCCGCGGCGGATGTCGTGATCATGAGTGAGCTGATCGAGCACCTGGTAGATACCGACGCAGTGCTGGACGAAGCCCGGCGGGTGCTGAAACCGGGCGGCTGGCTGCTGCTGTCGACGCCCAACTTGGCCGCCTGGTACAACCGCGGGCTGCTGGCCCTCGGAGTTCAGCCCGTCTTCTCCGAGGTCAGCCTCCGCGGTGTGTTCGGCCGGCCGGGCCGCCAGGTTGCCGGGCACTTGCACTTGTTCACCAAGCGAGCGCTGACTGGACTGCTGGCAGCTCGCGGCTTCGGGTCGATCACGGTGACCGGGGCGCGCTACCACGACGTACCGCGGCCCCTGCGGCCGCTCGATCTGGCCTTCTGCGCCTGGCCGGGCGCTGCGTCGATCCTGCTGGTGCGTGCTCGCAAAACATGATCGCGCGCACCAAGCCCGGCAAGGACGGATCCGTCGGCACCGCGCCAGCGGCAGCGGCAACGGCCCGAGCGAGCCGGGCGCCCACGGCGATCGCGGCCGTCCTCGGCTTCGCGCTCGGGCTGCTGACCCTCGGGCCCGGCCTCGCCCCAGGTTTCCTGCTCAGCTACGACATGGTGTTCGTGCCCAACCCGCCGTTCTCGGCGGCGCTGCTCGGGGTGTCCGGCGGCCCGGCCAGGGCTGTGCCGAGCGACGCCGTGATCACGGTCGCCGCCAGGCTGCTGCCGTCGGACATCGTCCAGAAACTCATCCTGCTGCTTATCTTCACTGCCGCGTGCGCGGGAGCAGCCGCGCTGCTGGCGGCGGGCTGGCAGCGGACCGGGCGACGTGCTCCGCTCCTCGCATGCCTGGTCAGCGGCTGCTTTTACGTCTGGAACCCGTTCGTCGCCGAGCGGCTGCTTATCGGTCAGTGGGCCTTGCTGCTCGGCTACGCCGGACTCCCCTGGGTGCTACGCGAGATCTGCACCCGAGCGGCGCCGATCAGGCCGGGCCGGCTGCTGATCGTTATGCTTCCCGCCGCGGTCGGAGGGTTCGCCGCGATGACGGTCACCGGCCTCGCGGCCGTGCCGGCGGCCCTGGTGACGGGGACAGGCCGGAGCGACCGGGCGCGTCGGCTGGCGACCGTCCTCGCGGCGCTGGCCTTGCTCAGCCTGCCGTGGCTGATTCCTTCACTGCTGGTGCCGGTGCACACAGATCCGCGGGGGGTAGACGTGTTCGCCGCGCGGTCTGACACCCCATTTGGCCCCCTGGGAAGCCTCGTGGTGCTGTCCGGCATCTGGAATTCGCAGACCGTGCCGCGCGGTTATGGCGGCCCCGCGTCGTTCGTCTGGCTGCTAGTCGTCGCGTGCGCCGTGGCCGGCTACCTGATCGTGGGCTGGCGCAGGCGGCTGTGGCCCGGGCTTGGGCTGGCCGGCCTCGTCGGGCTTGCCGTCGCGGCAATCGGTATCACGCCGCCGACTCGCGCGGCGCTCCGGGCGCTCGTCGCAGCGTCGCCTGGATTTGCGATCTTGCGCGATGGTCAGCAGTTCGTGGCGGTCCTGGCCCTGACCGAGGCCATCGGCCTCGGCGCCGGCGTGGCCTGGCTGATCAGCCGGATCGTAGCGCAGGCCCTGCCGCAAGGCGAAAAGCCGGCGCCGAGGTCAGGCCTGAGGGCAACACAGCCGCAAGGGGAGAACCGGGCACGGCGGCAAGGGCGACAACCGGCAACCGAGCCGGCCGCGGTTCTGATCGCCGTCCTGGCGATCCTCGCCCCGGTCGTGTTGCTGCCCGGCATGGCGTGGGGACTGGCCGGGCGGATCCGGCCCGTGCAGTACCCAGCTGACTGGCTCGTGGCCCGCCAGCTCATCGACGGCAATCCGCAGCCGGGAACGGTGCTGCTGCTGCCATGGGGCGCCTACCGCCGGTACTCCTGGAACGGCGGCGAGGCCGTGTACGACCCGTGGAACAAGCTGCTGTCGCGGGAGGTCGTGTCGAACGACGGCCTGCAAGTCGGCCGGATCACGCTGTCGCAGGAGAGCGCGGCGTCCATCCAGGTCAACGCCATCCTGGCCAGGCCCGGTCCGGTGACCGCGCCGCTGCGCGCGGCCGGAGTGCTCTATGTCGTCATCGATGCCGGACCGCTGCTGCGGGCCAGCCCGGCCAGCGCGGCCGTGCAGGCCAGGGTTCCCGGCGCGCGAACGGTGATGGCAGGCCGAGACTTGCTCCTCCTGGAGCTGCCTGGGAAGTCCTGACTGCCGCGGTCGCCTGCGGCAAGCGGCTGGAGACTGCTAGGCCGCGCCCCGAAGGCTGGGCGATGTTGCCGTCGGCTCTTCTTGCTGCCTGGCGGCTTGCAGACCGGCGCTGGCCGGCTTGCGGTGCTTCCCGGCGCGACGGCGCGGGGCGATGCCGCCAGAGGGTTCCGCGGCGGCAACTCGCGCGTGCCGCGCAATCGCCAGCGCGATACCGCCCCAGACCAGGTCTCCGACCGTCGTGACGACTCTGGCCATGAGCGCGACGGCAAGTGCCGCTCCGCTCGGCAGCACCGGTGCGAACGCCGCGACCATGAGCAGTTCTCGTGCTCCGATGCCGTTCGGGAAGATCACCAGGAGCAGCGCGAGCGATGCCGCGAGCGCGTAAGCGCCGAGGGCGAGCAGCATCGAGCGCACGCCGTCCTTGGCGACATCCGCCAGCAGGAACCAGACCTGGAGCCCGAATAGCAACCAGCCGGTGATGGTCCAGGCAAGTGCGACGCTGAGGCCCTTCCAGCTGATGGGCTGCTCGAGCGGCTCCTGGCGGATAAGCCTCAGGCCAGTATTGAGAATGCGGTGCAGCACGGGGGGCGCCAGGCACGCGGCTATCACAGGGACCGCCGCCAGAGCGAACAGGTATCTCCTGGCCATGGCCGGAGAAGAGAGCGGAAGCGCGACCGCGGCGATGAGCAAGCCGACCCCCACGGCCACGGCGAGCGCGACGATTACGGAGGCGGCGCCGCGCCGACGCGGCACGCCGTAATCATGACCCAGCTCCACGTGCGCGGCGAACGACCAGACCGCGCCCGGTACGTACTTGCCGAGCTGAGCCAGGAACGTGACCCGCGCCGCGACAAGAACCGGCAGCCGGGAGCCGAGATCGGCGAGCAGAGTCCGCCAGGCCAGCATCATGCAGCCGGCACCGGCGAGTGCTGCCGCGACCGAGCCGGCGATCGAGTACGCCCGGAGGCGGCCGATCCACGGACTCACCTGCGGCCATTCGACGGCGAGGCCGTAGCTGCAGATAGCCAGGATCACGAGCAGCAATCCGGTCCGTATCCGCCGGCTCGCCCGAATGCGCTCTAGCACGCCCAAAGAGTACAGGTGTAGCCTGGTTGCGGCCAGTACTCGTCGGTAACTTTCGCAATGCGGCTGAAGGTGACGTGGGGGCATTGACCACGTGCCTCGCCCTGTTCAGGTCCTGTTCAGGGCGTAGCCCTAGAAAAAGCGCTTTATCTGGCCAGCATCCCGGTCGGGATGGCACACTTTGCTCGGACGTTGCTGAGTTCGGCCGAGGACGGCCGTTAAGGAGGATCTGCCGGTGTCGCGCCTGACGCTCATCATTACCTCACTCATAGTTGGGGCGGTCCTGGCGGTCGGAGCCATATTCGCCACCACCGCGCTAGTCAGCAGCACAGTCGCCCCAGGCAACCAGTCCCCTTACACCTACGGGGGCTGAGCCCATGGCCCGGCGGCAGATCGGCCTCCTGGCCGACCGGTCCCGGGCGCGGTCAGGGACGTGGTTGAACTTCGAGCTAGAACCTGTTCTAATTCCTGCCGAGCCGCGATCGAACGCCGACGGCTGGGATGCCATCGCGGCGGTCCTTCCAGGCTGGTCGGGGCGCTAGTGGCCGTTACCGAGATGTGTCTGGATTTCGCGTGACTCCCGACCGACTAGTCAGTATGATGTGCCAATCTCATATCGAAGTATCTCTATAACCGACATACCGCAACCGTCCTTTGGAGGGTTCGATGCGCCGTCCAGTCGGGGTAACCCTCACAGGGCTGGGAGCGTTCCTGCTGGTGCTCGCCCTGATGAGCTACCTGTTCCTCCCTGGCCAGATCATCAAGTTCCCGCTGAACGAGTACACGGTGTCCCGGCTGACCGGCACTAACTTCACCTACTTCAGCGAGGCGAGCGTTTCCGAGGTAGATGGCGCCACCGTGCGGGCCGTTGCGACCACCCAGGGCAATGTCGTTTCCGGGACAGGCTCGACCGCGGTGTGGACGACCGAGACCGGTGTCTTCGACATAACGCACGGCGGCAATCCGGGCAGCCCAATCAGTTACTCGACGGAGACGCTGGCGTTTGACCGCCGGACCGGAGTGCTGGAGAACTGCTGCGGCGCAGAGGTCGGCACCAGTCGGCCGCACTTCTCCGGGCAGGGGTACGTCTGGCCGCTCGGCGTGCAGAAGAAGACCTATGACGTGTACAACACCACGTTGCTTGCGGCCACGCCGGCCGACTACAGCGGCACGACCAGCGTCGACGGCCTGAATACCTACATCTTCGTCCAGCACATCACCAACCAGCAGTTCGGCAAGGTGACTGTGCCCGGCTCCCTCGTGAACATGAGCCCGGCCGAGGTCACGCTGCCCGAGTACCTCAACGCGACGTATACCTATTACGTCGACCCCGTCACCGGTTCGCCGGTAAAAGAGATCGAGAACCAGTCAGAGACGCTGGAGAACACGAGCACCGGGACAACCGCGCTGACGCTGTTCAGCGGCACGCTCACCTCTACGCCCGCGACCGTGCAAGCGGCTGTGAGCACCGCAAGTTCCTACGACACCGAGATCTCCATCGTGCAGTCGATCGGCCCGCTCGTGGCCGGGCTGGTCGCGATCGTCCTGCTGGTGCTCGGCGTGCTGCTTATCGCGAGTGAGGGGCGCGAGGAGTACGAGTACGAGGAAGACGACGAGGCGGTGGGAGCCGAGGCCTGAACCCCGGCCGATTACCCAGGCGGGCCGGGCGAGAACCTGCAGCAAGTCGGGTTCCCGCCCGGCTTTCGCGTTCGATCTGCCGCGACTAGGCGGCCCTCCGCAGTTGCCTCTGGCATGAAACACGTTCTAGTTTTGGGTTACGGCAGCTCTGGGCGCTGCCGAGGCATCTGGCTGGATAAGCGGTTGCTAGTCGATTACGACCGGAGGTGGCGGTGAGCTCGAGGGGTTTCTGGCGTCGGGCGCAGGAGGATCCGGGATGGATTGCGGTCGTCGAGCCCGACGGTACCGAGCACTCCGCGGGCGACCTTCTCGGCCGGGTCAATCAGCTGACTCACGCGCTGCGGGCTCGCGGCCTTAAGGCGGGCGACGGCATCGCCTCACTGCTGCCCAACGGGGTCGCGCCGGTCGAGCTTTACCTGACCGCGCTTCAGGCTGGCTGGTACCTGACGCCGATCAACTGGCACTTCACTGCGCCAGAGGCCGCCTACATTGCGCGGGACTGCGGCGCGAAGGCCTTCTTCGTGCACGAGCAGTTCGCCGAACTTGGCGCGGCAGCGGCCGACGGAGCCGGCATTCCCGCCGACGTCCGGTTCAGCTATGGCGTGGTGCCCGGCTTCACCCCCGTCGAGGAACTGCGGACTGGCCAGCCAGGGACGCTACCCGAAGACCGCACCGCAGGCGCCACCATGCACTACACCTCGGGCACGACGGGACGGCCCAAGGGAGTGCGCCGAGCCCTGTCGGGCATGGACCCGGACGAGGCCATGGAGCTGGCCTCGTTCCTACTGCAGTTTTTCGGCGTAACCCCGGGCCAGCCGAACGCGCACCTTCTCACCTCGCCGAACTACCACACCGCGGTGACCGTGTTCAGCGGCGGCGCGCTGCACATGGGTCACACGCTCGTGTGCATGGATGGCTGGAATTCTGAGACTGCGCTCGAACTTGTCCAGCGCTACCGCTGCACCAACTCGCACATGGTTCCGACCCAGTTCAAGCGGATGCTGTCATTGCCGGACGAGATCAGGGCCAAGTACGACCTGTCGTCGATGCGCTGGCTCATCCACGCGGCGGCTCCGTGCCCGATCGGTATCAAGGAGCAGATGCTCGAATGGTGGGGCGACTGCGTCTGGGAGTACTACGCGGCGACCGAGGGCGGCGGAACGATCGCTTCCCCCGAGGCGTGGCGGGCTCACCGCGGTACGGTCGGTAACGCGTGGCCAATCAGTGAGATTCTCGTGGCCGACGAGGATGGGAACTCCCAGCCGGCCGGGCGTCCCGGAACGATCTACATGAGGATGGGGCTCGCGGAGTTCGAGTACTACGGGGATGAGGAAAAGACGAAAGCGAACCGGCTGCGCGGCTTTTTCACGGTCGGGGACATCGGCTACCTGGACGAGGAAGGCTTCCTCTTCCTCTGCGACCGCAAGTCCGACATGATCATCTCCGGCGGGGCGAACATCTACCCGGCCGAGATCGAGGCCGAGATCATCATGAACCCGAGAGTCGCGGACGTGGCCGTCTTCGGCATTCCCGACGAGGACTGGGGCGAGCAGATCAAGGCGGTCGTGCAACCCGCGGACGGGGTAGAGCCCGGCGATGACCTCGCGCGGGAGATCCTGGCCGGGCTCGAGGGCAGGCTGGCGAAGATGAAGTGGCCCAAGACGATCGACTTCACCGTGGAGTTGCCGCGTGACCCGAGCGGGAAGCTGCTCAAGCGCCGGCTCCGCGACCCGTACTGGGCCGATCAGGCCACGAAGATCTGATAAAAGGCACTGGGGTGCGGGTCACGGGGGCCAGCAGT
>JASHUG010000252.1 GCA_030040155.1 Streptosporangiaceae bacterium | reverse complement strand
ATGGAAGAGCACGTTGTCGGGCGCCGTGACGAAGTCGGCAGGCTGACTGCCCCACTGCGTCAGCCCCCACGGGCTGCCGTGCTCAGTCAGCGGGCCGTGGAACTGTACCCACAGCGCGTACCCGCTGATGACCAGCGTGACGCCGACGGCGACGGCTAGGCCGGCCAGAGCCGAGCCAGACCGATCGAGGGCCTGCGATGGCCGGCTAGCCATGAGCACCGCGACCATCAGAAAACCTGCTATCGCCGTGTCGACAAGCAGCTCCTCCGAGATGAAGATCTGAGCACTCACCAGCAAGCCAAGCCAGATGCCAGTGCGGACCAGCCGACCGCGGCCGGTCGCGATTCTCAGCGCGGCATCGATAATCAACGGCGCCAGCACAGCGAACTGCAGTTGATAGTGATCTTCCGAGGCCATAAGCAACGCCGGCGAGAACCCGAACAGGGCGCCTGCGAATGCGGCGGCGCCGGTGCCAACACCCCACCGGCGCAGGACAACGAACATCGTGGCAGCTGAGCCTGCGAACCCGAGCGTTGTCAGGATGGTCAGGCTCACCTGCGGGCCGGCGAGCAGTGTCACCGGGGTCAGGACCACCGACGGCAGCAGCATCGTGGTATTCCACATCGCGTTGATGCCCTGCGGCGCATTCATGGCCGTGGTGACGAGTGCGGGGAGCCTGCCGTGCTCGATCGCCATTGCCGCGTAGCGCATCGACCATGCGCTGAGGTAGATATCGGGCCGTACCGGCGGGGCGCCGTACGTGGGCGCCATGACGGCCGGGTCAGACCACAGATGCCAGGTCAAAGCGACCGCCACGGCCAGGTAGCAAGCCAGGACCAGCCAGTCGATCCCGCGCCATGTGCGAGCAGCCAGCGGCCGTGCCTCGTGCTCGGGCCCGGCCGTCGTGAGCGATGGGCTCGCCATCGATTCCGTCCCCGTCATTTTCAAAGATCTGCCCGGTGCCCGGCGCGTCAGGCCAGGTCAGCCCCGTTCTTATCTACATTGCCACGACACAAAAGTTGCTATCCGGACGTTAAGGGGCAGACTTAAGCGTCTCGTTACCAAAGATCTACTTGCGCTTATGATTTTCCGGGCATTCACCGCCGAATGGCCGCGGCTAACGCGCTGGGCGACATTGCCCTTTTCCGGAATGGGCGACCGGATTCCACGTCACCGCCATTGCACCGACAGTTCCGCGAGCAGGTCCTTCAAAGCGCCGCACGCGAGCCGGAATGCATCAGGACCGCTGAAGCCGCCGAAGCGTCCCGCCATGACCAGGTGCGGCTCGAGGGACAGGTAGCCGCCAAAACCGGAGTCGCGCAGCGCGCCCAGTGTTTCGCGGACCTCGCCGTCCCCGTGGCCGGCCGGCACTACCTCGCCCGTGGCTGCCAGCGCGTCCTTCACCTGAACGTAGACGAGGTAGGGCCGGAGCATTTCATAGGCGTCTGAGTGCGGCCGGACACCGCACTGGACGAAATTCGCCGCGTCGAAGGTCGCGCGCAGGGCTGGTGAGCCAACGGTGGCGATGATGTCCGCACATCGCTCTGGCCGATCGCCGTAGATCTCCTTCTCGTTCTCGTGCGCGAGCACCAGCCCTCGTTCTGCGGCGAGTCCCGCGAGCGCGGCCATGCGGTCGATCACCCGCGTACGGAAGAGCCGTGGATCCGGGCCCTGCGGGATGAAGAACGAGAAGACCCGTACGAGGGACGTGCCGAGCGCACCCGCAATGTCCGCCACGCGCCGCAGCCGCTCCAGCTCAGGCTCGAAGGGAGCGTCGATCCCGATCTTGCCGATCGGTGAGCCGATCGCCGATACCCGCACGCCCGCATTCTCAAGTTCGCTCCGCAGCCTGTCGACCTGGGCGTCATTAAGGTCGGCCACGTTGGTGGACCAGACACTGCGCAGCTCAAGGTGAGAGATAGATTCGGCGGCCAGCACGGTCAGCTGCTCGTCGAGGTCAGGCGAGATCTCGTCGGCAAATCCGCTCAGTACGACCGTCATGACGAGCCCCGCAGGCGGCGCGCCCCGGGCAGCTTCACGGGGTGGCCGTCGCGGGCTGATTCGTAGATGGCACGCACGATCTCCAGGGCGGCCCGGCCGTCCTCGCCGGTGACGGCGGGGTCGCGTCCGTCCTCGATCGCCTCCAGAAGGTCGCTGATCTGGGCGGCGTGGCTCGCAATGTCCAGGCCGGCCGGCGTCGCTGCCGCCGATTTCCCGCTGCCACGAGTGGTCAGGCGGCCGCGCAGCCCGGGTGCGGCACTAGAAGAGCTCAGCTCGCACCGGCTGATCTCGCCGTCCTCGATCACCACGGTGCCGCTCGTGCCGCTGATTTCCAGGCGCTGAGCGAAGCCAGGGAAGACGGCCGTGCTGGCGACGACCGTGCCAACAGCGCCTGAGACGAACCGCAGCACCGCCAGCGCCGCGTCCTCCACCTCTATCTGGTGCGTCTGGGTCGAATACAGCGCGGTCACCTCGGCGACCGGACCCATGCACCACAACAGCAGGTCGAGATAGTGAATGCCCTGGTTCATCAGCGAACCGCCGTCCAAGGCCCATGTCCCCCGCCAGCGGCCGCTGTCGTAGTACTCCTGGCTGCGGTACCACTTCGTGCTGGCCTCGCCCAGGACCAGACGGCCGAGCTGTCCGTCGTCCAGGAGGCGGCGCAGCTCAATCAGCCCCAGGTCAAACCGGTGCTGGGAGATGACGGTTATGGCCACCCCGCCGGCGCGTGCGGCGCGGATGAGCCGGTCCGCGGCCTCGAGGCTGACATCAACGGGCTTCTCGACAACCAGATGCTTGCCCGCCGCTGCGGCCCGCATTCCCACCTCGGCGTGCAAGCCGCTCGGCACGCAAATCGAAACGACCTCGATGTCATCGCGCGCAAGCAGCGCGTCCAGGTCGGGCTCGGCCGCGCACTCGTGCGCGGCCGCGAGCGACTCAGCACGCTCGCGCTCAACGTCGGTAACGGCAACGAGCCGGGCGCCGGGGATCGACGCGATGGCCCCAGCGTGGATAAAGGAGATCACGCCCGCGCCGACAATGCCGAAGCCCCGGGGTCTCCGCGCAGCGTTGCTGCCGACTGGCTCGGTCATGCTCCGGCTCCCATTTCGGTGAACCACGTGCTCAGCACCGACAGGTGCTGGGGCAGCGCCACCTCAGGCTCCTCGATCTCCGGGTGCCATCGCTTCTCCCATTCCACCGATACCCAGCCCTCGTACCCCTGGCCAGCGAGCAACTCGAGCATTTCCCGCACTGGCACTTCACCCTGGCCGAGCAGCACAAGCTGCCAGCCGTCCGCTCGCGCGGCATCCCGCCGCGCGTCTTTGACCTGCGCAAGCAGTACGCGCGGGCCAATGTCTGCCCAGACCTCGTCCGGTTGCTGCCCCATCCGGTACGGATGGTGGCTGTCCCATACGGCCCCGACTACGCCGGACGGGACCATGGCCAGCAGCTCGGCCACAACCGACGAAGCAGAGAACGCATCGTGCGTCTCCACCCCAATGGCGACGCCCAGCTTCTCGGCCAGGGGAACGCTAGCCTCAAGCACCCGCGCCGCAGCGGCGAGCCTGGCCTGGCGTTCAGCATCGTCATCAGGAAGCCGCCCGCCGAAGACCCGCACCAGCGGCGACTCCCAGTCGCTGGCAAGCTCGAGGAACTGGCGCAACTGCGTACCCGGCTCGTCGTCGGTGAGCCGGATCGAGCTGTCCACGGCCACTATCGGAAGGCCTGCCGCCGTCGCGGTCCGCTTCACGGCCGCACGGTCCGCGGCCGGCATGGCCGGGTCGATCAGGTCGCCGTCGATCAGCCGAAGCTCGACGCCGCCATATCCGAAAGAGCGTCCCAACGAGACGGCCGTGGCGAGGTTGGCATTGGGGAAGGCCAGCGTGCTGAAGGCTATTCGCAATGGACCCATAGACAGATAATGCCTTTCCCGGCATCCGGGCCATAACTTGGGCGCTCGTCAGGCGCCCTACTCAGCCAGTCCAGCTCCGCTGGCCGGCAGCGACCGGGTCGAGCTTCGCGGCCCGCGCCACGATGATGAACCGCTGCACCGCCAGGCTGACCACGAGATAAAGCAGGACTGTAGCTGAGCCGATGTCGCCGACGCCCTTGGCGTGGCCGATGAGAGCGTCATAGCCGAGATGCGCGCCCAGCGCGACGATCCACAGCACCGCGGTCAGGACGTTGCCCTGTGACCACGACTGCCCGTCCTTCATCCAGACCCGGACCGTGATCGCGCGGATGGCGCCGAATGCCGCCGCCAGCACCAGGCTGCCGGCCAGTGCGGTCACCGCGATCGTGGCATCAACATGGTTCTTCTGGATGAACTCGACGGTCTCGACGATGCCGAGGATGCCGAGGATCAGGTACAGCCGCGGGTTGGCCTGCCGGACTGGCCTGGCCACCAGGTTGCGGTAGATCAGCAGGCCGAGGACGGCGACGCCGACGACGAGGGAGAGCAGCGTCTCGGTTGACATGTGTGCGAGTCCCCTATCAGCGGCCCTGCGCTCGGGCCTGGCTGCCCGGCGGTCGGTCAGGACCGACTCATATCAGGCTAGGCGCGGCAGTTAATCCTGCCCCATGTAGGCCGTCCAGACTCAGCCATGACAGATGTCACTAGGCGCATCGAGACGGTCACGCGCCGCCTGTTAGGTTGAGCCAGGGGGAAATCTCAGAGGCCGGATCGGAGGTATTCGATGGGCCTGCCTGCACGTCAGCGCAGGGCCCTAGATCGGATCGAGTGCGGGCTGCGCGGGTCAGATCCGAGACTTGCGGCTCTTTATGCGATATTTTGCCGGCTCACCAGGGACGAGCAGATGCCAAGGATCGAGAATCTGCGGCACCGCGCCGTGGTCGCGATCGTGCACCTGCGGTTCCGGCTGGTGAGCTTCCTGTTCAGGAGGAGGCGCCGACTGGTCCCCCGCCAGCGTGCCGCCATCTTTTTTCCGCTTGCGCTTGCGCTCGCAGTCACGTCGATTGTGTTCGCAGCGCGGTCCAGCCCGGGGTCTCGCTGCACGCCGGTGACTCCGCTAGCGGCCGGCGCGCGATACATACCCGGCAACAAGCTGTGCAAGTCCGGGCCGGTGCTGACCTCGGTGGGCCACTGAACGACGGGCGCCGCATCTAGTACTTAATTGCGGCTAGCTCCGGGCGCAGGCAGGGCGCTGGCGCGTTGTTCCCGCTGGCGGCGCCCTGTGCAGCGCAAGTCGTCAGCAGCGTTATGCCGCGAGGCGAGCTGATGCTGCCGCCAAGGCCGGTCGGGTCGACGAAAAAGTGCGGCCATGGCAGGCCCGCGGACGTCCACACGACGCGATGGCTCATCACGTTGTAGCCCCACGCCTCGCCGAGATCGCCCTGGGCTTGATCCAGGCCGAGGGCTACCCCGCTGTTGATCGCGTACAGGCTGGCTGACAGAGCCGGGACCGGCCCGCTCACGGGCAAACCGGTGCTGACGTTCAGTCCGGTGAGCGTGTCACCGCTGCTGACGTAGACAATCGGCTTGCTTGAGTCGATCAGCTCAAGCGTCCCTGGTTGCTGCAGTCGGGCTGACAAGGGCCAGAGCAGCCGTCCGCTCTGCGCGCTGTACCCGGACAGACCGCCGGAGCCCTCGAATAGCGCGACCCCGCCAACGATGCCAACTAGCGTCCCGGCGAAGGCCCGGCCGGCCGGCCGGATCGCCCGCTCGCCGCCGGTCTGCAGGTCGATCTGCCGCAGCGCCGTGACCGGTGAGGAGCTCAGCGAGCCGCCGGAGGTCTCCTCGATGTACAGGTACCGTCCGCTGACCTTCCAGGTCTGCGCGACCTGGCCCGTAGCCCGCCGCCACACGACGCGTCCGGTCGCCTTGGCGTAGCTCGTCACCGCCGAGGCGCCGACGACCACAACGGTGGACTTGCCCGCCCACACAGCCCCGCCAAGCTGAGCGGACGGGTACGTCCCCAGCTGAGCTCCCGTCGTCGCGGAGAGGATGACCTCATACCAGCCTTGGCTGCCATCCGCCACCGGAACCTCCAGGCCGACTGCCACCATGGTCGGCCAGGCACGGACGCTTACGATGGCCGCTCCAGGACCGAACCCGGAGATGACCTGGTCCCAGGCCGACTCCCCGGTCCTGGCATGGTAGGCGGCGACCAGCGTTCCGTATCCGAGCACGGCCAGGTCCGCATTGGCGGCCACGTACGCGTCGGCGTCTGCTGGCACCGTCCCGGTGACCCCGTCCTCGGCAACCCAGTGGCCAGGCAGCCTGTGCGTCCACAGGATTGACCCCTCGGGCGCACACCGCGCGCCAAGACAGTGCTTGCTCGCCTGGCTGCTGGCATGCCCGGGGATCACGGCCGCCGCGACGAGAACGACGGCGAGGATCCCTCGCCTCGTCCACGTCGCCACCCCGCGCGGGACCTTCACGCCTGACAAACGCCCTTCCAGCTGCGCAACCTGGCCAGTCCTCGGAGTTGCTGACCCTGGTGCGAAAGCCAGCGGTCCCCGGCCGGCTGATCATCTGTACCCAACGGTAGCCCCAGTTAGTGTCCGATGTGACCTGACTTTGACCGCGCCAGACCTGCCGCGGACAGCGAGCGGGTGCACCCGGCGTCTGCGTGTCGGCCGATGGCCAGGCCCGCGGCCGGGCGACTTCAGTACCGTGGGATTGGCCACGCTCGCCCGCCCCATTTGGAGGAATTGATGCCCGACCGCGCTCCGTTGCCTTATGCATTCCACCCGCCCGTGCCTTCATTCACGGTCGAGAGTGACGACGTCACTCATGACCAGCAGATGGGCGACGCGCAGGTCTTCAACAGCTTCGGGATGACCGGCCAGAACATCTCACCGCACCTGCGCTGGTACGGCTTCCCGGCGCAGACCAAGGGGTTCGCGGTGACGTGCTATGACCCGGATGCACCGACCGGGTCCGGGTTCTGGCACTGGATCGTCCTGGACATCCCCGCCTCGGTGACCGAGCTGCCCGCCGGGGCTGGCACTGTCGGCGGGCCCGGCCTGCCCGCCGGGGCTTTCTCCGTGCGCAACGACTACGGCACCAAGGACTTCGGCGGGGCCGCGCCGCCGCAGGGCGACCCGCCACACCGGTACGTCTTCGCCGTGCACGCGCTGGACACCGACCACCTCGGGGTGGACTCAGATGTCTCGGCTGCGGTGGCCGGCTTTAACCTGAGGTTCCACACGATCGCCAGGGCGCAGATCGTTCCCGTTTTCGGCCACTGAACGCCGGGCCGCGCTGGGCCAGCCCGGCGGCCGCGCGAGTGCTGCCGCCGGCTGGCCCTCATGTCGGCGCCCGGTAAGCCCTCTGAGGCAGGCGTCACTCGCGGGCCAGGCTTGCCAGCACCTCGCGCTCACGATCGGGATCCAGGCCGTGGGCGGGTCGACTGGCCGGAACCGGCGGGTCGCCTTCCTCCTGCAGCCAGGCCCAGGTATCGGCCACGGTCTCCCCGACCGGGCGGCAGGTGAGCCCGGCAGCGTAGGCGGCACTGACGTCCCCGTTATGTATGCCCGCCGCTTCACCGTCGGGCGGTATCCAGATGGGCAGCTGAATCCACGGCTCGATGCCCGCGGCGATGATCACCTCCGGTGACGCCCAGACCAGCCGGGCGTCGGACCCGGTCGCAGCGATCGCAGCCTCCAGCAGGCTGGCCATGGTGGCGTGGCCGGGCCGGCTGACCGTGTTGAAAACGCCCGAGATGCCCGCGTCCGCCGCGTGCAGGAGCCACCGCGCCAGGTCACGGCAGTCGATGTATTGCAGCTTCATGTCGGCGGGTCCCGGCGCGAGCACGTCACCGCCGCGCTCGATCCGCCGCAGCCACCAGGGCATCCGGCCGACAAGCTCGTATGGCCCGAGGATCAGCCCCGCCCTGGCGAGGACGGTCCGGTCTGCCCCGAAGCCCTCCTGCGCCGCCAGTTCGCCACCGCGCTTGGCCGTCGCGTAGTCGTCACCGGCCTCGCTGCGGGCATCGCCGTCGACAACCGGCCCCGACTCGTCCAGCCCGACCGCCGGCGGCCACTGGTAGACCGAACGCGTCGACACGTAACCGTAGTGACCGGCCCGGTCCGACAGCAGGCTCGCCGAGTCGAGCACCACCCGCGGGGCTCCGCTCCACGTGTCGATGACCGCATCCCAGGTGGCGTCGCCGAGCGCGGACCGCAGCGCAGCCGGATCGGTCCGGTCGGCGTGCAGGGCGAGGGCATCTGGCGCCGACGGCCCGCTGACTCCGCGCGTCAGCGTCGTGACGTCATCGCCGCGGGCCAGAGCCTCGGTGACCACCGCGCGGCCGACATGGTGAGTTCCGCCCAGTACCAACAGTCTCATGACAGCCATGTTGCCCAGGCCAGGACCAGGGCGGCGAGGGCGTTCATTCTGGGCGTAGCCGGGCCGGCCAGGATGTTGTGCATGCCTCCCGACG
>JASHUG010000251.1 GCA_030040155.1 Streptosporangiaceae bacterium | reverse complement strand
AGCGGCGAGCGGCGTGACGGGCCGCCTCGAAGTAACCGACGAAGCCCGCAGCGAGCTGGCCGGCGTAGGCATCGAGCGCGGCGTCGGCATCGGACGGATGCGCTTCGATCGCAGCCGCAGCCTGCAGGCCGCTCCGGATGGCCAGGTTCAGCCCTTCTCCGGTGAACGGATTCACGAGGCCGGCTGCGTCGCCGACCGGCAGGTAGCTCGCGGACGAGGCCCGTTCCGGCGTGAATCCGACATCTAGCGGCCCGCTGACGACGGGACCGGCCGGCGTGAGTGCCGCCAACCGCGGATCACACTCCGCAAGCCCTGCGAGCGCCGCCTGGAGCAGGCCGCCCGGAACGCCGCTGGCGCGGCCGCCGACCCTGGCAGCCCCCACAGTGACCGTCGCGCCGAGGCCGGGCACGGCCCAGGCGCACGTCGGCGCGGTGTCGGGACGGGTTTCCTGCGGAGCGATGAGCAACAGGAGCGCGGTGGCGCGAAGCCAGGTGCCGGCGAACCGACGCGCGCAGGCGATGCCGGCCAGCGGTACTTGGGCACCGTGATCGGGCATCGCGGGCGTGGTCAGGCTTTGCGCAGAACCAGCGGCCATAACGACGTGCCGGGCGATGACCTCGCATGACCGCGAGCCGGTGACTGCCGCGCGGTATCGATCGCCGGTCGCCTCGATGTCCGTCACGCTGCCCTGGATGTAGACGGCCCTGGCGGCGATGGCGGCTCGCCGGAGCTCGTCGCGAAGCTGCTTTCTGCCGCACACGACCGCGCCGGAATCGGTCACGGCACGCTGCGTGCCGCGACCGAAGCTCAGCCGGATCGATCGCAGCGGCCGCATGGACGGCGTCGCGGTCATCCCGAGCGCGCGCAGGGCGTGCACGGCTTCCCCGCTGACCAGCACCTCGTGGTCGCCCGCGGCCTTGCCGTCGTCAGCAATCAGTACCGACAGCCCGTTGCGAGCGAGCGCAACTGCAGCGGTGGCGCCGGCCGGGCCAGCCCCGATCACGAGCACGTCCGCCTGCCGCGGCTGCGTCATCGCCTGGCGCGCCAGAAGGCAGCGGTCACGGCGACCAGCAGCTCGACGGCTCCGCCGGCATCGCTATCGGCAAGCACGCCCAGCGCGCCGACCGCCTGGTCGTATCGCGATCGTGCGAGTCGCGTCGCTGTAGCCACGCCCCCGTTCGCGGCGACGAGCGCTCGCACGGCTGGCAGCTGGCCGTGACTAAATTCGGGAGACAGCAGCAGCGCTGCGAGCTGCCCTGAATCGTCAGCGGCGAGGGCGCACAGCGTGGGCGCGCCGAACAGCCCCATGACGTGATCGATCCCGGTCGGCTTGCCGTCGAGCTGAGCGCTGAAGTCGAGACAGTCATCGAGGATCTGGAACGCGACCCCGAAATCCGCGCCGAACTGGCCGACCACCCTGATCGCAGGCTCTGCGGCGCCGGACGCCGCCGCGCCGAGCATGCAGGACAGGCGGAACAGCTCCCCGGTCTTCCGCTCGGCAAGCTCAAGGTAGTCAGGTATGGCCAGCGACGTGTCGAACGCGCGCTCCACGTCGAGCAGCTCGCCATAAGAAAGCCGTGCCACGGCCTTGCCGACGATGCGATCCACGCCGCTGCCGATCGCAGCTGCCTCCATTCCCGCGGTTGCGAAGCACGCGAGTCCAGCGAGCATGGCCCGTTCCTCGCCGACCATCACGTGCGCCGCCGGGGCGCCCCGCCGGGTGTCGGCGCGGTCGATCACGTCATCGTGCAGCAGTGACGCAAGGTGCAGCAGTTCGACCAGCGCGCCGAGCCGGACAAGCCGGGATTGCTCCGCTACGCCGAGTCGCGCACACGCGCCGAGGAGCATTGCCCGCAGGCACTTTCCCTGACGGTTCGCGAGCGCAACGACCGGTGACCGGAGCGAGCCCGGCATGCCCTCGGCCAGCGTGCACAGGCGAGCTGTCACCAGGCCGGCGAAATCCGTCAGTGCCGCTTGTATCACGCCCGGCGGTCCGACCACGTCATCAGCGAATCCGACCACCGCAGTCTGTCACGGCGCTGTCGGCGGCTCGCGACCGCCAGGCGGCGCCGCTGACAGCCGCATGACAGCCGTGATCGGGAGAATCCGGTGCCGCGGCCGGCGCTGCCCGTTATCGCCGCATGTCGGTCGCACCGGAGGGCCGGACGCACCCCAGCGCCGGAGTCCCGGCAAACGACAAGTGATGCGAGGCCAGCGATGACGGATCCGGCGCAAGCGCAGCGGGCGCGACCCCGAGGCAGGTCAGCCCGGCGGCTGCAGCGACTGCTGCGCTCATCCGCCGTTGGCGTACTGGTCATGGCGGTGTGCGCGGGCTGGGGACTCGCCGCCCCAGGTGCGGCGGCAACCCCAGTGGGCACCGCCCGGCCTACCAGCGGGCACGCGGCCGGCCAGGCCGCCGCGGTCGCCGATAGCGCCAGCCGACCGGCTCGGGTTGCCGGCCCCGCAACCGGCGGACAGGCTCCCGCCCTGCCGAAGAACGTCAAGCGCGCCTGCGCTTGGCCACCGGCCAAGGGCGACGTGGCCTGCCTGGCTCTGCTCAACACCAGTCTCAGCGCTACCAGCGCCGACGCGCGCCTGGCTAGCTCGACCCCGGCCGGCTACGGCCCCAGCGACCTGCATAGTGCTTACGACCTGCCGGGCCTGGACGGCGGGACGGAAGGCGACGGCCAGACGGTGGCGGTGGTAGATGCGAACAACGACCCGAAAGCCGAGGCCGACCTCGCGGTCTACCGGGCCAAATATGGACTCCCGCCATGCACGAGCGCGAACGGCTGTTTCAGGAAGGTCAACGAGGACGGGCAAGAGTCACACTATCCGTCGACGGACGCGGGCTGGGCGACCGAAGAGTCACTGGATGTCGACATGGTCTCCGCGATCTGCCCGAACTGCAAGATCTTGCTGGTGGAGGCCACGAACCAGTCATTCGGGAACCTCGCCCGCAGCGTGCGGACGGCCGTGCGGCTCGGTGCCAGATACGTATCCAACAGCTATGGAGGGTGGGACCTTCCGGCGAACGCGGAGGCGGAGTCTGCCTACAACCAGCCGGGAGTGGCAGTCACTGTGGCATCCGGGGACAACGGCTTCGAGCCCACGTCCGGCGACTTCGACTTCGGCGAGGAACTGCCTGCGGCGCTCCCGCAGGTAATCGCCGTCGGCGGCACGTCGCTGCTGCCCGCTTCGAACTCCCGTGGCTGGGACGAGATCGTCTGGACCGACAGCGGATCGGGATGCGCGGACGACGTCGCCGCAGGATTCTCCCTGCCGAGGCCGTTGTGGCAGACCGAGAACGGCTGCCACGGGGCCAGAATCGCCAATGATGTTGCGGCCGTAGCCGATCCGGAGACAGGGGTCGCCGTCTACGACTCAACCGCGTTCGAAGGTTTCCACGGATGGGAGGTGCTTGGAGGCACCAGCGTGTCGTCACCGATCATCGCCAGCGTGTACGCACTGGCCGGGCCACCCGATCCGGGCACCTATCCGGTGAGCTACCTGTATCACTCCCACTCCAGCATGAATGACATCGTCAGCGGGACGAACCTCCTGTCGTCGGCGAACTGCCACCCGACGTACCTGTGCAACGGCGAGCCAGGCTACGACGGTCCCACCGGCTGGGGCACCCCGGACGGCCTGGCCGACTTCAGGGCTCCGCAGCCCGAGGGATACGTAGCCATGGGCGACTCCTACTCCGCCGGCGAAGGCAACCCGCCCTACGAGCCGGGCACCGACACCAAGAAGAATTCGTGTCACCGGTCGGAGGGTGCCTACTCGACGATGATCAAATGGCCGGGCCAATCCGCGCCGATCGCGGCGCAGGCTAAGGCCGGCGAGGCCTACTCCTACGTGTCCAGGGCGTGCAGCGGCGCTGAGACCACCGGTGTGACACCCGCCGCCATCTTCGCCAACAACGCGGAAGTCAAGAAGTGGAATGACGATCACAACACCGACTGGGGTTCTGCGCAGTCGCCGCTTCCCGAGGGCTTCCAGGTCAAGACTTCCGCGCTGAACGCGCAGACGAAGCTGGTCACCATCTCGATCGGCGGGAACGACGCGAGGTTCGGTGACGTACTGGCGGG
>JASHUG010000250.1 GCA_030040155.1 Streptosporangiaceae bacterium | reverse complement strand
GCCGTACACGGCCCGGCTCGTCCGGGCGTCCGGCGGGCCGTTGTGCACGGTGACCACGAGCGCGGGCCTGGCCCGGCGCGGGACCAGCAGCAGCGCGAGCGCGCCGAACGCGCCCGCCCTGACCCCGTGCGCGTGCACCACGTCCGGCCGGGCCGCCGTTAGCCCGCGGCGCAGGGCAAAGACTGCGCGCACGTCGCTGGCCGGACGCGGGCGGTCGGAGATATCTACCGGAACGAAGGGGGTTCCGGGGCGGAGCAGCTGTCGTGCCTGGACCGGGCCGTACACGCTGACCAGGGCACCTTCTGCAGCGCATCCGGCCGCCAGTGCGGCGACGTGCTGGGCGGTTCCCCCGGACACCGTGCCGATCAGCAGGGCTAGCCTCGGCGGCACCTCGTTCCCGCCCGTCACCGCAGCACCGCCGCGCGCGCCTTTGCGATCGCTGCCCGCAGTTCCCCGCGGTCGAGGAGGTAGGCGACAAGCGCGAACGTGGCGAGCGCGCAGATCCCCGCGACGGCGGCCGAGCCGGCCGATTCCGCCCGGCCAGCCGTCGGCATCACGATCGCGACGGCAGTCCCGGCGCCCGCGCCCGCCGTTGCCGCCGCCAGGCCGGAGACAACGGTCCGCAGCGTGCCGCCCAGCGCGGCCCCGCCGCGGATGCGCCGCACGGCCACCAGCAGCGCGGCCCCGGCGGCGGTCAGCCCGATGCTGTTGCCCAACGCGAGCACCGCGACCACCGACGACGCGGACGCCACCGACACCAGCACGAGGTCGGCCGCGATGACCAGCACCCAGCCGCCGGCCACGATGATCGCGGTGACTGCGGTCCGCCCGGCCGCGAGCAGCACCCGCGACAGGCAGGCCACAAGCCCGTAGCCCACCAGGCCCAGCGCGAACAGGGCGAAGCCGGCTGCGAGCTGCGGTATCTGCGGCGAGTAGGTGCGCATGAAGTGCGCGGCCGGGATCGCGACGGCGATCAGCAGCGCGGTTCCCCCGAGCGTGAGCAGCAGCACGGCCCTGGTGGCGCTCGCGGCCGTCTCGTCGAACTCGGTTCCCTCGCGGGTCGACAGCGCCGGAAACGCGCTGACCGCGATCGAGATCGCCAGCACCGCGTATGCGGCCTCGAAGAACTGCCACCCGTAGCCGTACAGGACCAGGGCGCCCTCGGATCCGCGACCGTTGGCGAGCAGCACCACCACGAGCGAGGACACATCTTGCGCGATCAGTGCGGCGATGCCGTAAACGGCGAGCCCGCCCGCTCGCCGGCCGACGCCGGGCGGGAAGCGCAGCGTCGGCCGCACGCGGATGTGCAGCCGCCAGGCCGGCACGAGCGCGGTCAGGACCAGTGCCGCCACTCCCGCGGTCGTGCCGACCGACAGCACCAGTTCGGCCGACAGCGGCAGCCCGGCGAGGTCCATGCTGGTCTTGAAGCCGCCGCCGAGCGGGACGAACACCGCGTACGCGGTGATCACCACCAGGCTGGAAATCACCGGCGCGAGGGCCGGCGCTGCGAACCGGCGGTGGGCCTGCAGGATGCCGTACATCACGACCGCGAGCCCGTAGAAGACGATCTGCGGTGCGAACACCGCGATCATGCTGGCGGTCACGTTCACCTGCGACTGGTGGTGCGCCGCACAGCCAACGCCGGGGTTGTGCGGGTTAAGCAGGCCCGCCAGCGGGCCGGAGACGGCGGCGATGACCACGCTGAGTGGCACCAGGATCAGGACCGTCCAGGTCAGCAACGCCGAGGAGGTCTGGTTCACCTCGCCGGCTGCTTGCGGGTCTGCGGCCGACCTCGCCGCCGGCCTGGCCAGCACCGGAACCATGATGCTGGTGAGCGCACCGCCAAGGACGATGTCGTAGACGATGTTGGGCACCAGGTTGGCCGTGCTGTAGGCGGTGCCGAGGCAGCCCGCGCCGACCGTCTGGGAGAAGACCAGCGTGCGGACCAGGCCGAGCATGCGGGCAACGATCGTGAGGGCCGCGATCAGCGCGGCCGCCCGGCCGATGTTGTGGCCGGCCGGCCGTTGCATGCTCGGGTCTGGGCCGTCCTGGGTGACGGGGACGGCTGGCCCGGTCACCTGAGCCGGCCGGCAGCGCCCGCGGAGTCGGCCGCCGCGCCAGCGCCCGCATGCTCGGCCGCCGCGTCAGTGCCCGCGGAGTCGGCCGCCGCGTCAGCGACCAGGGAACCGGATGCGGGCCTTAGCACGGCGTCGGCAGGCGACGGCACCGAAGGCCTGCGGCCGAGCATGTCCAGCCAGCGGAGCGGCGCAGTCCGCTCAATGACCTTGGTGAAGCTCACGCGCTCGCTGGCGGCCGTCAGGCCGGCCACGGTGACCAGCAGGCCGAGCCGGGCCGGGCGGGGCAGCCTGGTGGCGGCGACTCCCAGCATCGCCCCGACGGCGTTGGCGCCGGCGTCGCCCAGCATGGACCGCTCCCCGAGATCCTCGGGCAGCAGCGCGATCGCCGCCGCCACGGGCGCCGCACTGGCTTCGCCCGCCTCGCCCGGCAGCAGGGACAGCATCGCGCCCGTTCCGATCGCGACCTTGATGGCCCGCCCCGGCCGCAGGTCGAAGAGGTTCAGCAGGTTCGCCAGGCCGGCCACGAGCGCGGCGTCGATCACCGCGTCGGCGGCCGCGGCACCCGGCCTGCGGCCGCTGGTGGCCGGCCGGCGCGCTGCGTGGGCATCCGCGGCGCCGTCGGACTGCCCGGCGATCAGGGCGGCTGCCAGGCCGGTGGCGCCAATCCCGACGATCTTGACTGCACCCGTGGTCAGCTCACCCTTGCGCAGCGCGCCCAGGTGCCCGCGAAAGCCCTTGCTCGAACCGTCACCGGCAAGGTCGTCGTAGCCGCCAAATGCCGCCGCCCCCGCGCCGGCCACCGCTATCGCGATCCGCTCGCGCTGACCGGGACCTGCCGCGAGCACGGCACCGGCTATGCCGCCGGCGGCCACGGCCGGCCCCTCGAGCAAGGTGATCGGTTCGCCGCGATGGTTGGTCCTGGTCCACGCGTGCTTGCCGGCCGGCGGCCGGCGCCCGAGCGCCGCGTAGGTCAGCCGGGCCACGACCGCGGATGTCAGCGCCGACCTGAGCGCGGCGCGGCTCACTTGGTCTTTCCCTTCGAGGACGGAGTGGACGTCGGCGTCGGCGTGGGCGAGGGCGTGGGTACCGGGCTTGGTGCCGCATCCGGCTCGACGCCGTAGGCACCGGGCGCCTTGCCCTGCACCAGGTCCGCCAGCGCCTCTACGACGATGATCTGCCCGGTGGGAGTGTCGGCGTTGTCGACCGTTGACGCCGGCCCCGAGCCGGGCAGGTCGGCGATCGCGCTGTTCGGGATGGCGCTCACGCTGCCCGCCATGACGGTTCCGAGGCTATAGGCATGCAGCTGGGTCACGAGCGCATCGAGCGCCTGGCTCGTGGCGGCGGCCTCCGTGCTGCTGCTCGGGTTGGCCGCGGGCGTGAACACAACCGCGAGCGAGGCCTGCGGCAGCGTCGAGCCCGTCGTGGGACTCACCTGCAGATACCCGTTGAACTGCGACAGGATCGTGTGACTCGTGGTGGCAGCCAGTCCGATGCCCGTGGTGCTCTTGGTCAAGATCGCGGGCGCGAGGACGGCCGCGGCCGCTTGCTGGCCGCTCACCGGCGAGCCGGAGCTCGGGTCAAGCTTCACCCCGGCCTGCGATGCCAGCGGGCCGGCAAGCTGGTTGAGGTTGTCCTCGGTCGGCGCGCTGAAATCAAAGAACGATGGCTGGAGCATTACCCGGCCGGTGACCGTCGCGCCGGCCTCCTGCAGGTCTGCGGTGACACCCGACACCATTCCGGGGTCGGTGTCCGGCGGCACGACGAGCACGACCTTGCGCCCGGTCAGCAGGCCGGGCAGAATCCGGCTCGCGCTCCCCTCGGCAAACGCCTGGGCCGCATTGAGCTGCTGGTTGAGATCGGCGTTTCTCGAGCCGAGCTCGGCGTTCTCGTGGCTGAGCTCGTGCTCAGCTTTCGTGAGCGCGGTCTCGGTAGTCCCGGGCAGCGTGGTGGCGCCGACCACGAGGCCCACGGCCAGTGCCAGGAAGATCGCGATGATGGAGACGAGGTGATACCTGAAGTCGATCACTAGAACAGTCCACTCAGCCAGTCCCACACGGGGCGCAGGAATGTGCCGAAGTATCCAAGGGCCACACGGCCCACCGGAGTCCAGCCCAGCGCGATAACCGGCAACAGCGCCGCGACGACGAGCAAGGTCAGTGACCAGCCCGAGATCCGGCTCTGATACAGCCGGCTCACGCCCTTCGCATCGACGATCTTGTCGCCGATCCTGATGCGCGTCAGCACCGCGCTGGCCATGCCGCTGCGGCCCTTGTCCAGGAACTCCGCCAAGCCGTAGCGCATCCCGACGGTCACGATGAGGCTGGCGCCGCCCTCGTCGGCCAGCAGCACGGCCACGTCCTCGCTCGTGCCGTCGGCGGGCAGGGTGACGGACTCGATCCCAAGATCCTGGACCCTCGGCAGGCCGGGAGCGTGACCATTGCGATAGGCATGGACCACGATTTCAGCGCCCGATTTCAGCGCCTTGTCGGAGACCGAGTCCATGTCGCCGACAATCAGATGCGGCCAGTAGCCGGCCTCGATCAGGGCGTTGGCTCCGCCATCCACGCCGATCATGACCGGCCTGAATTCCCTGATGTACGCGCGGAGCGCCTGCAGGTCCTCGTAACAGCGGTAGCCGCGGGCCACGACGAGCGCATGCCGGCCGGCCAGCCTGGTCCGCAGCGGAGGCAGCCGGATTCCCTCGACCAGCAGCTCGGAGTCCCGGTTGATGTACTCGAAGGTATTCGTGACGAACGCCTTGAGCTGGAGCGAAAGCCCGTCTTTGGCCGCGGCCATGTCGGCGGCCACGGACTCGGTCGTCTGCATCGTCCCCTTGGCGACGACCCGGTCATCCAGGTACAGGGTCTCGCCGTCCAAGCGGACCTGCTGACCCTCCCTGACCTGGTCGAAGACATCCTCGCCCGCGTCGTCGATCAGCGGGATCCCGGCTTCGACCAGCAGTTGCGGCCCAAGGTTCGGGTACCGCCCGCTCATGCTCGGGGCCGCGTTGACCACGGCGGCCACCTGGCACCTGACGAGCGAGTCGGCGGCGACCCGGTCCAGGTCGGCGTGGTCAATGATCGCTATGTCGCCGGGTTGCAGCCGTTTGGTGAGGTTCTTTGTGCGCCGGTCGAGGCGAGCCCTGCCTGTGACGCCGGTCAGGTCCCGTGCCCTGGACCGGCGCGTAGCGGAAAAGCCTCGCATGGGCGCTCTCATCGGACTGCCATTTTGCCAGATCTTGCGTAATGCCTGCTCCAGACGCACATCGCCGAGAGGTGTCATAGCCCGTTTGCTAAAGTTACAGTCCTGTAATTTTTGAACTGACATGTGGGTGGCATTAACGCAGGTCGCGCTGCCCGGCGCGGCTGTCACCGGTCGGCCGCAGCTCGCTCGGCCGCGGCAGCCTGCAGCAACTCGCCGGCGTGTGCACGGCCGAACTCGGAGTTCTCCAGGCCGGCCAGCATTCTCGATAGCTCGCGGACCCGTCCGGCGTCATCCAGCCTGGTAATGCCGCTGCGGACCACCGTTCCGTCGCTCGCCTTCTCCACGACCAGGTGCGTGTCGGCGAACGCCGCCACCTGTGGCAGGTGCGTGACCACAATCACCTGCGCTAGCCGCGCCAGCCGGGCGAGCCGACGACCGATCTCGACCGCCGCCTTCCCGCCAACTCCGGCATCCACCTCGTCGAAGACGAACGTCGGCACCGGGTCCGCGCCGGCGAACACGACCTCGATGGCCAGCATGATCCGGGAAAGCTCACCTCCCGACGCGCCCTTGTGCAGTGGCAGCGGGGTCGCGCCCTGATGCGCGGCCAGCCTTATCTCCACCTCGTCGCCACCGTGCGGGCCAAAGCCCTGGGCCGGGGTAACGGCGACCATAACCCTGGCATGCGGCATCGCCAGCTCGGTGAGCTCGGCCGAGACGGCGCTGCCGAACCGGACGGCCGTTTGCTTCCTGGCCTCGGTCAGCTGGCCCGCCAGGTCCGCTACCGTGGTCGCGAGGTCGGCCTCCTGCTGGGCCAGCGCGCTGATCCGGTCCTCGTCGCCGTCGAGTTCGGTGAGTCGCGTGCCGGCCGCCTTCGCCCAGGCCAGGACGGCCGCCAGATCGCCACCCGGCGAACCGTCGGCCAGCCGTCCGCCGTAGGCGCGCACGAGCCTGGTCAGTTCCGCTCGACGTTCTTGCACCACGGCGAGCCGACCAGGGTCGGCCTCGATGGACTCGGCATAGGAGGCGAGCTCGGTCGCGACGTCTGACAGCAGGTAGGTGGCCTCGCCGACGCGCGCGGCCAGCGCGGCGAGCTTCGGGTCATGCTGCGCGGCCGACTCGAGCGCCGTCCGCGCGGCGGCCAGCAGCGTGATCGCGTCGGCCGCGTCATAGCTGCCGCTGGACGGATCGCCGAGGAGGGCCTCGTGCGCGGTGGTGGCGGCGCTGTGCAGCGCATCGGCATTGGCCAGCCGTTCTTCCTCCGCGACCAGTTCGATGTCCTCGCCCTCGACCGGCTCGGCTCGCTGAACCTCGTCGAGGCCGCGGCGCAGTTCATCCGCCTCGCGCGCGCGTTCCCGCGCGGCCGTGGTCAGTTCCGCCAGCTCTGCGGCGACTTCCTGGTGACGGTGATAGGCGCGCTGGTAGGAGGCCAGGAGGTCGGCGAAGCCCGGACCGCTGAACCGGTCGAGTGCCTGGCGCTGACGGCCCGGCTTCAGCAGCTGCTGCTGGTCAGCCTGGCCGTGCACGGCCACCAGGTCATCGGCCAGGTAGGTCAGCAAGGACACCGGCACCGACCGGCCGCCCGCCGTTGCCCTGGAGCGGCCCTCGGCACTGACCGACCTGCTCAGCAGCAGCGTGGTGCCGTCATCATCCAGGTCGCCGCCAGATTCGTTGACTTGCCGGGCCACGGAGCCGTCCGGGTCGACCGTCAGCCGTCCCTCCACGACGGCCCGCTCGGCGCCCGGCCGCACCCGCGCCGGATCGGCGCGCCCGCCGAACAGCAAGCCGAGCCCGGACACGACCATGGTCTTGCCGGCCCCGGTCTCGCCCGTGAGCACGTTGAAGCCGCCCGACAGCTCGAGTACCGCCTCGTCGATCACCCCGAGGCCGGTAATCCGCACTTCCTCAAGCATGGCCGCCCGGCTCCTTGCCTGCATTGTCAGCTGCCCGCCCGCACGTCACTGTCGTCGAGACCTGCCCGGTCATAACCACCTCGCCCGCGCCAGCCCGCCACTGGCAGCCCGAACTTTGTCACCAGCCGGTCGGTGAACGGCGCCCCGATCCTGACCTCGGCTCCGGTGCGCACCGGCAGCCGGGCCAGCAGGACTGGACGGTCGCCGCGCTGGACCTCGACTCGGGAGCGGGGCGGAAGCTCGACCCTACGTCGCCCATCGCACCACAGAACGCCCCCTGCCGTCTCAGATTGACCGCCGGCCGTGCCGATTACCTCGGCGGCGAGCACCGACCTCGGAGACACCACGAACGGGCCCGCGAAGAGCGCGTGCGCGCTGATCGGCACCAGCAGCAAAGCCTCGACCTCGGGCCAGACAACCGGCCCGCCGGCCGAGAACGCGTAGGCCGTGGAGCCGGTCGGCGTCGCGAACACCACGCCGTCGCAGCCCCACCGCGACAGCGGCCGCCCGTCGACTTCGGTCACGACGTCGAGCATTCGCTCCCTGGCCGACTTCTCTACCGTTGCCTCGTTGAGCGCCCAGGTCCTGGCCAGCACCTCGCCGTTGAGCCGGGCCGTGACGTCGATCGTCATTCGCTGCTCGACCTCGTACTTGTGGTCGACGACGTCGTCGACGGCAGCGGGCAGGTCTTCGGGTTCGGCCTCGGCCAGGAATCCCACGTGGCCGAGGTTGACGCCAAGGAGCGGTACCCCGGCGGGCCGGGCCAGCTCGGCGGCTCGAAGCAGCGTGCCGTCCCCGCCCACCACCAGGACCATCTCGGTCCCGTCCGCGGCCGCCGACGACAGCGTGACGGCGGTCGCGGTCTTGAGGTCGAGCTCGCCCGCCTCCGGCTCGAGCACCCGGAGTGCGATATCCGCGGATGCGAGCCGCTCCGCTATGACCCGCGCGACCCGCAGGGCGGCTGGCCGGCCGGTATGCGCGACCATGAGCATCGTCCGGCCCGATCCACTCTCCGCGATCATTGCGGTCCCTCCGCGATGGCCCGGCGGAGATCGCCGGCATCCAGCAGCGGCGCTCCCCGCCGCAGCCACAGGAAGTACTCCACGTTGCCGGCCGGGCCGGGCAGCGGGCTCGCCGTCACGCCGAGGACGCCGAGGCCCAGCCGACTCGCCGCGGCCGCGACCGCGCTGACGGCGGTGGCGCGCAGGCCGGGATCCCGTACCACGCCATCGCGCACCAGGTCCTTGCCCACCTCGAACTGCGGCTTCACCATCAGCAGGAAGTCGGCGTCCGCCGCGGCGCAGGCGACCAGCGCCGGCAGCACGAGCGCCAGCGAGATGAACGACAGGTCGGCCACGACCAAGCCAGGCGCCGGAGCCACCTGGTCTGGCGTCAGGGTCCGCACGTTGACCCGCTCCAGGACCGTGACCCGCTCGTCTGTCCGCAGCGACCAGGCCAGCTGCCCGTAGCCGACATCGACCGCGACGACGTGCGCGGCGCCGGCCCTCAGCAGCACGTCGGTGAAGCCGCCAGTCGATGCGCCCGCGTCCAGGCAGCGCCGCCCTGCGACCGTCAGGTCGGGGAACGCGGCCAGAGCCCCGGCCAGCTTGCGGCCGCCGCGGGAGACATAGTCGGGCTTCCCCGCTGGCTGTCCGACGGTGATGGCGGCGTCAACACTCACCTGGGACGCGGCCTTGATCGCGGGCTGGCCGCCCACCGCAACGCGTCCGGTGGCGATCAGTTCGGCCGCCTGTTCACGGGATCTCGCCAGACCCCGGCGGACCAGTTCAGAATCAAGCCGCAGCCTCCTGCTCATCGGGATAAACGTCGGCTCGTCAGCTGCCGTGCGCGTCGGCCGGTCCTGCTGAGCCGGAATCCAGCTCGCCAAGCACGTCGGTCAGCTGGGCATGTACCTGCTCGAAAAGCTCGGGATGGTCGCTCACCGGCAGGCCGGGCAGCCGGTCGAGCAGCCGCAGCGCGGCATCGACCCGCGGCTCTCCGGTCGCCGGCCGCGCGCCGGCCGCGGCCACGGGCGTGATCGATTCAGCGCCCGACGACACCGGGACTTCGGTGCCGGGCGGCCGCGCGGTAACGTCCCCGGCTGGCTCCGGGCCGGGCTCTTGCGGCGCTTCTTCCGCCGAGCCGGACAGGCCAGGATCGGGCTGCCCCGCCTCTGGCTGGCCGGATGACCCCGTTGCCGGCCGGGCTGCCTCATCCCGGTCAGTCTCGTGCTCCATTGCGCCACCGTTCTGCTGGTCCGGCAGGCCGGCTCGTCGTCCCCGGCCAGCTTGCCCGCGGGTGCGGTTCCGCCGCTCGCAATACCCTGCTTGAAACGCTACCCCTCGCCACCGTCAGCCCGTGGCACCCGACGCGCCTGATCGCCCCCGGCCTACCGCAGCCGCGCGCGGGGACGGAGAATGATGACCTTGAAAGCGAGGGGATGATGGCGACAGCCGAGGAATGCCGCATCGCGCTGGAGAAGCTGGTCGGCCGGATCGCGGACATGAATGCCGAGGACCGCGCCAAGCACCTGGTCGACAGGTCGATGAGCCTGCGCGTTCCCGATCTCGGCGTGATGTTCCTGACCAGGCTGGGCCCTGACGGTGCCGAGCCGGTCCGCCAGGTTGACCCCGATACCCCTGCCCAGGTGAGGTTCATCGCGGACAGCGACGTCGTGGTCGCTGTCGCGGCCGATCCCGGCAGCTTCGTGCGCGCATGGCTGTCCGGCAAGCTGAAGGTCCAGGGCAGCGTGTTCGACCTGCTGCATCTGCGCAAGCTGATGTAGCGGAGCCGCGATGGCATTCTTGGGCCATGCCCGAGGGTGACGTGGTCTGGCGGACCGCCCGGCAGCTGCACGACGCGCTGGCGGGCCGGATCCTGGTGCGGTCCGACGTCCGGGTGCCCCGCTTTGCGACAACCGACCTCACCGGGCGGACCGTGACCAGCGCGGTTTCCCGCGGCAAGCACCTGCTCATCAGGGTCGACGGCGACGTCACGGTGCATTCCCACTTGCGCATGGAGGGGTCCTGGCGGATCAGCCGCACCAGCGGCTACCCGCTACGCGATCACCGCATCAGGATCGTGCTTGCGAACGACACCTGGCAGGCCGTCGGCCACCAGCTAGGGACCGTCGAGATCATCAGGACAAGCCGCGAGCCGGCGACCGTCGGGTACCTCGGGCCGGACCTGCTGGGGCCCGACTGGGACGCTGACGAGGCGGTCAGGCGGCTGCTCGCCGCCCCGGACCGTACCGTCGGCGAGGCCCTCCTGGACCAAGCCAGCCTGGCCGGGATCGGCAACCTGTACAAGGCCGAGACACTGTTCCTGCGCGGGGTCAGTCCGTGGCGGCCGGTCGGTGACGTCGACTCGCTGCCTGCGCTGGTCGAGCTCGCGCGCCGACTGCTCGAGGCGAACAAGGACCGAGTCGGCCAGGTGACGACGGGGAACCCGGCGAGGGGCGAGCAGACGTGGGTGTACGGCCGGGCGGGCCGGCCATGCCGGCGCTGCGGCGCGATCATCAGGCGGGCCGATCAGGGTCCGGTCGCCGAGGAACGCCTGACATTCTGGTGTCCGGCATGCCAGCGATAGATCAGCCAGTCACCCGATGCCCTCTGGCCGCCTTACCCTTGCCGACATGCCGGCATCCGGAGTAGTGCACGTTCTGTGGGACCGCGTCGGCGGGACGCAGCCCGTTCCGCCCGCGTGGGTGATAGCGGCGAGCGGCGCTGTCGCACTGCTGATCGTGCTGAGCCCGCGTACCTGGCGCCTGGCGCGGACTTCGATCACGATCGCGCACGAGGGCGGTCACGCCCTGGCCTCGGTGCTGACCGGCCGGAGACTCGACGGGATCCGGCTGCATTCGGACACCTCAGGCGTTACCTACTCGCGGGGCAGGCGGACCGGTCCTGGCGCAGTTCTCACCTCGGTGTCGGGCTACCTCACTCCGTCGCTGCTGGGCGTGGCGGCCGCCTGGCTGCTGGCCGCGCATCACGTGACTGCCATGCTGTGGCTGCTGCTTGTGCTGCTGGCCGCGATGTTCCTGGCAATCCGCAACGCCTACGGTGTCCTGGCTGTCCTGCTCACCGTCGGCGCGGTCCTGGCGGTGAGCTGGTTCGCCACCGCCGCGATCCAGGCCGTGTTCGGCTACGCCGCTGCCTGGTTCCTGCTTCTTGGCGGCGTGCGCGCCGTCACCGAGCTGCAGGGCCACCGTCGCCGGGTCCGGCGCCGGGGTCAGGTGAGCACGTCGGATGCCGACCAGCTCGGCCGGCTGACTGGAGTGCCTGGCGGCGCCTGGGTCGCAGTCTTCGCGCTCGTGTGCGTTGCCGCGCTGGTCCTCGGCACGCGCTTGCTCATCCCCGGCCCGCTGCACCTGCCGCATCTCGGCGACTAGCTCCACGCCGAGGTTCTCGCGCCGCCTACTCCGCTCGCTGGCCGTACCTCTAGCCTCAGTAGCCACCTCAGCACCACCACTTCCGGCTCGGCCGCTCCAGCGGCCGCTCCAGCGGGCCATGAGTGTGAAGTAACCATTGCCACGGGGCCGCTACAGGCCGCTGCAGGCATGCCAACTTCACACTCACGCACGAGCCGGCCTGGAGCGCAGGCGTAGACCAGCTAAGGCCTAAAGGCTCGCGGGAGCTGCGACCGCATATTCATTCAGGCGCCGAAATCCCGGTAAAAGTACTAGTGGATACCGCGCCTTTCTGCAGTTATCGTTTACGCAGATAGCTTGAAAGCCGACTGGGTGGGGATCTGTATGAGCGGCGCAAGCACTAACGAAGTCACGATCGCTGCGGCCATCATCGGCATGGCCGGCTCCATCGGCGCAGCGCTGATAACCGTTGCGGCGCAGCGCAAGCAAGCACCAGCCAACCAGGCCGCGCAGCTCCAGCAGGTTGGAGTGCAGGCCGATGGAACGCACGGGTTCGCCGGTTCGCCTCCGGCCGCGCAGGGCGTTAGCCGTGCCGGGCCTCGGCCGGCCGCCCCGTCGGGCCGGCTCAGGATTTCGCGGTCCCTGTGGTGGGGGATCGCGGCCTGCGTGTGCTTCGCCGTATTCGCACTCTCGTGGGGCTGTGCGCTCGTTGGCGTATTCTTCGCGGTGCGCGACATCCGGTCGCCAGGCACGAGGCGCCTGGCCTGGTGGGGGCTGGCAGTGTGCGCGCTGGGACTCATCATCGCGGCGGCAAACCCGCACAGCGGCTTCATGGCCGGGTTCCATCAGGGTTACGACTCGTCGCACTGAGCGCTGACGACCACCCCCGCAAGACATCGCCGCGGCGGCGGCCAGGCTATCCTGGCCGCCGCCCCAGCTGCCCGGCAGTGGCCGGGCGCCCCGCGACCGGCCCCTGCGTCAGGAGGCTGGCCAGCCGGGCCCCGTAACCGGCTGGCCAGCCGGTCAGGCGTTCCGCTTCCGGAACAAGATCACGCCGGCCGCGATCGCGATCGCCGCGTAGCCGCACAGCACCGCGAACCCTGTCCACGGGGCGAAGACTGGCGGGTTCCCGGTTGCCGGGACGACCGTCCAGATCTGGACGCCCGCATCGGCTGGCATCCACTTATCGACGTGGTTCTGCCAGTCCGACGGAAGGAAGTTGACCAGGATCGTGATCACGAACAGCAGCACGACCATCAGGCTGATCGCGCCTGCGGTGTGCCGGATCAGCAGCCCGACGCCGAACGCCAGCAGGCCGCACGCAGTCAGGAACAATGCGCCGCCGATGACCGCGCGCAAAACACCAGGCTGGCCCAGTGTCGCGTTTATGTGGTCCGAGGACATGATCGCCTGGCCGAGGAAGAACGACGCGAACGTTGTGACCAGCCCGACGACGAACGTTATCGCCGCGAATACCACCGCCTTGGCGGCCACGAGCATGCCGCGGCGCGGCAGCACCGTGAGCGAGGTGCGGATCATGCCCGTTGAGTACTCGGACGTAATGACCATCGCGCCGAGCACGACAATAACGAGCTGGCCGAGGTAGAGGCCGCCCAGGCTGCGCAGTGTCGGGTCGAACCCGACGCCGTGCCCCCCTGGCTGCCTCGTCGCTCCGTAGCTGCTCAGGGCCCCGATGCCGATGGTCACCACGATCATGACCAGCAGAGTCCACCAGGTCGATCGGACCGACCGGATCTTGGTGAACTCCGAGCGCAGCGCGCCGGCGAAGTTGGCGTTGCCTGCCGATCGCGGCAGCGCGCCCAGGCCGGGCGCCGCCACCGGTGTCGTTGTCGCGGTCATGTCAGGCCACCTCTCCAGCCATGGCGGGCTCACCGGGCAGGCCGGCGTGGAATTCGACGCTGGACGCAGTCAGCTCCATGAAGGCCTGCTCCAGGGACGCGTGCACCGGCGAGAGCTCGTGCAGCCGAACGCCATTGTCGTAGGCGAGATCGCCCACCCGGCTCACCTCGAGGCCCGACACCACGATCACGCCTTCGCCGCTGTCTTGGACCGTGCCGCCGGCGGCGGCGACCAGCCTCGTCAGCACGTCGGGCTGCGGCGTACGCACCCGGACGTTGAGCTGCGAGTTGGCCGCGATGAACTGGGCAACCGTGCAGTCGGCGATGAGCTTGCCCCGGCCGATTACCACCAGGTGGTCGGCGGTGTGCTCCATCTCCGACATCAGGTGGCTGGACACGAACACCGTCCGGCCCTCGGCGGCCAGCGCCTTCATCAGGTTCCTGATCCACAGGATGCCCTCGGGGTCCAGCCCGTTGACCGGCTCGTCGAACATCAGGATCTGCGGATCGCCAAGCAGCGCCGCGGCTATGCCGAGCCGCTGGCCCATGCCGAGCGAGAAGCCTTTCGTCCGCTTCCTGGCCACGTCGGTGAGGCCGACCAGCGCGAGTGCCTCTGCGACCCGCTTGGCCGGGATGTTGTTGGACTGCGCGAGGCAGAGCAGGTGGTTGTAAGCGCTCCGGCCCCCGTGCAGAGCCTT
>JASHUG010000249.1 GCA_030040155.1 Streptosporangiaceae bacterium | reverse complement strand
AAAGGTCCGCGGCGCGGTATGCCGCTGTCGGCGGAGGGGCTGGATGAGATCTTGGACGGCGCCCGCCGCCGCGCCGCCTTGGAGCACGCGACCTGCCATCAGTTACGGCATACCTGCCTGACCCGGCTGCGGGAGGCGGGAATGGCACTGGAGGCGGTGCAGGCCCAGGCCGGGCATCTGTCAATCGAGTCGACCTGGGTCTACCTGCACCTGGCCAACGACTGGCTGGCTGACCACTACCACCGTGCGGCAGAACTGATCGACGCCGACACCGCGGCGGTCGGCGAAATGCTGGCCGTGCAAGAGGCGGCGGCCCGGTGAGCGCGCTCCCGGCCGGGGAGCGGCAGCCCAGGGGTTGCCAGGCTGAGGCCGAATGGGCTCAGATCGGGGTCGCCGCCCCCCGGTGGCCGCCGTGATGCACCGTTACTTGCGGCAGCTGGGCACGTTCCTGGCACCGGCGAGCGTGGAAGCGGCCGATAACGCGCTGCGCCACCTTGCCCGCTGGATGATCACCCAGGCCGGCCTGGCCGCGGTTAGTGACATCCGCCGCGATGACATCGAGGACTTCAAGGTGTGGCTGGCCGCCCGGCCCAGGGCGGGCCGGGGGACGATCACGGCGGAGACGCACCGGCAGCGGATGCGGACCATCCGCCAGTTCTTCGAGCGGATCGTCGAGTGGGACTGGCCCGATGCCCCGGCCCGCAACCCGGTCATCGCCTGGGACATCCCGAAGAAACCGGAGCCGCGCCGGCTGTTGGACACGCCGGATTTGCAACGCCCTTACGGCGATCGCCGGGAGGCGCCCGCCTGGTCCGGGGCTCCGCTGATGTCAACCGTGCGTTCGATTCGGCAGACCACGCTCGAACGCTCTCGGCGGGAAGGTGTGCGCCCTGGCCAGGTACCGCGACTTGAGCAAGGACGGAACGGCCGGTTGCGATACCGGGCTGAAGACCGCAGGAGCTGCTGGGCGTTTCTCTATGTGAGTGTGTGAGAGTCTGGTCGGCGTCGTTTTAGTTGAGCGTGCTGGGAATGGCAGGCGCTGGCTTCGGAATGGGCGCTCGACGACACGGTGAGCTTGTCGGTTTTCGGTGCGGCCCTCCCGGTGATCTTTTGGCGAAGCCTCGGGGAGGCCGCGGGCGGGTGTAAGGGAGCACCGGTGCTAACGGTGGGCAACGACGCGGGACCGTGAAAGCCTGTCTGGGAACCTTGGCGGGTAACGCGGCGACGCGTTGTCACCGGGCGGGCCTGGTGCCCGTTGCCACGACCGGCGGCCTGACCCTCCTGGCGAGGGCCAGGCCGACCTGGTCATGCTGTTTCCGGGACTGGCCGGCTGCGCAGCAGGGAGATGCTGGCCACGATGACGAGCACGAGCCAGACCACGAAGCCGACCGTGCCGACCGCGACCCATGGGCCGCCGTTGACCAGGGCGACACTGAAAGCGGAGGCGGTCAGCAGGCAGGCCGCTCCGGGCCAGGCCGCCAGGGCTAGCCAGGAGGGGATGAGGCGCATGGCCGCCGCCGCCTGGCTGAGCCCGACCAGAGCGACCGCGACGGCGGCCATGTCCATGCCGAATGCGGCACCGTGCAACGCCCACAGGGCCTGCACCACGGCCGGGGAGGCGGCCAGGGATCCGGCCTTGGCGGTCAGGACGATCTCGGTGGCGGTCACCACCCCGAACAGGGCGGCGATGGCGGCCACGCCCAGCGCGCAAACCCCTGCCCACCACCGGGTTCGCTCGGCCGTGGCCCTGGCCCACAGCGCGGCGGCGAACACGAACACGGTGGCCCCGAACGTGTTCAGCCCCAGCGGCACCAGCGCGGCGACCCGGTGGTGCACGAAGTACTCCGTGACCTGGGCGGGCGAGGCGCCCAGGCCTGGGGCGCTGGCCCGGATGAGGTTATCCACCACGAGGGTGGCGGCGAAGATCAGGCCGGCGGCCCCGGCCAGGCGGCCGGAGACGGCGGGCTCTTGCGGCTGGGCACGGTGCTGCTGGCCGATGGCGGTCTGAGTGCTCATGACCGACTCCTTGCTCGATCGGAAACCTTGCGCAATTCGATGTTCATTTGACCTGCTCCTTGTCTACGGCCACTGGTTGTCCGCTGCGAGGAACGGTACGGAGGCCGCCGACCCACCAGAACCGGGCGCGCCCCCGTCCTGGCGTGCGCCGCGCTGCAGGCCCCCGGTGCAGTCGGCCACACCCCGCAGGTGCGGCCGCCCCCCTGGTCACCACGCTGCGGATACACGATCCTGGGCCTATGCGGACACGCCCGGTGGTCGCCGTCACGGTGCCGACCGCCCTGGCCGGGGCGGCCAGGATCGTGGTTGAGGCGGCCTTCGGCATCCCGGCACCCACGCGGCTCGGGGTGGCGCAGCCGCAGGTGCGGGCGCTGGCTGGCATGGTCCTGGTGGTCATCACGATCTTTCGGGGTGGCCGGCTGCCGTCGGAGGTGACGCGGGCGTGATGCGGCCGGCGCGCCGACTGGCGCGGTCGCTGTGGATCCTGACGCTGGTGGTCGCCGTCGCGGGGCTGGCGCTGATGGTCTGGGACTGGTCGGCTCCGGTGCCGGCCGGCTTTTTCGGCATCCGCGGGTTCACCGGCGTGTTCGCGGTCTGTTTCGGCAGCGTGGGCGCCCTGCTGACCTGGCGCCGCCCCGGCCACCCGGTCGGCTGGATCCTCGCCGCGGCGGGGCTGGTGGAAGCGGCGGACTTCGCCACCTTCGAGTACGGGCTGGCGGCGTCCGGGGGCCGGGCTCACCTGCCCGCCGCCGGGTACCTGGGCTGGGCCCAGCTGTGGCTCTGGGTGCCGTTCGTCGCGCTGGTCACCGTCTACCTGTTCTTGCTGTTCCCGGACGGGCGGCTGCCCTCGCCGCGGTGGCGGCCGGTGGGCTGGCTGGGCGGCGGGTTCACGGTCCTCGCGATCGCCGGGCTTTCGTTTTTCCCCGGATCGGAAACGCCCGACCTGCCGGCGCTGCACAACCCGTTCGGGGTCTCCCCGGTGGCGGTGCCGCGCGGTGTGATCATTGCCGGCCTGGCCGGGTTGCTGTGCTGCGCGGTGCTGGCGGCATGGTCGCTGGTCGCGCGCGCCCGACGGGGGACGTCGGTAGAGCGGCAGCAGATCAAGTGGCTGGCCTGCTCGGGGTGCCTGGTGGCCCTGACCCTGGTGCCGGCGGTGGCCCTGTCGCGAACCCCCGGGACCCCGGCCCGGGTCGCCGCGGGCGCGGTGTTCGTGGCCGTTGTGACGGTGCCGGTCGCGGTGGCGGTCGCGGTTCTGAAGTACCGGCTGTACGACCTGGACATCGTAGTCCGCAAGACCGTGGTGGCCGCCCTGGTCGCCGGGGCCTTCACGGCCGTTTATGCGATCGTGGTGGTCGCGGTCGGTGCCGTGACCGGCCGCCCGGGCAGCAGCCCGCTCACGTTCGCGGCGGCGGCGCTGGCGGCGGTGCTGCTGCAGCCGGTGCGCGCCCGGGCCGGGCTGCTGGCCGACCGCCTGGTGTACGGCAAGCGGGCCACGCCGTATGAGGTGCTGTCGGAATTCTCCGGGCAGATGGCCAGGGTTTACCCGGTCGAGGATGTGCTGCCGCGGCTGGCGGCGATCATCGGCCAGGCGACCGGCGCCGAGCGGGCGGAGGTGTGGATGCGGGCCGGGGGGACCGAACAGCTGGCGGCGGCCTGGCCGGCCCGGGCCCTGTGCGCGCCGCCGTCCGGCGAGTCGGCCGCAGCGCCGGTTTCCGGGCTGCTCGCGGTCCCGCTGCCGGTGACCCAGGTCCCGCCCGCACTGGCCCTGGCGGCGGCGCCGGAGGCGGACCGGGTGCACAACGGCCGCGCCCGCGTCTTTGAGGTGGAGCATCAAGGTGAGCGGCTTGGCTCGCTGCGGGTCACCTGCTCGCCGCGGGAACCCCTGACTGCAGCCGGGGAGCGGCTGGTCCAGGCCGTGGCTGGCCAGGCAGGCCTGATCCTGCGCAACGTCGGGCTGGTCGAGGACCTGCGGGCATCGCGGCAGCGGCTGGTCGCCGCGGCCGACCAGGCCCGCCGCGACCTGGAACGCGACCTGCACGACGGGGTCCAGCAGCAGATCGTGGCCCTGATGGCCAAGTTGCGCCTGGCCCGCAACCAGCTGCCCCGCGACCCGACGGTCGCCGGGCAGACGCTGGCCGAGGTGCAGGCTGAGGCGCAGCAGACCCTGCAGGATCTGCGCGAGCTGGCCCGCGGCATCCACCCCAGTGTGCTAACGGACCAGGGCATCCTCGCCGCTGTCCGGTCCCGGATCAGCCGGCTTCCGATCGGCGTCCGGCTGACCGCCGGGTCCGAGCTGGCCGGCGCCCGCTACCCCGACGACATCGAGGGCGCCGCCTACTTCCTGGTCTGCGAGGCGCTGGTGAACGTGGTCAAGCACGCCCACGCATCCCAGGCCCAGGTGACACTGTCCGATGACGGGGCTACCCTGCGGGTGGAGATCACCGACGACGGGGCGGGCTTCGTCCCGGCCGACGCGGCCGGCTCGGGGCTCACCGGGCTGGCCGACCGGATCGAGGCCGTGGGAGGCAGCCTGTCCATCCGGTCCCGCCCCGGAGCCGGCACCCGGCTGGCCGGCGAGCTTCCGGTCCGAGGGCGGAAGCTGGCCGGTGTCTGATCCCCCGCTGCGCGTCGTCATCGCCGAGGACAACTACCTGGTCCGCGAAGGCACCCGCAGGCTCCTGGAGGACGGCGGCGGCATCGATGTCGTCGCCGCCGTCGGCACCGCCGAAGAGTTGCTCGACGCGGTCCGCCGGCTGCGGCCCTCCGTCGTCATCACCGACATCAGGATGCCGCCGGGGCACCACATGGAAGGCATCTCCGCCGCACAGGCCATCCGTGTCGGGTACCCGGGAACCGGGGTGGTGGTCCTGTCCCAGCACACCGACGACGCCTACGCCTTCGAGCTGTTCAAAAACGGCACCGCCGGGCTCGGCTACCTGCTGAAAGACCGCATAGCCGACCTCGACGAACTACGCGCAGCCCTCACCGCAGTTGCCTGCGGCGGATCCTCCATCGACCCAGTCGTCGTCGAAGCGCTGGTATCCAGCCGCACCCGCATCGCCGGCTCAGCGCTGCGCTGGCTCACCCCGCGCGAACTCGACGTCCTGCGCGAGATGGCCCGCGGCCGGGCCAACCCCGGCATCGCCGCCGCGCTCGTGCTCTCCGAATCCGCCGTCGAAAAGCACGTCAGCTCCATCTTCGCCAAACTCGGGCTAGGCCCAGAACCCGCGCAGGACAGGCGCGTCACGGCGGTCCTGACATTCCTGCGAGATTCCCCGGCACAGCTGCATTAGCCCACAGCGATGCGCTCGCCACGGCAACGCCTCAGTCCCGGCGATGCGGTCCGCTGCCGGCAGGCCAATGCGTCGGCGATCTATACGGCAGAACGTTCTTTCCCGCGTGACTCGTGCAAAGTTGACGATAGGCGCCCAGATATTGAGCGTTAGCTCCGGAAGAGACGGAAGTTCCGTATGCCCAGTCTCTGACAACCTTTCGAAAGCTATCCTGGCACAGCAGGGCATAGAGAATGTCTTTGAACCCACCGACGATTTGCGGGTCTGAGGCTCGTGGCACGAGGATGTCAGCGCTCGCGCACTCGTGCGTAACCTCGTGGCCGCGCTGCATCAGAAGACGTGAAAGCTCACTCACCGGCCGCGGTCCCTGTGCTCGTATCGGCATCGCCTCGTCCGTATTCGCCGGATTGAATCGTCTAACCCGTTTGATCCGCCCGGCTTCGGCGCGTTCATGCCAAACAGATGTAGCGGACAAGAAACACGCTTGCAGCCCATGTCGAAGGGCTCACTCGGAGCATCGCGCAGATCCGGCTTCGGTAGGGAGACTGGCCGACCTCTGACAGGCCAGGTAAGCGAAGAGTCCTTCGTTGCTCCAGGCCCGGTCTACTGCGAGATGAACGATGGAGTTGTGGTCCTGGCTGGACAGGATGCGTAGTGCTGAGGATTGCCAACTTGCCTCGATTTGCTCGCCGTAGCGCGTTCAGAATTCTTCGGAGTCGATGATAATGCGGCAGGCGATCTCATAGTTGCCGCTGACCAGGTTGAACCCGAAACCGGTGCACTCGGTGTGGAGGCGACCCGGCTGAGAGGTGAGCCAGCGCAAGGGCTCAGACAGGCGGACCGGGTGCATCGGGTCGGCGGCGCGGCTGCCGGCTGCCGGCGGTCGTGTCGGTGTCATGGCGGCCGGTCTTCGTCGCATCCGACCTGATGGCCACCGCGGTACTGCAGGCTCTGATGCGTCCGTGATTAATCAGCGCCACGCGACTGGCCCAATGAGGCACCGCTATTCCTGCCTGTCGCCGGGCCGCCGCCGTTCAACACGCTGGTCGTCGCACAGGGCCTGGTGACAGGGGTAACGTTTACCCCTCCCGAGGATGGCAATCTTCATTTGGGTACAAGCACTGCGGGTACGAATTTCGTCCTTCCGGAGTTCGACCCTCGCCTGCCAATCCCCGCATTCCAGCATTCCACCACCGCCTGGCTCTTCGCCATCTCGGTGTCGGCGCCTACGAACTTCACGGCAGCAGTTAATGACATAGCGGGCCGCTGGCGCGGCGATCCAGCAGAGATCGACTTGTTCGGGTACGTCTTTGACCCTGCGGGAGTCGCGGTGCCCGAGCTGCTGGTTCCTATCCTGTGGCTCTTGCAGGCGGAGACGCTGGCTCACGAAGTCGCGCACGCGTGGGATGCCACGGGCCGGCGGAGCCGCGACCGGCGGGCGCTCGATGACTACGGGCGCGGCGAGGAGTACGCGCGGGCAAGTGCCCATGATTGGCTGGTCACCACGGCTGTCCCGTACTACCGCCAGCACCACCGCGATGCCGCCGCTGTCTTCGACTCGTGGTAGACAGACACCTCGGCGCCAGGATCCCGCTGGAGAGATTCGCCGAGGATTCGGACAGGTCTATCTGGGGGCGGTCCGGGCAGCTCTCGATCTGGCTGGCTCATGGTCGGCGGACGTCGAGAACGATCATCGAGCCGAGTTCGCAGAGCAACTCCACTACGTCGACGACTTCGCCAACGCCAGGGCCGTGCTGGAGTCCGTGCTCGCGATCGATGCCCGCCACCCCAAGGCCGTTATCCTCATGGGGGACATCGCCGTTCACGAGGCAAACTGGCCGGCCGCGCTGGAGTGGACCGAGCGCGCTCGTGAGCTGTTCCCGGAATCGGTGGATGCCCGGCTTGATCGCATCGACGCGCTCATCGGAAGCGGCTCCTGGGACGAGGCCCTGCGAGAAATATCGGACGGGCTCGCGGCTGTCGCCCCCGGCGAACGAGCGTTTCACCGGCGCGCCCGGCGAAGCCGTGCGCTCCTCGCCGCCGACCAGGACTTCGACGATCTCCTGGCGGTCGAAGTGACGTGGCTGCGCGAGAATGGCACATTCCTTGACCGCGCCACAGCGGATGCCATCGAAGCGGAGTGGCACCTTCGTCGCGGTCGCGCCGATGAAGCTCATCGCATCGCTCAGCGATCACTCAAGGCGCAGCGAAAGCCGCCCGGCATATGGGGGCAATAATCCGGGCGGTGGCCTGGGAGACGGCTGCAGACGACGCGTCGCGGGAACGGTCGAAGCCGTCGCAGTGGGATATAGAGCTTTTGATCGGCAACGGACGCCAGCAGTGGGTCGACCGGCTTCGCGCCGCCGGGCTCGTCCCGCGCGTGGGCAGAAATCGCCGCCAGGCCGATCTGATGCGGCGACGCGGGCCTGTTGCGAGGCTTTGAGCGGCCTGCCCTGCAGCCGCCTGCCCGGCGAGCCGACCGCCCATGCAACCGGAGGATCGTCCGCTTCCGCGCGGCAGTAACGATCGCCTGGCATGCGCCGGAGTGGGTCCCTCAGGCGCGCACCTATGGAGCGGGCTCGTCTGCGGCTCCAGTTCAGCCTCGGCCGCGGCGGCCCTGGCATCGCTGGCCGCCATCCCATGCCGTCGAGGGATGGCCGCTGCGTTACGCGTTATGAGGCCCGCGGTCACGGCATCGCCGAGGATCAGGGCCAGGGGCTTGTGACATTTGCGCGGCGAGTATACCGACAGCGGCCTGCCTGTCGGCTTCTCATGCAGGGAAATCTCCCAGTCGCCGATTTCCTCCGGTGAGGTGATCGACTCCAGCGGCCCGCGTAGCGGGGGCGTCCAGACCGGACCCTCCTCGAATCCCGGTCGGCCAGTCATTGGATCAGGCTCGGCTCCGTCTTGCTTCATTTCGTCTTCCAGGCGGCCGAGCCGGAGATGAACGCTCTGGAGTTCGGCCCTGACGTCGGCAGGGAAGGTCGAAAGCAGCCCGCGAACGTCCGCCGCCGACAGCGGCTGAAACACCTGAGGCGTCTGCTGATCATGCAGCACGACCTGGACGGTCCAAAAGCCTCCGCTGGCACAGTGCGGTGCGCCGAGGCCGGACGAGCCCGCCTGTTCTTGTATCGGCGCTTCCGCCGTAGGCGGTCCTCGATGACCCACAGAGTGTCGCCCTTCCTCGAGGCATCCGAGAACTCCCATCGCCGCGCCTCTTCGAGGTCGTGTCGAGTCTCGTGAATGCTTCGTGCCACCCGGTGATCGTATTGGACCTGGCCTCGGATCGCAGGGTCGCGAGATGTGGAGCCACCGCCCGCGGGTCAGGTCACGACGTTGCTGGTTCGACCTTGACCCGACCCGGTGCCGCATTTCGGCGCTGGGCCACGATGCGCGGCGGCGCCACGGCCCGACACCTGGGGGAAGCCTCGGGTCGGCTCGTCGGCGTGAGGGGCGCCATCCAGTCAGGGCGGCCGCAGCGACACCTGTCCAGCTGGCATGCCCAGTGCCAGTGAAGCTATCGCCGCAGGTCAGCGCTCTCGGCACGCCGAGACCCTGCTGCGTCAGGTACGCGCCCACGACGGCGCCTTCGCCCTGACTGAGAAATCGTGTGAGAGACCATGCTCTCCGGACCTCCGAAGGGGCCAGCTCCCACTCTCGAAAGGTGACCCTGACCTGCGGAAACCCAGTCGGGACGGCGGGATTTGAACCCGCGACCCCTTGACCCCCAGTCAAGTGCGCTACCAAGCTGCGCTACGTCCCGGAACTATTCGCCCGTGCACGGCACGCCGAGCGTACATACCTTAGCGCAACCTGGGCCATGAGACCTCTCGGCGGCCACCCGGTAGTCGGCGCGGCCCATGACTTCGCGGTCGGCTGAGCCCCGCTGTTATTGTTTCCGGCGATGAACGACCGACTTGCCACTCTTGTACCGCAGCCGCGCATTGTCCGCGCGCTGCCTGGAACCCTCGACCTCGGCTCCGTGCCGC
>JASHUG010000248.1 GCA_030040155.1 Streptosporangiaceae bacterium | reverse complement strand
TGCCGGAGACCTCGCCGAAGCCGACCTTCACCCTCGGCCTGGACAACTAGCCGAGCTCGCGCCGTACGGCGGTTGATCAGCCGGCAGCCAGCGCCGCGGTTCATCAGCAGGCAGCGGCTGCCGCGGATGATCAGCAGGCGGCTGCCGAAGCTGATCAGCTGGCCGGCGCGCCGTGCGGCTGCTCCGCCGGCTCGAGTGGCGGCGCGCCGATGGTGCAATTCGTGCGGCACTCGGGTACTGCGGGCTGCCTGCCGGCCGGGCGCAGGACGTTGTTGTCAGTCATGACGGCCGCCAGTACCGCAGCGACCACCAGCACTGCGGCACATCCGAGCACCGCGTCATCAAAGCCGCTATTGAAACGGGCCGGATGGTGATAACTCGCCGCTCCGAGGCCCACGGCCGCCGGCAGCGCGGCGACTGCCACCAGCCCCGCCGCCCGCGCTACCGCGTTGTTCACGCCGCTGGCCACGCCTGCGTGCCGGACGTCGGCACTGGCCAGGACCGTCGCCGTCAGCGGGGCTACGGTCAGCGACAGCCCGAGGCCGAAGATCACGACGGCTGGCAGCACGTCGGAGACGTAGCTGGCATGCAGACCGATCCTGGCCATCAGCGCCATGCCGATCGCGCAGCCCCCGATGCCGATGGTCATCGGCCAGCGCGGCCCGATTCGCTGTGCTAGCGCCCCGGATCGCGCGGATAGGCCAAGCATGATGACGGTCACCGGTAGCAACGATGAGCCGGCCGCTAGCGGCGAGAAGCCCGAGACCACCTGCAACTGCAATACGAGCAGGAACAGCAGGCCGCCGAACGCGCCGTAGACCAGGAACGTGATCACGTTGATGGACGTGAACTCGCGCGAGGCGAACACGTCGGTCGGCAACATCGGAGCGACTCGACCGGGGGTCCTAGTCCGGTGGCGCTCGATCAGCACGAAGGAGACAGCGGCGATCACGCCGGCTAGGCCAGCCGCCGCCGGTCCGATCGGTGTCCCTGATGTCTCGGGCGCCTCGATCAGGGCGTACGTGATGCCGCCCAGCGCCAGTGCACCCAGCGCTGCTCCCGCGACGTCAAAGCCGCCTCGCAGCGAGACGTCCCTGGTCTCTGGCACGTGTCGAACCGTCACGAGGATGACCGCGACGGCGAGCGGCAAGTTCAGGAAGAACACCCAACGCCAGCCGGCCGTCTGGACAAGCCAGCCGCCGAGAATCGGTCCGATAGCGGACGCGACGCCGCCGAGCCCGGACCAGGCGCCGACGGCCCGCGGCCGGTCGTCCGGAGTAAAGGTCGCCTGAATGATCGCCAGCGAGCCGGGTGTCAACAACGCCCCGCCTATTCCCTGCAGCACGCGCGCGATAATCAGGACACCGATGTCCGGCGCGCCGCCGCACAGCGCGGATGACAGGGCGAACCAGATCACGCCGATCAGGAATATGCGTCGCCGCCCGAGTCGGTCGCCGAGCGAGCCGCCGAGCAGGATCAGGCCCGCCAGGGTCAGCGTGTAAGCGGTGACGGTCCATTGCAGGTCCGCCAGCGTCGCATTCAAGTGCCTGCCAATTGTCGGCAGCGCGACGTTAACCACCGTCGAGTCCAGCAGAACCATGCTTGAGCCCAGAACCGTTGCCACGAGTACCCAGCGGCCCCGGCCACCTCCCAGGCGCAGGCTGGCTTCCTGACTCTCGATGGCGGTCATCTCGCGATCGTCTCATCGGGCGCGCGAAAGGCGCCAACCCGAAGCTGGCCCGCTGACCGATGCGCGCCGGCGGATGTTAGCGTGCGTCGGCCGACCGGGAGCGGGTCGACGCCCGCGGAACGCTCTCCGGAGCGCTAATTCAGCAGTAATAAGGTGCCCGAGCCGCCCGAATTCGCATCGCCGACGTCGGTATCGGGATCGTCAGGCTCGCCGCCGCTCCCCCGGCCGGCACCCGGTTGCGGCCCGCGGCCGGGCTGGGTCGTACTGCCGGGCTGGGTCGTGCTGCCAGACTCCTCCGCCCGAGCGGGAGCCGTGGTCGGCTCGGGAGTTGCAGTCGGAGCTGGAGCGGCCGTTGTAGCCGGCGGGGTTCCCGCTGGTCGCGTTCCCTCGTCGGCCGCAGATTGGGACACCGCCGACTGGGCCCGGAACCGGCCGAGCCCTGGCGTCGTGCTCCCCGCTTCGAGTGGCTCCTGGTGAAACAGCATGTGCGCGCCGACGCCCAGCACGGCACCAACGAGCGGAGCGATGATGAACACCCATATCTGGCTGAGGGCAGTGCCGGCGCTGATGATCGCCGGCCCGAGGCTGCGGGCGGGGTTGAGGGACGCGCCATCGACGGGTATCCCGACGATATTCGCCACACCGAAGGCGAGGCCTATGACCACCCCTGACATTGCCACGCTGGCCTGCTTCATCGTCGCGGAGAGGAAGACCAGGACGAACGCGGCGGTCAGGATGACCTCGATCAGGAAGGCACCGCCGGCCGAAGCGCGCAGCAGCGACAGGCTGCCGTATCCGTTGGCGCCCAACCCGATCCTGGACTTGATGTAGAAGGGGGAGGTGCTCAACACCCACAGCAGCAGCAACGCGCCGACGATGGCACCAAGAATCTGGGCGATCCAGTACGCAACAGCGTCCACGATGGTCATCCGCCGCATGAGGTAGGCGCCAAGTGTCACTGCCGGGTTGACGTGACTACCGGAAATCGGCCCGATCGTCGCAATCAACGCAAGCAGGATCAGGCCGAACGCCAGGCCTGTAACCAGGATCCCGGCGGCGATGCTGCTTCCGAAGGCCCGGAAACCGAAACTAATCGTGTCCACGCCGCATCCGAAGAACACCAGCAGCGCCGTGCCTATAAGCTCGGCGGCCGCCTTACGCGCGAGCACGGCATCGATCGTTATCGCCGGGTCGGCCGCCCGCGGCTGGCTGGATCCGGCCGTAGATCTAACCGCCATCGTCCCACCCCCCATACCTGCGTAAAGACGGAGATCGTCTGCGCGGTGTCCCCAGTCTGATCGGCTACCCCGTATCCCCACTCTGATCGTCTATCCGGTATCCCCACTCTTCGAAGCGACAAAGCTACCTAACGTGACGGATGCACCTGGCTTTTCTCTCGACTGCCTCACGGCCGATCGCCGCGGCCTGTCAGCGGACGCCGGCAACGCGCCACCGCTACCTCGCTAGGCGGGTACGCCAGAGGCCGCCGAGACACCGCCGGCCCAGGGCCGCGCCAGACGGCGCCAGACGGCGCCAGCCCAGACCGCGCCAGACTGCGCCAGCCGGGACCGCGCCAGCCGGCACCGCGCCAGCCGGGACCGATGCTTCACGACTTTTGCCACGTTTTGCGCAGGCGGAGCCACGCATGGGTGTGGCGTACGCATGGTTCCGGCTCGCCTCCAGCAATTCGTTCTTCACACCCACGACCGAGACAGGACCGAGGCTGGTTCCGGGCTCAACCGGGCGCGTAGCCGGTTGGCCAGAGCGACATGGACCTAGCGGTGGTAGCGGACAAACTCTACGAAAGGCGTGACTTGCTGCAGATTAGACCTCGCTCGACGGTCGTGAGCCGCTTGGCGCTGCGCGGCGAAGCCGTCGGGATGTCAGTTGGCCGGTTGTAATGTTCCTATTCGCGGCCGCCGAGGCCAGGCACGCTTGCCAATGCAGGCCCAGGGATCCAGGCCGTTGGAGCTGCCCGTGGTACGGACCGGGCGAGTAGCTACAACGGCGGCCATTCGTGCGCGGGAGTATTCGTTGTCATCCGCGCCATATAGCCGTGTGTCATCCGCGTTAGCGCGGATCTGCGGTCCGAGTGGTGACCGTCGAGGGTGTGCACCGTGTCGACCTGCCAGGTCGCGCCAGATCGGCCGGTGAGACACCGCTGCTCGATGATGCCAAGCATCCGGTCGGCATCGGAGGTGCTGACGCCCCACTGCCGCAGGCCCTCCCAGGCCTGCGGCAAGAGCCGCCGCAGCAGCAGTTCGGTGACCGGCGCCTCCCCGATACCGGGCCAGTACACCCGGGCCTCGATGCCGTGCTTGGCTCCTTCCATGAGGTTGTCGGCGGCGGCGGCGAATGACATCCGAGTCCACACTGGGCGCTCGGTTTCCGCGAGCGCGCGGACAACGCCGTAGTAGAACGCGGCGTTGGCGACAACGTCAGCCACCGTGGGCCCGGCGGGCAGGACGCGGTTCTCGACCCGTAGATGCGGCCGGCCGTCGACCACCGCGTAGACAGGTCGGTTCCACCGGTAGACCGTGCCGTTGTGCAGCGTCAGCTCGGCTAGCTGCGGGGCCTCGCCGCGATCAAGCGCGGCCTCGGGGTCCTCATCTTCACGCAGTGGCAACAGTGCGGGGAAATAGCGAAGATTCTCCTCGAAGAGGTCGAATACGGACGTTATCCAGCGCTCACCAAACCAGACCCGCGGCCGCACCCCCTGCAGCTTGAGCTCCTCCGGCCTGGTGTCAGTGACCTGCTCGAAGAGCGGGATCCTGGTCTCGCGCCACAGCTCCCGCCCGAATAGATAGGGCGAGTTCGCGGCCAGGGCCACCTGGATGCCCGCCACCGCCTGGGCCGCGTTCCAGTAGTTACCGAAAGACTCAGGACTCACCTGCAGGTGACATTGCACGCTTGTACAGGCGGCCTCGGGCATGATCGTGCCTACGTGCGTGAGCAGCCGCTCCGGTCCGTCAATGCAGATGCACATGTCCTCGCCGCGGGCGGCAATCATCTGCTCGTTCAGCAACCGGTAACGCGGGTTGGCCGACATAGCCTCATCGGTGACGTCACCCTGCCGGACAGTCGGCAAGATGCCGATCATCACGAACCTGCTACCAGCCGTGAGCGCGCGGTCCGACGCATGCTCGATCTTGCGCAGCACCGCGGCCTCCAGGTCACTGAGGGCGTCGCCGGTCAGCTGCTGCGGCGGAACGTTGATCTCCAGGTTGAACCGGCCGAGCTCGCTTGCCCAGCTCGGATCAGCGATCGCCTCGAGCACCTTCGTGTTCGTCATCGCCGGCAGACATTCATCGTCAACGAGATTCAGCTCGATCTCCAGGCCGACCTGCCGCAGCTCGGTCTCGAATCTGGACTCGCGTAGCATCCGGGCCAGTACGTCAAGGCACTGCCGGACTTTCTGGCGGTAGGCACGCCTGTCCTGCTGGCTGACGATCATGGCCGGGACATCCCTGCCCATCGAACTCCTCCACGTACTGCTGCTGGGCGGAGACTCGGTTCCACATTCGCACGTAATGGGGCGCCTGACCAGGTTGCGCACGCCCCGCTAACAGGCGCGCTGGCTCACAGCCCTGGAGTCGGGCGCCGGGCACGGATGGCGCGCGCCGAAAAGGACTATTTAGTAAGTCTTGACAGGTGAAACCTGTTTCATTCAGGCTTGCTCCACGCATGTCCTGAAACAGCTCTTAACTCGTGTATTAGCAGCCCCTGTCTGATGGCGGTGTACACAGCCATGACCTGCAACGTGGCGTGAGTGGCGAGCTTCTCGGGACCGTTCGAGCCTAGGAGGGCTGGCATGAGTTTCGTCAAACGTCCCATCTACGTCGGCACCGCCGCCGCCGTAGGTCTGGCGACGGTAGCGCTGATGGGCGCGTATGCGGCTACGGCCGCTACCGCGGCTCCGGCGGTGACGCCGCACTTCGTCCCGCTGGCCGGCAGCGTCAATGCCACGACCGACCACCGGACCGGAAGCTACAGCAGCGCACGCATGTCGGTTGAGGTTGCGCTTGCCCCGCGGAACACTGCGGCACTCAACAGCGAATTGCGCGCTGCATACACGGAGGGCAACAGCGGCTACCACCAGTGGCTAGCCAAGGGTCAATTCGACGCTAGGTACGCACCTACGGCGGCCGTGCGCGCCGCAGTGGCGAAGTACCTGAGGTCAGCCGGGCTGAGGGTCGCCGCGTCGTCCTCGCCCTTCCTCATCCGCGCCGTCGGGTCGAGCCAGCGCATCGACAGCGCCTTCCGCACGTCGATGAGCACGTACAAGGACCGGCAGGGCATCAAGTACTTCTCGAACTCCTCCGCGGTCCAGCTGCCGACCACCATCTCCCGTGACGTACTCGGCGTCGTCGGGCTCACCAACACGATCCGGCTGCAGACCAACCTCGCCCGGCCGGACCCGCAGCGCCCGTTGGCTAAGGCGGCCAGTAGCTCGAGCAACGCAAGCTGCGAGACCGGATATGTCACGGCGGCGGAGCTGTTCAACCTCGTGACCAACGGCGTTGGCTTCAACTACGGCTACGGCGGCGGCCCTGGCTGCAGCGGCTTGACACCATCGCAGGTCAACTCGATCATGGGCGCACCGCATGTCGGCGCGAGCGGCAAGGGTGCCGGCGAGACCCTTGCGGTGTTCGAGCTGTCGGCCTACCTGCACTCGGACATAGCGACCTGGGCGCATGAGTTCTACGGATCGAGCTACAGCCCGCGGCTGCGGAACATCATCGTGGACGGCGGTCCGCTGAACCCGATCTGCCCGACTGGGGACCAGTGCCCGGCTGAGTACAACGGCTACAGTGGCGACATCGAGGTCGACGCCGACATCGAGGTCTCGCTGGCAACGGCGCCCGACGCTCGAGCCATCGAGGTGTACGAGGCGCCAAACGACTACACCGGCCAGACCGAGCTCGACGACTACACCGCGATCGCCAACCAGGACACCGCGGACACGGTCAGCTCCAGCTGGGCGGGCTGCGAGAACGACGTGACCGCAGGCTACGTACAGGCCGAGAACACCATCTTCGAGCAGATGGCACTGCAGGGGCAGAGCATGTTCAACTCGGCGGGCGACACCGGCGCGTTCGAGTGCATCCGCTCCGACGGCACCACCGTCCAGAACGTGCTCGACCCCTCGTCCCAGCCCTGGGTGACCAGTGTGGGCGGCACCTCGCTCGAAAGTGACAACCCAGGTACCAACCCGAACCCGGGCACCCCCGCTCCGGGCACCGAGACGGTATGGAACGTTGACAACCTGTGCAGCAGCCAGGCCCCGGCCGCCAGCAACGACAACGAGGGCGGTTACTTCTGGTGCGCTGCGACCGGCGCAGGCGGTGGCGGCTTCAGCCAGTATTGGGGCCGGCCGTTCTACCAGCACGGCAAGGGCGTCAACAACCCGAGGTACCCAAGCTCGGCCGGCACCGTCGACAGCAGTGGCATAACCGAGTGCTCGTTGGCCGCGACGGGAACGCCGTGCCGCGAAGGCCCGGACGTGTCGGCCGACGCCGACCCGTACACCGGCTACGCCGAGTACTGCACTGGCAACCCGAACCCGCCGGACTACAGCGACTGCGGCACCTTCAGCGGTAGCGAGCCCGTGCCCGGCTGGTTCGAAATCGGCGGCACCAGCCTGTCCTCGCCGCTTTGGGCGGCGATCATCGCCGACCGCGACGGCTACCAGGGTCAGCGGACCGGCAACATCAACCCGCTGGTGTACTCGTTGTTCAACACCGACCCGAGTCGGTACTTCAACGACATCACCGGCATCGGACCGCTGCAGCAGGCCGCCACGAACAACGGCCTGTTCCCGACGACGCCCGGTTTCGACATGTCGACCGGCGTCGGATCCCCGAAGATGGCGGCGCTGATCACCGGCGCCTGACCGATCGCATCTGAAGAGGGGGCGAGCGGATGCTCGCCCCCTCTCGCGTCCCCGCACCGGGGAGAGTGGCGGGCGGATCTACCCCGCCACCGCGCCGGCCATCCGCTGGATTGCCTCGGCCACCAGTTCGGGCGAGGTGCCGATGTTCAGCCGGGCGAAGCCGCGCCCCTGCCGACCAAAGTCCGGGCCAGGGCTGAGCGCGACGCGTCCGCGCTCGAGGAACACGGCGGCCGGGTCATCGCCAAGTCCAAGCTCGCGGCAGTCAAGCCAGGCCAGGAAGCTCGCCTGGGGCGGACGGTACCTGACGGCCGGCAGGTGCTCGCCGAGGAGCTTGCCCAGCATGGCGGCGTTGGCCTGGATCTGCCCGACAACCGCATCCAGCCACGGCCGCGCATCCCGCAGCGCTGCGATCGTGGCTAGCACGCCCAGATGCCCACCCAGCAGCGCCTCCCAGCGCTCCTCGAGGATCGCCGCCGTCTGCGGCGCCGCCGCCACGGCAATGCCGCACTTGAGGCCGGGAATGTTCCACCCCTTGGATGCGGAGGTGAACACGACGGCGCGCCGGGCCGCCTCGTGCTCCACGGTGTGGAATGACACGTGACTGGCGCCGGCCAATACCAGGGGCGCGTGGATCTCGTCGGCCAGCACGGGCACGTTATGACGTGCGCAGAGATCAGCCACGGCCGTCAGTTCGGCCCGCGTCCATACCCGGCCGAGCGGGTTGTGCGGGTTGCAGATCAAGTACGCGCCCACGCCGGGCTGGCCCAGGGCGGAGTCCAGCGCGTCCAGGTCAAGCTCGTATCTGGCGTCGGGGCCGACGGCGAGGGGTGCTTCTACGATGCGGCGCCCGGCCAGTTCGAGCCGGAAGAAGAACGGCGCATACACCGGAGGGTTGATCACGACGCCGGCCCCCGGCTCGGTGATCGCCTGGATAAACTCCGCGACGCCGGTCATAACGTCCGGGATCGCGAAAACGAGCTCGGGGTCCGGCGACCAGTCCAGGCGGTCGCAGGCGAACTGCGCGAACACCGGACCGAGTTCGCCCTTGTGCGGGTAGCCGCAGTCGCCCAGATCCAGTGCCGCCGCAACCGCGGCCCTAATCGGCTCGGCGATGTCGAAGTCCATCTCGGCGACGAACGCGGGCAGCACGTCCGGGGGGTGCGTCCGCCATTTGAAGCTCTTGCGCAGGCGCAGCCGCTCTAGGGAGCAATCGCCGAGCATGGCGTCCATCTGGCGATGCTATGACGCATTCTGGCTACCGATGGGCGGTAGCGGCCGCCCATTGCCTGGCCCACGCGTCGAGCGGCGCAATCGCGCGACTGAGCCCGTGGCCGAGGTCACTCAGCTGGTACTCGCCCGTGGTCGTCCTGGTTACCAGCCCGGCCTCGGCCAGCTCGCGCAGCCGCTCATACATCACGCTGGAGGAGATGCCCTCGCTCCTGGCCAGCATGGCCCTGGCGCCGACCGGGCCGTCACGCAGCTCCCAGAGCAACCGGAGCGCCCACCTGCGACCCAGCAAGTCAAGCGCGGCCATCAGCGGGCGGCCTGTCGTCGACCCCCTGACCCGCCGACCAGGCAGCGGAGTGTGCGTCATCGGCTCACCTCTTGCCATCCGTTTCGGAATCCGAAACACAGTGAGATACGGTAGCAGCGTTTCTATTTCCGAAACGACGGAAGGCCGCAATGCCGCGCATCGAGCCGCTATCGGCGCCTTACGAACAACCCGTAGCTCACTACCTCGCCGCGACCATGCCTCCTGGGCAGGAGCCCATCAAGCTGTTCCGCACGCTTGCCGTGAATCTCGAAATGGCCAGCGCCATGATTCCCTGGGCCCGCCACGAGCTCGGGCGCAGCCTTGCCATCTCGCTGCGCGAGCGCGAGATCGTTATCGACCGCACGTGCGCCCTGTGCGGATGCGAGTATGAGTGGGGCGTCCACGTCGCGCGCTTCGGTCAGCGGGCCGATCTGAGCCAGGCCCAGGTCCGTTCCCTGGCCTTTGGCAGCGCAGCCGACCCCTGCTGGGACAGCGAGGCAGAGCGCTTGCTCATCCGGGTCACCGATGAACTGCACGAGCGCAGCGACGTCAGCTCGGGGCTCTGGGACGACCTGACGCACCACTACAGTCACGCCCAGCTGCTCGACATCGTCATGCTGTGCGGCTGGTATCACGCAATCAGCTTCGTCGGCAACGCGTCCGGAGTTGGCCTGGAGCCGGGGGCGCCCACGTTCGCCGACTGCGCAGCCGCTCCGGTGGAGCGGCCCCCGGCTGGCTGAGATAACCGCCCGCAGCGGGCAGACGACCAAGGCTGCCATCCTGAACGTCCGCCATAGCAGATATTTCAATATGGTATTATTCGTAATCGTGATAAACGAAATGGAAGTACACGGAGTTGTGGCCGAGCTCCAGCGGGCGACGCATGCGACGCTGCACGCGCTAGCAGCGAGCCTGGCGGAACTCTCGCTGACCGGGTCGGAGCAGAACGTGCTCGCCGCACTCGCGGACGGCCAGGTGCGCTCCGTCGGCGAGCTCGCGAATGTGACCGGCACGAAGCCCAGCACGCTCACCAGCGTCCTGGACCGGCTTGAGCGGCGTGGGGATCTGGAACGCGATGTCGATTTCACGGACCGCAGGTCGGTCCTGATCCGGCTGACGCCGACTGGACGGTGGACGGCAGCTAAGGTGCGTGAGGCGATCAAGGATCTGGAAAAGACCGCGCTGAAGGGCATCAGCAAGCAGCAGCTAGCGGGCTTCTTCGCGGTGACGCTCGCGCTGACGGAGACAGCCAAGTGAACGGCCACGCAAGCGGTGCCGGAGACGCAACCGACGCCAGCCACGCAAGCGGTGCCCAAGACGCAACCGACGCCAGCCACACCAGCCGCGCCGCGATCCCCGCCGAGCTGGCCGCTCTCCTGCGAGAGATAGTGCCGACCGGCGGCCGCTTCGGTCACCGCCAGCACATTCACCTGGCCTACCTGACAGTCCGCCGGTACGGCACGCAGGAGGCGGTGAGCAGGATCAGCGGCTGGATCCGGCATATCGCCGCCTACGAGCGAGCACCGCAGAAATACAACGCCACCGTGACGCGGGCGTGGACTCAGCTGGTCGGGTATCACGTAGAGGCTGACCCGAGGGCAGCCGACTTCGGCGATTTCGCCGCGCGGAACCCGGCGCTACTCGACAAGCGACTCCTCAGCCGGCACTATCGCTCGTCAACGCTCGCCAGCACGGCCGCGCGGGCGGGCTGGATCGAGCCGGATCTCGCCTCGTTCCCCTGGTCGTCATGAGTGGTCCAGGACGCCGCCGCGGTCGCACAGGGTCGTCGAGCCGCGACGCAAGGCCAGGCGAGGTCCAGTGCTCGCTGTCCCCGCGCGGATCTGGTCAGATGGTCTTATGGCAATCAGCCGCCACTCCGGGCGCTGGACGCTCGAGGATCGGTTCAACTCGCCGTGGCATTACCTGCCGGTGGAGATCCCGCCGGGTTCTTGCGCGCTCCGAGTGGAACTCGAGTACGAGCGATCCGGGGCGATCATCGACCTGGGCTGCCTGGGGTCAGCAGGCTTTCGCGGCTGGTCCGGTGGGGCGCGGCGCGAGTTCGTGATCACGCCGGGCGCGGCGACTCCCGGCTATCTCCCAGGCGAGCTTGAACCGGGCACGTGGCACGTAATACTCGGACTGCACCGGGTGCCTGGCGCTGGCGCCGAGTACTGCGTCACCGCCGAGGTGTCGAGCACGCCAGGTGAGCTCACTCCTGGCCCTCCGCCGGAAATGCTGCCGTCGCTGTCGGAGCGACCGCCGCCTCGGACGCTGCCCGCCAGCGACGGTCGGCGGTGGCTGGCCGGCGACTTGCACACGCACACAGTGCACTCTGACGGCGGGATGACGGTGCCGGAACTCGCCAGGTTCGCGGTCGGCCGCGGCCTCGACTACCTGGCGATCACCGACCACAACACGATCAGCCACCATCCCGAACTGCCGGCAGCGGGTGCCGCCCAGGGCATTGCTCTCCTCCCTGGGCAGGAGGTCACGACCGAGACCGGGCACGCGAACGCGCTCGGCAGGATCGCGTGGGTTGACTTCCGCGAGCGACCCGATGCCTGGCTGGAGGCCACCGAGCGCGACGGAGGTCTGCTGTCGATCAACCACCCGATCGGCGGGAATGTGAGCTGGGCCGCCCCGATGAAGCGGCGGCCTCCGCTGATCGAGGTCTGGCACTGGAGCTGGCTGGACACCAGGTGGACGACTCCGCTCGGCTGGTGGCTCGCTTGGGACCCCGATGCGATACCGGTCGGAGGGAGCGACTGGCATAAGCCGGGGTCAGACGCTCCGCCCGGCGCTCCGACGACTTGGGTCGCCGCCGACACCCCCGAGCCGGACGCGATCCTGGCCGCTATCGGGGCGGGACGGACGGCGATCTCGGCCACGCGCGACGGGCCGGTGCTGCTGCGCATGGGCGACGAACTGGTGGCGGTTGAGGCCGACGGAATGATCCTCGTCGGGCCCGATGGCCCGAAGGCCAGGATCCGCGGGCAGCTGGCCAAGTTTCCGGCCGCTGTTGGCTACCACCGGATCGTCGACCTCACCGGAGCCACCGTCGCGCTGACCGGCTAGCGGCCCGTATCAATCCGCCGCCTTACCGCCGGCCCCCGTCGGCGACCCCGCCCTGCGGCGACCAGCACCGTATAGGCCGCGACCACGGCGGCGGCGAAGGCAGCGACAAACACCGGGGTGACCGAGACCGCGCCTCCGAAGTGCTGGACCAGCACGATCGCGAGGTACGGGCCCGCGAGAGAGCCGAAGAGCACTGCCATTCGCTTGCCCGCGGCCGAGCTCAGCCACATGCCCAGCAGCACTGCCAGCACGAGAACTAGCGGGATCGCGAAAAAGACACCTGCCGGTGCCAGCCCCAGGGCTGCGCGCAGCCACAGCAACGCAGCGGAGAGCGGCAGGCCGGCCTGGGCCGACTGTAGGGGGGCCAGAACGGGTGACAGCGCGGCCGCCGGCACCGCGGCGACGCCGAGAAGCGCCCAGTGCCGTCCGCGCATCAGCTGGAGGCCGCGGCCCGGCCCAGGCGAGGCCGACAAGGCCACGACCTCGAGCACGGAAGCGAGCACGGGGTATTCCACCGAATCGACCGCGCCTTGGACGAACCGGCCGACCACCAGGGCGAGGGCCGCCAGCACCAGCCAGAAAAGGCCGGGGATAGCGGCCGCCACCACCGCCCAGTGGCGCGCGTTGAAAAGGACGAAGGGGACCACTAGGGCCTGACCAAAGAAGACGAGACGGGAGACATCCGCAACCGGCCCTGAGGACGCCGGCGCCCAGATATCGATGGCCCACAGGCACAGGCTCGTCGACACCAGCATGAGCAGCGGTGCAGCGACGCTGAAGACGGCCAGCGCGTCCCCCCAGCCGGGTCCGTCTGACAGGGCCCCGCGTGGCCGCAGCCTGATCCGGACCGCCGCCGCGATGAGGTCGGCCACGTCGGCCCGATCGGGCTTCTCCTGGGCGGCCCTGGCCGCGGCCAGAAGCACGGCGAGCATCTCATCGCCGTGGACATTCCGGTGCTCGGGCGGGTACCACCGCAGCAGCCGCCGGTACCGGCGCTCCAGGCGGCCGGAGCCGGCCCGCCCGTCAGGCATCTGCCAGTCCCAGGCGGCCGGCGGCGGCAGCGGCGTTCGCGCGCAGCCTGGCGGTCTCGGCGGTCAGCCGGTCCCGGCCGGCGGGAGTAAGCCGATAGTAGCGGCGCAGCCGGGCGTCGACGATCTCCTCGTGGTCGACATCGAGCATGCCAGCCGAACTCAGCCGGTCAAGGGCCGCATACAACGTGCCAGCCCGCAGCCGCACCCGGCCCGTGGAGATCTTGGTGACGTCCGCCATGATCCCGTACCCGTGCTGGGGCCCAGCGGCCAGCGACGTCAGTATCAGGAAGGCGGGTTCCTGCAGCGGCCGGATACTCATGCCTTTGTTATATACCGCTAATCGGTACATGGGGAAGAGGCTGGGCGCCACGCGCGAGCGCGGGGAGCGGGGAGCGGGTCGCACCGACCCGCTCCCCGCAGAGAATCGCCGTTGCCCGTCCGGCGGGATCCTGTCCTAGTGCTGCGCGCCGACCGCCAGCAACTCGCCTGACGGCGACTGCGCCGCCTGTGCCCGGCGCCGCCAGTTGGGCAACCGGCGGGCGCCGCCCGCCACGGCGAAGGCGATGACGAGCTGGATCGCCAGCACCGCAATAAAGCCGGTCCGCACCCCCGTGCCGTCGTCGGCCAGGGTCAAGAACATGCTGCCGAGAGTCGCGACACCCAGCGCCAGCGCCGTCTGCTGAGTGGTCGTGAGCACTCCGCTGCCAGCGCCAGCTGAGGTCGCCGGGACCTCAGAAAGCACGACCCCGAATAGCGGGCTCATCACCAGGCCCTGGCCCAGGCCGGCGATGATCATGCCGGGCGCCAGCAACGCGACCGACAGGCCCGGCCAGCTGTAGTACACGGTCACCGCGAGCACGGCCAGCCCGGCCGCCTGTAGCAGCCCGCCTGCGGCCAGCACCCTCGCGCCATAGCGCGCGAGCAACCGGGAGGTGGACAGCGAAGCGAGCAGGAACGAGGCCGCCATCGGCAGAAGCCCAACCCCGGCGGTGAGGGCGCTGTCATGCAGACCCTGTTGCACCAGCAGCGCGTAGCAGAACATGAAGGCGCCGAAGCCGGCGAAGAACGGAAGGGCCAGCAGCAGGCCAATTCGCATGCTCGCGTGCTGGAGCAGCGAGGGCGGGACGAGCGGAGTACGGCCGTTACGCTCGATCCGGATCTCGGTGAGGCAGAAGGCGGCGGCGAACAGCGGGGCCGCTGCGAGCAGCGCGATGGTCCAGTCCGGCCAGCCCAGCGAGCGGCCCTCGGTGAGCGGGATCAGGATGGCCAGCACCGTGAGGCCGAGCAGGGCCGTGCCGCGCCCGTCGACGCGAGCGGCGTTGCCGTGCCGGGTGTCCGGCACGTAGCGGCGGGCCAAGACGAGGCCGGCCAGTCCGATCGGGACGTTGACGAGGAAGATCGGCCGCCAGCCGGTGCCGTCGATGTTTGCCGAGACCAGCAACCCGCCGAGGACCTGTCCGAGCGCGGCAGCCAGGCCGCCGGTCGCGCCATAACGCCCGAGCGCCCTTGTGCGCCGCTCGCCGGAGGTAGCCGCCTGGATAGTCGCCAGCACCTGGGGGACCATCAGTGCCGCCGACGCGCCCTGCGCGATCCGCCCGACGACCAGCGCCATCGCGTCCGGCGCCAGGCCACAAGCGAGCGAGGTCAGCGTGAAGGCCGCCATCCCGATCATGAATAGCCGCTTGCGGCCGAGACTGTCCCCGAGGCGGCCGCCGAGGACCAGCAGCAGCGCGTACGCGCTGGCGTAACCGGAGACGACAAGTTCCAGCATCGGCTGACTCGCCCGCAGGTCGGCGTCGATCGTCGGCAGCGCGACGTTCACGATGAAGAAGTCGAGCATCGGCAGTAGCGCGCCTATGAGCACGACGGCGAGTCCGATCGAGTTCAGGCCCTGGGCGGCGCCTGCCGTGTGTTCTGGCTGGCCTTGCGCCGAGGACCGGCGCAGATCCGGAGCCACCGCGGGCGCCGAGCGGCCACGACCGGACCTGGTCAGCAGTCCGAACCGCGGGCCAGCGTCACGCGTCCGGGCAGGGTTGGTGGTGTGCAGTGTGGAAGGCATGTAACGAGCATGCCGTTGATCGCGAGCCAGGTACTAGAGCCCAGTTATACTGGTAGTCGCACTACCTGGTAACCGCATAAGGATTAAGGCAAAATGGTAGTCATGAGCGAGCAGCCAATCGAAACTGCGGCCCCGCCCCACGTTCAGAACGATACGTTGGGGTACCGACAAAACGGGGCCGCGCGGACCGCGGCGGCAAACGGGGCGGCCCGGGCCGCGGTGGCAAACGGGGCGGCCCGGACCGCGGTGCCAGACGGGGCGGTCAGCCCGCGGGTTCTGATCGAGCCGCCGCGAAGCTCGCTGCTGACGGAAGAGACCGACCTCATTGGCCCGGCAACGGGCTCGGTGCCGGCAGACGGAGTCAGCCGCCGCGGCGAACAGGCTATCCGGCGACAGGAGCTAGCAGGCTTCCTCCGCAGCAGGCGGGAGCGAATCCTGCCCGAGCAGGTGGGCTTGCCGCCCGCGTCCCGGCGCCGGACGCCAGGCCTGCGCCGTGAGGAGGTTGCGACCCTGGCCGGAGTCGGCGTCACTTGGTACACCTGGCTCGAGCAGGGCCGCGACATCAATGCCTCGCCCCAGGTGCTGGACGCGGTCGCGCGCACGCTGTTGCTCGACCCGCACGAGCGTGATCACCTGTTCCGCCTGGCCGACACTCCGGACGGCTCCACACAGGCCGAGTGCGCGACGCTGCCGCCGACGGCGCAGGTGCTGCTCGACCAGCTTGTGCCCTATCCCGCGTGCATCCGCAACGCCCGGTACGACATCCTCGCCTGGAACAAGGCGTACGACCAGCTGATGGGCCCGCTCGCCGACCTGCCGTACGAGGATCGCAACTCGCTGTGGCGCATGTTCACCAGTCCCGAGTGCCGCGCCGCCACGCTTGACTGGGAGGAGGGCGTCCGGCGGATGGTGGGCGAGTACCGTGCGGCCATGGCCGAGCACGTGGCCGAGCCGGCCTGGAAGTGCCTGGTGTCCCGGCTCAGCAAGGTATCGGCCGAGTTCGCGGATTTGTGGGAGCGGCACGAGGTGGCCAACCCGGAGAATCTCACCAAGCGCTACCTGCACCCCGACGTCGGCCTGCTCCGGCTGAACTACACCCACCTCTGGCTCGGCCAGCGGCTCGGCACCCGGATGACTACCTACACGCCCGCCGACGACGAGACGCGCGAGCGGCTGCTGGTGCTGCAGCGCCGGTACGCGGCCCCGACCCGCCTGATCCCGCAGCCCCAGCCCGCCTGATCCCGAAGCCCCAGCCCGCCTGATCCCGAAGCCACGATCCGGCTGGCATACTCGCAGCCAGGATGCAGACCGGGGGACAGCCAGCGAGCCGAGAGGATGCCATGGGATCGCAGACGCTATCTCAACCTCGCTGGGGACTGACGCTGCCCCTGACCGGCGTGCCGCTTGCCGACCAGCGGGACCTCGTGGCCGGCCTGCAGGACCTCGGCTACACCGACGCGTGGTCCGCCGAGCTCAACGGGATCGATGCGTTCACGCCGCTGACCCTGGCCTCGCAGTGGGCACCGCAGCTGCGGCTGGGCACCGCGATCGTCGGCATCTACACCCGCGCCCCGGTCGCGCTGGCCATCTCGGCCGGGACACTGGCCGCGCTCGCACCCGGCCGGTTCGTGCTGGGCATCGGCACCTCCTCCAGGGTCGCGGTCGAGCAGTGGAACGGCATCCCGTTCGAGAAGCCCTACCAGCGGTCGCGGGACATGCTGCGGTTCCTGCGCGAGGCGCTGGCCGGTAACAAGGTCAGCCGCGAGTACGAGACGTTCTCGGTCGACGGGTTCCGGCTCGATCCGGCGCCGCGGGTGCCGCCGGCCCTGGCGCTGGCTGCGCTGCGGCCCGGCATGGTGCGGCTGGCCGCAGCCGAGGCCGGGATCGCGATCACCAACTGGCTGTCGCCCGCCGATGTCCCGAAGGTGCGCGGGGTCGCCGGGCCCGACTGCGAACTCGTTGCGCGCATCTTCGTCTGCCCCACGCAGGACGTCGGCACGGCCCGCTACATCGGCCGCCGCGTGCTCGCCGCCTACCTGACTGTGCCCGTCTACGCGGCGTTCCACGAGTGGCTCGGTCGCGGCGAGGTCATCGCCCCGATGCTCGCGGCTTGGAACTCCGGGGACCGCAAGGGCGCGCTCGAGGCCATTCCCGATGAACTCGTCGATGAGCTGGTGATCCACGGCGCACTTGATTACTGCGGGGAACGAGTGGCGGCCTACCAGGAAAGTGGTTTGGACACGCCGGTCATCGCCCTACTGCCTGCGCCTGGGCTGGACGTGGCCGAGGCGGTCCGTAAGCTCGGGCGGTCCTGACCGGCCGGCGGTGCAGGGATCGCGGCTGGATTCGGCGGTCTCGCTCGCGGCGGCCCGCGGCTGCCCCGCGCAGCTGTGCGTGATCCATCGCGGCCAGGTCGTGCTCGACGAGGCCATCGGGTGCCGGCCCGACTCCCTTTTCTTCCTGTTCTCGGCCAGTAAGCCGATGACGGCGCTGCTGGTCCATCTGCTCGCCGAGCGCGGCGAGCTCGCCCTAGACGAACCGGTCGCCCGGTACTGGCCAGAGTTCGGCCAGCGCGGGAAGCAGGCGATCACGATCCGGCAGGTGCTGCGACACCGCAGCGGCCTGCCGGTCGCCACGAACATGGCGGCCGACGCGCTGGCGATGACCGACTGGGCCGACTCGACCCGCGCCCTGGAGCGCGCCGCCCCGGCGTACCCGCCGGGACAGGTTCCGGCCTACCACGTCCTCAGCTACGGCTTCATACTCGGCGAGCTCGTGCAGCGCGTGACCGGCACGCCAGTTCGTGACTTCCTGCACGCGGCGCTGCTGCGCCCGCTGGGCCTAACCGACACCTATCTCGGACTGCCGGCCGCGCAGTGGGCGCGGCATGTCGCGGTGTCCGGCCGCGGGCCCGCGGAGCTGGCGACCGCGCTGATGGTCAACCGGCGGGCGGTTAGGCAAGCCGTCATCCCGGCCGCGAGCGTGTCCGCCACCGCCCGCGACCTGGCCCGGCTCTACCAAGCCCTGCTGAATGGGGGCGAGCTTGACGGCGTCAGGGTCCTTGCGCCGGAGACGATCCTGGCCGCCAGGCGACCGTCGAGCGACGGCGAGACCGACCGCTATCTGAAGCTGCCGCTCCGCTGGTCCGAGGGCTTCCAGCTGGGTGGCGAGCGCGGCGGCCGGGCGCGTCTCGGCGGCCGGGCGCGTCTCGGCGGCCGGTTCAGCCCGATGGGCCAGCACTCAAGTCCGCTGGCGTTCGGCCACAACGGCAGCTACGTCTGCATCGGCTGGGCCGACCCGCAGCGCCAGCTCGCCGTGGCCTACCTGACCGGCAGGCTGGTGTCGCGCGCGGCCGGGGCACGGCACATGGCGGCCGTCAGCGACGCGATCCTGGCCGCATGCGACTGACCGCCTACAGCACGGCCTGGCGCCGCATCCGCAGCAGGGCCGGCGCCGCCAGCACCAGCCCGACGCCCAGATACACCGCCGCCACGCGCAGGTCTAGTTGCTGCCGGATGAACAACCCAGGGCCGAGGTAGCCGACAGCGCTCATGACGGCCAGGATGGCCAGCACGACCGCCAGCGCGATTGCGGGCCGGGCATCGACGATCACCCAGACGATCGCGCCCAGGACGAAGGCCGGGAACAGCGGCAGCTCGACCAGCACCCGCCCGACCGCGAAGGGCAGCGCGTTCGCCACCCGCTCGTCGAGAATCCAGATCGGCGGCAGCGCGTACCACCACAGCCAGGCTCGCGGCGGCCGGTCCTTGCCCGAAGCCGTCACGACGGCGAGGGCGACGAGCAGCAACGACAGCGGCAGCCCGACCGTAAGCATCTCCCGCGACCAGACCGGACCCTGGAACAGCCTGCTCTCCGCGAATGGCACCACAGCCGCGGCGGCCACCAGCAAGGGCACCGCCACTGCACGCCGCCCGATCCACGCCGCTGCCGGCGCGAGCGCCGTCAGCGCGAAGGCAGCGGCCACCGGCCACAGATGGCTCGGTGACTGCACAGCCCAGCTGCCAGAGAGCGAACCGCCACGGCGCAGGATGATCGGATTGTTGGTATCGACCGCCAGCCAGAGCCGCCCGGCACTGCCCGATCCGAGAAGCCCGATGCTCGCGGCGAGCCCGAGCAGGACTGACAGCCGCAGGTTGGCAGCGGTCGTCAGCCGACGGTTCTGCAGGGCCCGCACGCGCAGGCCGGCGAGCACCAGCGCACGCGCCTCGCGCCAGGTGGGCCAGGCCCGGTCCGGCTCGGCGGTGTCCAGCAGGGTAGAGATCAGCTCATCGCCACGGGCCGCCCGGTACGAGGCGGGATAGGCGCGCAGCAGCAAGCGGTAGCGGCGCTCGAGCCCGGTCATGCTGGCCGCACGCGGCGGGCAGCATGCCCTGGGCCCTCAGCGGCGGCCGCGGCGCTACCGGGCTCGGACCGGCCGGTGACGACGCTCGCGGACTCCGCCATCCTCATCGCCTCGGCGCGAACAGCGCTCGCGCCGGCCCCGGTAAGCGCGTACGACCGGCGCGTGCGGCCGCTGACGACTTCCTCGCCTATTTGCTCCACGAACCCTTCGCCGGTCAGCCGGTCCAGCGCCGTATACAGGGTCCCGGTCGCCAGCCGGACGCGCCCCCCCGACAGCTCCGCGGTTCGCTTGATGATGGCGTAACCGTGCAGCGGCCCGGCCAGCAGCGAGGCGAGCACGAAGTAGGTCGGCTCGCGCATCGGAGTCTGCTTGCTCATGTCGCAACTATAAGTAAATTATCGATGCATCGTCAAGATACGTATTCGAGTCACCAGCTGCCGGGCAGGTCGGCGCCGTACCAAGACTCGATGATGTGGTGCGCGATCGATACCGGCGGCGGCAGGCGGAGCTCACCGCTGGCCACCACCGCGGCCAGCTCGGCGCGGCTGTACCAGTGCGCCTCGGCGATCTCGTCGGCGTCAACGTGGATCTCCTGGTGCCCGTTCGCACGAGCGCGGAACCCGAGCATCAGGCTCTGCGGCATCGGCCACGGCTGGCTGCCGAGATACGTGACCGCGGTGACGGTAATGCCGGTCTCCTCATGTACTTCGCGGGCCACTGCCTGCTCGGCCGACTCCCCCGCCTCCACGAACCCGGCCAGGATGGAGACGCGGCGCTCGGGCCACATCGCGTTACGTGCCAGCAGGCACCGATCGTCGGGGTCGGTGACGAGCACGATCATCGCCGGGTCCACCCGCGGGAAGTGCTCGCTGCCGTCGACCGGGCACCTGCGGCCATGGCCGGACGCGAACGGCTCGGTCACGGCGCCGCAGCGCGGACAGTGCGTGAACGTCTCGTGCCAGTTCGCCAGCGCCACCGCGTGCGTCATCAGGCCGGCGTCACGGTCTGACAGCAGCGGGCCCGCCTCGCGCAGGTAGGCCGGCTTGACGCCGGGTCCGATCGGTTCGGGCAGCGGTCCGGCCACGCCGAAGTAGGCCAGGCCGTCCCCATCGACGCCCAGCAGGAACCTGACCCCGTCCGGCGCCTGGGCGGACCGCACGAAGTGCAGCCGCGCGCCGGTATCGCCGATCTCGGCCAGCGCCCGACCCTGCTCGATGACGAGCACACGCGTCTCAGGATCGGCCCAGGCTCGCTCCAGCCAGGCTGCATCCGCCCGCAGGTGAGCTGACCGGTCAACCTCGGCCCTGGCGAGCGCGAGCCCGGTCAGGGCCGGCCCGGTCACCGCCAGCCCGCGCCGCGCCGCTGCGACGGAAGGCTGTGCTTGCTGTCCGGCGCCGTCCGGGATGCTCACCTGCCAGCCGTCAGCTCGGGCGCCGTGGCGGCCATCTCCTCCCAGAGGTACGCGGCCGCCTCGGCTGCCTTGAGCAGCAGCCCCATGTCGACCCGTTCGTTCGGCGCGTGAATCCGGTCAGCGTCCAGCCCGACCCCGAGGAACACGAGCGGCGCCTCAAGGATCTCCGCCAGGTCCGCCTCGGGGCCGCTGCCGCCCTCCCTGGTGAACAGGACTTCCCGGCCGAATGCCCGCTCCATCGCGCGTACGCCCGCCAGGACCGCCGGGGACTCGACCGGCGAGAAGCACGGCCGGACTCCCTCGCCCTCCCACTCGATGTCTGCCTCGATGCCCGGCGGCGTGTGGTCGGCCACGTACTGCCGGAGCCCGGCGACGACGGCGGCGGGATCCTGGTCGGCGACCAGCCGGAATGACAGCTTCGCGTGCGCCTGCGCCGGGATGATCGTCTTGCCGCCAGGGCC